>DASXWV010000029.1:0-19710 GCA_036503495.1 Gaiellaceae bacterium
CTCCCTGGCTGCCGGTGCAGAGAATCAGCACCTCGCCGGGCGGAAGGTCCATCGCCTCCTTGGGCGAGACGATCACGTCGTCCGGGAGCTCGACGTAGCCGAGGCTGCGGGCGATGTTCATGTTCTTGCGCATCGAGCGGCCGACCACCGCGACCTTTCGGCCGTTCGCGATCGCGACCTCCGCGGCCTGCTGCACGCGGTGGATGTTCGACGCGAACGACGCGACGACGATCCGGCCCGAGCGGAGCGGAATCAGCTGACGAAACGCCTCGCCGACGAGCCGCTCGGACCCGGTCATGCCCGGCCGCTCGGCGTTCGTCGAGTCGCCGAGCAGCAGCGAGACGCCGCGGTTCCCGACGTCCGCGAGCTTGCCGACGTCTGTGCGCTGGCCGTCGACGGGCGTGTGGTCGAGCTTGTAGTCGCCGGTGTGGACGATGCGGCCGCCCGGCGTCTCGAGCACGACCGCGACCGCGTCGGGGATCGAGTGCGCCATGCGCACGAGCTCGATCCGGAACGCACCGAGCTGGAACGGCTCGTCGTACGGCGAGCGCTCCCACAGCTCCGCCTCGCGCAGCAGGCCGTGCTCGTCGAGCTTCGACTTGACGAGCGCGAGCGTCAGCCGCGTCGCGACGACGACCGGGATTCGCACCTCACGCATCAGGTACGGCAGCGAGCCGACGTGATCCTCGTGCCCGTGCGTGAGCACGACGCCGCGGATCATGTGCTCGCGCTCCCGCAGGTACGTGAAGTCGGGCAGGACGAGGTCGACGCCGAGATGCTCGTCGCGCGGGAACGCGAGGCCGGCGTCGACGACGACGATCGAGTCGTCCGCCTCGAAGACGGTCATGTTCTTGCCGACCTCGCCGAGGCCGCCGAGCGGAATGATGCGGCAGACGCCCATCGTCGTCCAAGCATAGGGTGCGGTCGCGACCGCCAACGCCTTCGACTCGCCGCCCGACCTCGAGCACGAAGGCGTGACGATGCGCTCGCTGGGAGCGCCGACGGGGTCGGAGCTCCTCGGCGCGACCGCCTACGAGCTTTCTCGGCGGGCGCCGCCCGACGGCTAGGCCGGCTGCAGCACGCCGCCGCGCGCAAGGCACGCCCGGATCTGCTCGGTCTCCTCCGCCGTCGCGTCGACCATCGGCAGCCGGAAGCCGCCGAGGTCATGGCCGAGCAGGTTGAGCGCCGTCTTGATGCCGATCGGATTCGTCGTCACCTTCAAGAGGTCGAAGGCCGGCAGCATCTCCTCGTTGAGCGCGCGCGCACCGTCGACGTCGCCGTCGCGGTAGCGGCGCACCATCTCCTTCGTCTGCGGTCCCCAGACGTGCGTGTGCACGCACACCCCGCCGACGCCGCCGAGCTCGAGGAACGGAAAGATCAGGTTGTCGTCGCCCGCATACAGGTCGAGGCCGAGCCCCGGAATACGGCGCGCCTGCTCGAGGTCGTCGTTCGCCTGCTTCACCGCCCGGACGTTGTCGATGCGCGCAAGCTGCTCGATCGTCTCCGGCTCGATGTTGATGACGACGCGGCTGGGGATGTTGTAGACGACGACCGGCTTGTCGGTCTGCGCGGCGATCTCCTCGAAGTGCCGGACGATCGCGCGCTGCGGCGGCTTGCTGTAGTACGGCGTGACGACGAGAAAGCCGTCGACGCCGAGGTCGTGCACCCGCTTCGTCAGCTGCGCGGAGTGCTGCGTGTCGTACGTCCCGGTGCCGGCGACGATCGTCGCGCGGTCGCCGACCGCATCCTTGGCGGCGGCGAACAGCTCGACCTTCTCGTCATCGGACAGCGTCGGGCTTTCGCCGGTCGTGCCGGCGACGACGAGGCCGTCGGAGCCGTTTTCGACGAGGAACTGGGCGAGCTCGCGGAACTTGTCGAGGTTCACCGCGCCGTCCGCGTCGAACGGCGTCACGATCGCGGTCAGCACCTCTCCGAGCATCTTCGAAGTCTACGACAGACTTGGTGCATGCTCCTGCACGCGCCGCGGCGCTTGACCGTCGCCTACTTCGCCGTCGCGGTCGTCGCCTGGCTCGCCGCCGCCGGCGCGTCGGTTGCGGCCGCGCCGGACCTCGCGGCCGGCCGGCCGCTCGCGGCGGCGCCCGTCCTCGCCGTCCACCTGCTCGCGCTCGGCGCCCTGCCGTTCGCGGTCGCCGGCGCCTCGTTCCACCTGCTGCCGATGATGCTCCGGAACGACCTGCCGTCGGAGCGGGCGCTCTGGCTCGCGCTCGTCCTGCTCGGCGGCGGCCTGCTCGTCGCATCGGGGCTCGGCCGCGACGCGCGCGTACTCGTGTGGGTCGGCGTCGGGCTCGCCTCGTGCGGGCTCGCGATCGTCCTCGCGGAGATCCTCACGCTCGTGGTGCGCGCGCCGCGCGGCAGGCTGCTCGTGGCGAGCCGCACCGGCGTCGCGCTCTCGTGCGCGCACGTCGTCGCCGCGCTCGTCATCGGCGCGCTCGCGTTCGCGCACGACGCGCCGTTCGCCGGGCTCGCGTACGAGCGCTGGCTCCTCATCCACCTCCACGTTGCGCTGCTCGGCTGGATCGCGCTGCTGATCGTCACCGTCGGGCGGACGCTCGGGCCGATGCTCGCGCTCGCACCGGCCGCGCCGCGGCGCGCGTGGCCCCTCGACGAGCTGACGCTCGTCGGCGGCCTGTGGCTCCTCGCGGCCGGGATCGGCGTGCGCGAGCAGGCGGTGACGCTCGCCGGCGGCGCCGTCGTCGCCGTCGCGCTCGGACGGTTCGCATTACTGATGCTGCGGGCGGCCCGCACGCGGCGCGCTCCGCTCGAGGCGCCGCTCGCACACCTCCTCGCCGGCGGGCTCTTCCTCGTCCAGGCGGCCGTTCTCGGGCTGACGGCCGCCGCCGGTGCCGGCGGGCACCGGCTCGTCGAGGCGTACGTCGTGCTGCTGCTCGCCGGCTGGGCCGGCGGCGTCGTCGTCGGCCACGTCGGCAAGCTGCTCTCGCTGTCGATCTGGGCGGCATGGCCGCCGGGGCCGCGGCCGAAGCAGGGAGAGCTCTACCCGCGCGCGCTGGGGGTCGCCGAGGCGGCCGCCTTCGCCGCGGGCGTCGAGCTGCTCGCGATCGGCACGCTCGCCGGCAGCGCGGCGGCTGCGATTACGGGAGCCGCGATCCTCCTCGGCTCCGCCGTCCTCACCGCTGCCGGCGCGCTCGCAACCTGGCGGCGGCGCGCACCGTAGGAGCAGCCGGGATCGGCCGCGAGCGGGTCGCCGGCCTCGGCGTACGCACGCGCGCGGCTGCCGCCGCAACGCGCCCGGAACTCGCACGTGCCGCACTTCCCGCCGAGCCGGTCGGGGTCGCGCAGTGAGCGGAACAGCGGGTGATTGCGGTAGACGTCGACGAGGTCGTCCGTGCGGACGTTGCCGGCGGCGAGCGGCATGAACCCGCTCGGGCAGATCGTCCCCACGTGGTCGACGAAGACGAAACCGTTGCCGTCGGTGACGGCACGCCCGGCGCGGCCGGCGGCCGGCCCCGACAGCCCGTGCTGCGCGAGGACCCGGTGGTAGTGCGGCGCCTCGGTCGTCTTGATCCCGAACGGAACCGACCCCTGCAGGTCGGCCGCCCACTCGAGCACGGCCTCGATCTCGCGGGCAGTCAACCCCTGCTCGGCCCGCGCCCGCCCGACCGGGATCAGGAAGAAGAGCGCCCACAGGACCGCGCCGGCGCGCGCGACCGTTTCGGCGATCCTCGGCAGGTCGGCGGCGGTGTCCCGGCAGACGGTCGTGTTGATCTGGAGGGGCAGCCCGAGCTCGTGCGCGTCGTCGAGGATGCGCATCGTGTAGCGGTGCGAGCCGCGGACGCCGCGGAACGCGTCGTGCGCCTCGGCCGTGGACCCGTCGAGGCTGACCGCGAGGCGGGCGAGGCCGGCGTCGCGCACCGCTTCCAGCCGCTCGCGCGTCACCGCCGCCGTCCCGCTCGGCGTCAACCCGACGGAGAGCCCGCGCGCGACGCCGTGCCGGACGAGCTCGGGCAGGTCGCGCCGCCGCATCGGGTCGCCGCCGGTGAGGACGAACAGCGGCGGCCGCCGGCCGCCGAACGCGGCGACGCGGTCGATCAGCTCCTCGCCCTCGTCCGTCGTCAGCTCGTCGGGATGCCGGAGCGGCATCGCCTCCGCGCGGCAGTGCACGCACGCGAGGGCGCACGCGCGCGTCGTCTCCCAGATGACGATGAACGGCGCCGCCTCGAAGTTCAGCATGCGCGCGGGAACAGGATGTTGTTCTCCTCGTGGATGTGCTCGTGCAGGTCGCGCTCGAGCTCGGCGAGTGAGCTGAGCGTCACCCGATGCGTGTTGCAGAGCGCCGCGCCGGTGTCGTAGCCGCCGGTCAGCTCGGAGAGCCGCCGGAGCAGCGAGCCCGCCGCTTCGTGCTCGGACTCGAGCAGCGGCAGCAGCTCCGGCTCGAGCCGCTCGCCCCCGGCGAGCCGCGGGAACACGTTCCGCTCCTCCTCCTCCAGATGCTCTTCCAGCTCGCGCCGCAGCGCCTCGAACGTCAGGCGCGTCTCGTGGAGGTCCGGACGCTCGTCGCCGTGAGCGCGCTCGCACTTCTCCAGCAGCTCCGAGAGGCGCGGCAGCTCGCGGCGCAGGAAGGCGTGATGCACGTCGACGATGTGGTCGCAGAGGTCGGCGAGCGGCGCCGACGACCAGTCGTCCGGCCGCGCTTCGCCCTCCGGCGGCAGCGCGCTGAGCAGAACGGCAACCGTCGTCGGATCGAGGCCGCGCTCGAGGCAGGCGTCGGCGAGCGGCCGCCGGCCGCCGCAGCAGTAGTCGATCCCGAGGCGCTCGAAGAGGCGGGCGCGGCCGGGCTGCTCGGCGACGAGGTCACCGACGAAGGTGGAATCGGCGACCGTGCTCACGAGACGATCAGCGTGCCCTTCATGCCCGCCTGCTCGTGACCGGGGACGCTGCAGTAGAAGGTGTAGCGGCCGGCCTTCAGCTTCGCGGTCACCGTCGAGGCGGCGCCTTTCGCGACGACCTTGCCCTTCGCCGTGACGCCGTTGCCCTTGATCGCGACGTCGTGCGGCAGGATCGACGCGTTCTTCATCACGATCGTCACGACGCCGGCCTTCGCGTGCAGCGACGTCGTCATGTACTTCATCGACGCGCCCGGCGCCGTCGTGATCTTCAGCACGGTTCCGTGCGTCGCCGCCTGCGCGGGTGCGACGATGGCGAGCGCGGCGACGAGCGGTGCCCAGAGGTGGCGGAACATCGAGCTCCTTTCGGCGGGTTGACCTCCGTCGATTGAAGCCGCGCGCGGCGGCGCCACCTTGATCAATTCTGATCATGTTCCGGCCCGCGGCGCTCCCCAGACTGCGCGACATCCACTCCGTGCAGACAACGAGGAGGCGCCGCGTGACGACAACCGTCCCGGAGGAGACGAACGAGGAGGCCAACCCGACCGGCCTCGTCGAGACGCTGCTCGACAATCTCAACGCCTGGACGGTGATCGCCGCGGCGATCGCGTTCCTCTATCTCGTGTGGGCGACGATCGAGATCCTCAGCCGCTACGTCGGCCCGCTGCCGAAGGTCGGTCCGTAGCCTTGGGGGCCGTCGAGTCCCCCGTCGTCCCGCCGGCGCCCGGCTGGGCGCGCCGGTTCCCCGCCGACGAGAAGATCTTCCTCTGGGTCGTGCTCGCCTCCGTCGTCGTGATGAGCGCGTTCACGATCGGCTGGCTCTACTTCGGGCACCAGAACCCGCCCACCGCCTTCTATCGCACCTCGCCCGGCGCCTTCGCCGCGAAGACGCAGGCCTTCGCGGCGCGTTACACGCGCAAGGACGGCCGCGTCCACGTACCCGTGGGCAAGGACGCGTACCTGATGGCGTACCGCTTCGCGTTCTTCCCGACGCTCGTCGTCAAGGCGGGCCATCCCGTGCGCATCTGGATGTCGTCGCTCGACGCGCTGCACGGCTTCTCGCTCGTCGGGCACGGGTTGAACATCAATCTCGAGATCGCGCCGAACCACGCGTACGGCGCGGTGATCACGCCCACCAAGCCCGGCAAGTACCTGATCGTCTGCAACGAGTTCTGCGGGCTCGGCCACCAGCTGATGCAGACCACCCTCTACGTGGAGAGATGATCGATGGCCTACGTTGAACGCGTCCCTGCGATCGCCGTCCGTGAGGAGCGCGCGCGCACCTGCACGGTCACGGGGCTGCGCGTGTTCGCGGGCGCCCAGGCGCTGACACTCGCGAACGCGGTCGCGGCCGTCCTCGCCGTCGCCGCCGGCGGCGCTTTCGGCGTCTCGATGGCGCTGACCCGCGCGCCGAGCCTCGAGCTGCTCGGCTCGAAGGGCTACTACGTCGCGCTCACCGGCCACGGCGTCTCGGCGCTGATCCTCTGGCCGGTCTTCTTCGAGGTCGCAGCGATGGTCTTCGCATCGAGCGTCCTGCTGAACGCGCGCGTGTGGAGCATGAAGATCGGCTGGACGTCGCTCGGCCTGATGGTCGCAGGCGCCGTCATGCTCGAGGCGATCATCCTCTCGGGCAAAGCGAGCGTCGGCTTCACGGCGTACCCGCCGCTCGTCGCGCACCCGGTCTTCTACCTCGGCTACATCGTGTTCGCCGTCGGCGTCCTGCTCGCGATCGGCAACTTCGCCATGACGATCGCGAACGCGCGTGTCGAGCGCACGTACACCGGCTCGCTGCCGCTGCTCACGTACGGGGTCGCAGTCGCGGCGATCCTCGCGCTCCTCGCGATCCTCTCGGGCCTCGTCGCGCTCATCCCGGCGTGGCTGTACTCGCAGGGCTGGGTGTCGAACGTCGAGCCGATCGTGTACCGCGGCTGGTTCTGGGGCCTCGGTCACACGCTCCAGTACGTCAACGTCGTCGCGATGGTCGTCGCGTGGTACGGGATCGCGGCGCTCGCGCTCAAGGCGGGCCCCGTGAACCAGAAGTTCACCCGCTTCGCGTTCGTCCTCTACCTGATCCTCACCGTCCCGGTCCTCGGCCACCACTTCCTCGTCGACCCGAGCATCGGCACGGACGTCAAGATCGTCGGCGGCTCGCTGATGGGCTTCGGGCTCGGAGTGCCGAGCCTGATGCACGGGCTCGCGGTGATGGGCGGCTGCGAGGCGCGGCTGCGCGAGCGCGGCGCCGTCGGCCTCTTCGGCTGGCTGCGCCGGATCGACTTCGGCCATGCCGGGATCGCCGCGATGGCGTGCTCGCTCCTGCTCTTCGCCGTCGGCGGCTGGACGGGCACGGCGCAGACGACGCTGCAGCTGAACATCCTCACGCACAACACGATGTGGGTGCCGGCGCACGTGCACGCGATCGTCGTCGGCGGCACGACGCTCGCATTCATGGGCTTCGCCTACGTGCTCGTGCCGCTGCTCTCGCAGCGGAAGCTGTGGGGCGGCCGGCTCGCAACGGTGCAGGCATACCTCTACGGCACCGGCCTGCTGCTGCTGATCGCGACGCAGAGCTGGGCCGGCATGCTCGGCATTCCGCGCCGCGTCTCGCGCGTCGACGTCGGCGCCGATCCGCATTCGTGGCGGCTGCCGATGGACCTGATGGGCGTCGCCGGCGCGATCGCCGGGCTTGGCGGCGCGCTCTTCGTCGTGATCATGGTGATGACGCTGGTGCGCGGGAAGCGGACCGACGACCCGGCCGAGCTCGCGGTCGGCGCGGAGCGTGTTGCATGAGCTCTGCCGTCGTCGTCGGCGAACGCTCGGCCGGAATCCTCTGGCGCGACGTCGTCACGCTGCTCAAGCTCCGGATCGGCGCCCTGATCACCGCGACGGCCGTCGCCGCGGCGGTCGCGGCGGGCGCGCGCGACGCGCGCACGCTCTTCGTCCTCGCGGCGGCATCCCTCCTCTCGTCCTGCGGCGCGAGCTCGCTCAACCACTGGCTCGACCGCGACATCGACGTGCGCATGGAGCGCACGTGCGACCGCCCACTCCCCGCCGGGCGGCTCGCACCCACCGTGGCGCTCGGTCTGGGCGTGGGGCTCACGCTGCTCCCGTTGTCCGCGGAAGGCATCCTCGGGCCGGGCGCCACCCTCTACCTGCTCGCGGGGGCCGCGACGTATGCGGTCGTCTACACAGCCTGGCTGAAGCGGCGCACCCCGTACAGCATCGTCTGGGGCGGCGCCGCCGGCAGCTTCGCCGCGCTCGCCGGCTGGGAGACGGCGGCGTCGACGCTCCACCCGGCGCCGCTCGTGCTCGCCGGCGTCCTCTTCCTCTGGACGCCGTCGCACTTCTGGAGCTTCGCGATCGCCCGCGAGCGCGACTATCGCGCGGCCGCCGTGCCGACGCTCGTCGCCGTAGCCGGCCGCGAGCGCGCAGCGTGGGCCGTCTCGGCGAGCGCCGTCGGGCTCGTCACCTGGTCGCTCGTGCTCGGCGCCTTCCTGCCGTGGCCGTACCTCCTGTTCGCCGCGCCGAGCGGCTGCGGCTTCCTCCTTCTCGCCGCCCGGCTCGCGCGTGACCCGTCACCGGCGCGCGCGTGGAGCCTGTTCAAGCTCAGCGGCCTCCATCTTCTCCTTGTCCTCGCCGGGCTCGTCGCAGCCGGCCTCGCCTGAAAGGAACCCGCCAATGCGCCGACCGCAGCTCGAGACGCCGGGAACGCTGACGATCATGCTCATCTACCTCGGCGTCTTCCTCGTCATGTGGCTGATGGCGTTCGTGTACCTCGCCGCGCGATGGGCGATCTCCTAGCCGACGCGACGCTGTCGCCGCGCCAGCGGCAGGTGCTGTCGCTGCTCGCCGACGGTCACGGCCCGAGCGCGATCGCGCGCGAGCTCGAGCTGTCACTGCCGACAGTGCGCAACCACATTGCCGCGGTGCTGCACCGCCTCGGCTGCCACTCGCAGCTCGAGGCGGTCGCGCTCGCGCGCCGGCAAGGGCTGATCTGATGCAGACGGTCTCGATCGTCGCGCTTGCGCTTGCGTTCGCGGTGCTGCCTGCGCGCGCGGTCGTGCGGTTGCGGCGGCGCGGGCGCGCCGACCTCGCGCCGTGGTCACGCGTTGCGCTGGCTGCCCTCGCCGCCGCGGTCCTGCTCGCGGCATTACTCGGTCTGGACGACGCCGCCGACACGCTGCTCGCGGCGCACATGCTGCAGCACGTGTTGATCGGCGACCTCGCACCGCTGCTGCTCGTGCTGGCCGTGCGCGGGCCTGTCTGCGTGCGTCTCTTCCCCGTTTCGATGGTGCGCCTCGCGCGCCGCACCGGCGTCGCCCGCCTCCTGGCCGCAGGAACGCGGCCGGCGCCGGCCTTTGCGGTCTGGGCGGCGGCGCTGGCGGTGTGGCACGTGCCGGCGCTCTACGACGGCGCGCTCGAGAACGAGCGGCTGCACGCGTTCGAGCACCTGACCTTCATCGCCGCCGGCGTGCTCGTCTGGTCGGTGCTGCTCGATCCGGCGCGGCGGCAGCTCCTCGCCGGCTGGCAGCGGTTCGGCTACGCGCTCGCGCTTCTCGCAGCGTCGAGCGTGCTCGGCAATGTGCTCGTCTTGAGTTACCGGCCGCTCTATCCCGCCTATGCCGAACCGGACGCCGTCCTTCGCCTGTCGCCCGTGCTCGACCAGGATCTCGCCGGGCTCGTGATGATGGTCGAGCAGCTCGCGACGCTCGGCACGTTTGCGCTCGTCGTCGCGCGGCGCCGGCTCGCTGCTCCGCAGGCGGCGCAGCCTGCGCGGCACCCGCTCGCGGCGTAGCCGGTCAGGGGATTCCCCGATGTCGCTGCCGCCGCGGCGAAGCAGGCTGCGGCGGTGACCGAGATTCGCTCCGGCGCCGCCCTTTTCCGCACCGACGCGGACAGCCGGATCTCCGAGTGGAACGAGGCATGTGAGCGGCTGACGGGGATCCCCGCGGCCGAGGCCGAAGACCGTCCCTGCTGGGAGGTGATCCGCGGTCGCAGCGCCGACGGCGGCACCGTCTGCCATCCCGGCTGCTCGATCGCCAGGCTCGCGCGCCGCGGCTGGCCGGTCGTCTGCACCGATCTGCACATGCCGACCGTCCGCGGCCCGAAGCGCGTGACGATCTCGACGATCACCGTGCGCGAGGGCGACGATATGACGGTGCTCCACCCGATGCGCGAGACGGCGGACGAGCCCGCGCTGCCGAAGCCCGCGGCCGCCGGCCCGACGCTGACCCCCCGGCAGCACGAGATCCTCACGCTGCTCGCGGGCGGCGTGCGCGCGCGCGAGATCGCCGCGCGGCTGACGCTGTCCGAGACGACGGTCCGCAACCACATCCGCGCGATCCTCCTCGAGCTCGGCGCACACTCGCAGCTCGAGGCGGTGGCGCGGGCGCGGGCGCTCGAGCTCGTCCGCGCCGAGCCCGCAGCCTAGGAACACACCTAGCGCGCCGGCAGCGCGTCGGTGAGCTCGCGCAACGCGAAGAAGATCGCCTCGGAGAACGTCGGGTACGGCTGGATCACGTCGAGGAGCACGTCGATCGGCGTCGCGCTCCGCACCGCCAGCGTCAGCTGCCCGAGCCACTCGGTCGCCTGCGGGCCGACGCACACCGCGCCGACGAGCACGCGCTCGGCCGGATCGGCGAACAGCCGCACGAATCCCTCCCGCTTCGGGCGCTCGTATGTTGCCGTCCGCGGCGTCGACGTCAGCTCCCAGCGCGCGCTCACGCCCTCGGGCCGCCCGACGGTGCCGATCTCCGGGTCGGTGAAGATGCCGGCCGGGATCGCTCGGTAGTCGGCGCGCACCTCGCGGCCGCACATGTCGGCCGCCGCGACCCGCGCCTGGTACTTGCCGATGTGCGTGAATTGCGCAACGCCCGAGACGTCGCCGATCGCCCACACGTTCTCGCCGGCGCGGCAGCGCTCGTCGACCTCGACGCCGCGCGGCCCGATCGCGACGCCGGCGGCCTCGAGGCCGTCGACGCGCGCGCGGCGGCCGGTCGCGACGAGCAGGCGCTCGCACTCGACCGTCGAGCCGTCCGACAGGGAGACGCGGATGCCCGGCTCGGCCGACTCGACCGCGACGCCGAGCCGCACGTCGATCCCCTCCTCGCGGAAGACGTCGAGGAGCACGGCGGCGGCATCCTCGTGCACGCGGCCGAGCAGGCGCTCGCCGCGCTCGATCACCGTCACGTGCGACCCCATCCGCGCGAAGAACTGCGCGAGCTCGGAGCCCACCGGGCCGCTGCCCATCACCGCGAGCGACTCCGGCACCTCGTGCGTCATCGTCGCCTCGCGGTTCGTCCAGTGCTCGACGCCCGCGACCGCATCGGGGATCACCGGCTCCGACCCGGTCGCGATCACGAGCGCGTCGTACTCGAGCTCGTCGCCGTCGACGTCGACGACGCCGGGCCGGACGACCTTGCCGTCGCCGCGGACGAGCGTGCAGCGCTGCTCCGCGAGGAAGTCGAGCTGGCCCGAGTCGTCCCAGTCGCTCGTCATCCAGTCCCGCCATGACCACACGCCCCTGGGATCGGGACGCTCCGGCGCGAGCCCCGGCGCGCGGTCGAGCGACGACGACAGCTCCGTCGCGCGCAGCATCGTCTTCGTCGGCATGCACGCGTAGTAGGAGCACTCGCCGCCGACGAGATGCCGCTCGACGAGCGTCAGCTCTGCTTCGCCGTCCAGGCGGCGGAGGGCGCCGACGAAGTGCTCGCCGGTCGACCCTCCGCCGAGGACGACAACGCGCCTACTTGAGATGGTTCGCCTTCAGGAACGCGGATGCGACCGCCGCCGCCGACTTCTTGTCGACGGAGACCGCCTTGTTCATCGCCGAGATCGCGCGGACCGTCAGCTTCGCCGAGACGGCGTTGACGATCTTCGCGAATGCCGCGCCGCCCTTGTCCGCGAGATCCTGCGTGATGACGGGCGCGACGTTCTGGAACCCGAAGATGTGCTTCGTGTCCTTGAGAACGACGTACTTGCTCGGCGGCTGCAGCGGCGCATCCGTCGAGAACACGTCACCCGCCGTGATCTTGCCGCCGTCGAGCAGCGTGTAGACGCTGATGCTCGCGAGCGGGACGAACTTCACCTGCTTGAGGCCGTAGACCTTCTTCAGGCCGAGCAGGCACGTGATGCGCTTCTTGCACTCCGGATAGCCGGCGAAGGTGAAGGACTTCACCTTCTTCATGTCGGCGATCGTCTTGACGCCGAGCTTCTGCGCCGTGGACTTGAGCATCCCGAACGAGTCCGAGTCGAAGAACGGCGTCGCCTTCAGCAGCGTGTTGCCGTTCTGCTCCTCGTACGCCTTCGCCGCCGCCCACGTCGCTGCGGCCGTCTTCGGGAACGGCTTCTTCGCGAGGTCGGCGACGATGATGCCGGTGTACTCCGGATAGAAGTTGATCTTGCCGCTCTTGATCGCGGTGTCGATCAGCTCCGAGCTGCCGATGTTCTCGTGATACTTCACCGTGTAGCCCTTCGCCTGCAGGGCCTGCTTGTAGAGCTGGCCGAGGATGTACTCCTCCGTGAAGTTCTTCGTGCCGATGGTCACCGTCGGCTTCGCCGCCGGCGCAGCGCCGGCGCAGGCGGTGACGACGAGGCCGATGACAATCGCGACTGCCAGTGAGACCGCGTAGGCGGCTTTCGCCGCGCGGCGCGTGTGCTTCCGTACCACTTCCCCTCCCTCCGATCGGGACCGCTTTGTGGATGTTCGCTGAGCCTAGACCGCGGGTTCAGGTCTACGCGAGGCCGCCCGCAGGACGAGCGAGAGCAGCAGGGCGGCGGCGAGGGTGAGCGCGGAGACGCAGAGCGAGGCGCCGATCACGCCGGCCAGGCCGTACGTCGCCTGGTCGACGATGATCTCGCCGAGGCCGCCGCCCCCGGCGATCGCGGCGATCGTCGCCGTCGCGATCACGAAGATCGCGGCGATCCGGATGCCGGCGATCACGAGCGGCAGCCCGAGCGGGAGCTCCACGCGCCAGAGGATCTGCGACTCCGACATCCCCATCCCCCGCGCTGCCTCGACGACGTCGCGGTCGACACCGTCGATCGCGAAGTACGCATTCGTGAGGATCGACGGGATCGCGAGGACCGTGAGCGCCGCCATGTTGTTCCAGAAGCCGATGCCGAGGATCGTCAGGCCGAACGCGATCAGCACCAGGCTCGGCAGCGCGCGGCCGATGCTCGAGACGCTGAGCGCGAGGAACAGCCCGCGGTGGCGGTGCCCGAGCCAGAGACCGAGCGGCAGTGCGAGCACGAGCGCGATCCCGAGCGCCGCGAGCGACAGCTCGAGATGCTCACCCGTCTTGCTGAGCAGCAGGCCGCCGTTGTCGCCGATGAAGCGGAATGCGTCGACGAACGTGCCCGGCCGGAACTGGTCGGCGACGATCATGCGGTGCGGCTCCACGGCGTCAACGCGCGCTGCGCGAGCGCGAGCAGCGAGTCGGCGACGAGCGCGAGCGCGATCGCGAGCGCGCCCGCGGCGATGATCTCCATCTTGAAGACGTCCTGCTCGAGCGCGATGAAGATCGGCCTGCCGAGCCCCTTCGGGATCACGAACGCGGCGACGGTGGCGATCGAGATCGTCGACACGGCGGCGATGCGCAGCCCGGCGACGATCGCGGGGACGGCGAGCGGCAGCTCGACCCGAAGGAACGTCTGCGTGCGGGTCAATCCCATCCCCCGCGCGGCCTCGAGCGTGTCGGGCGGGACGTTGCGCAGGCCCGCCACCATGTTCCGGTAGAGGATCAACAGGGTGTAGCTCACGAGCGCGATCTCGACGGTCGTCACCGTCAGGCCGGTGAGCGGCACGAGCAGCTGGAAGAGCGCCAGACTCGGGATCGTGTACAGGAAGTCGGCGAAGACGCCGATCGGGGGGTCGAGCAGCCGGAAGCGATAGCCGGCGAGCGCGAGCGCGAAGGCGATCGCGAAGCCGATGCCGATCGCAATCGCAGAGAGCTCGATGTGCTGCACGAGTGCGGGCTGCAGCGTGTCGCTCCAGTGGTGCTGCAGCCACGCGCCGCACCACCAGTCGTTGTGCGTCTCGCAGCTCGCGCCCTGACCGAAGTCGGGGATGATCGGGCCGTCGGCGACCTTCATCGCACGATGTCCTCGAGCGTGACGGCTCCCTGCGGCGCGCCGCTCTCGTCGATGACCGTGAGCGCGTCTGCATCCTCCCCGATCAGCAGCGCGAGCGCGTCGCGCAGCGAGGCCGTGCGCGGGATGCGCGGCGCGCCGTCGACGGTCGGCCGCAGCGGCAGCTCGCCGACGGTGCGCAGCGCCAGCGCCTTCAAGGCCCGGTCGGCGCCGACGAACTGCGCCACGAAGTCGTCGGCCGGCTGCTCGAGGATGCGCTGGGGTGTGTCGTACTGGGCGAGCCGCCCGCCTTCGCGGAGGATCGCGATGCGGTCGCCGACCTTGATCGCCTCGTCGACGTCGTGCGTGACGAAGACGACCGTCTTCCGCACCTCGTGCTGCAGCCGCAGGAACTCGTCCTGCAGGCGGGCGCGCACGATCGGGTCGATCGCGCTGAACGGCTCGTCCATCAGCAGCAGCGGCGGGTCGGCCGCGATCGCGCGCGCGAGCCCGACGCGCTGGCGCTGGCCTCCCGAGAGCGACGACGGATAGCGCTTCGCGAACGACCGGTCGAGGCCGACGAGGTCGAGCAGCTCCTCGGCTCGCGCGCGGATCCATTTCCTGTCGCGGCCGTACAGGCGCGGCACCGTGCCGATGTTCGCCTCGACCGTCTGGTGAGGGAAGAGGCCGACGTTCTGGATGACGTAGCCGATCCCGCGCCGCAGCTCCGTCACCTCCTGGTCGTTGACGCTGCGGCCGTCGATGCGGATGTCGCCGCCCGTCAGCTCGATCAGCCGGTTGACGAGCTTCAGCGCCGTCGTCTTGCCGCCGCCGGACGGCCCGACCAGGACGCAGATCTCGCCGGCGGGAACCGTCAGCGAGAGCCGGTCGACCGCCGGGTCGTTGCCGCCGTAGCGCTTCGTCGCCTCGTCGAAGACGAGCTCGGCGGCGTCACCCGGCATCGGTCAAGGATGAACGAGCTCGACGCGCTCGTTGAAGAAGGCGATCAGGTCGCGGACCGGCTCTGCGTCGTGCTGCGGTGCCGGGTACGTCCAGGCGAGATCCTCGTGCAGCTCACCGCCGGCGCGGACGTGCCAGTACGAGGCCGAGCCCTTGTACGCGCAGCGTGTCCGCGTTTTGCTCGGCTCGAGCAGGTCGAGGCGGACGTCGCCGGGCGGGAAGTAGTAGCGCGTCGGCAGCCCCGTCTCGAAGAGCGCCTTCGCCCGCACGCTGTCGGCGACCGTCTCGCCCGCAACCAGGACGCGGATCCGCTCCGAGGTGCGGTAGACCTCGATCCGGCTGTACGGGTCGCGCGGATGGCCGAAGAGCTGCTCGTCCTCGGCGAACCATTCGTCCGGCACGTGCCAGTAGAGCGCGACGTGGCCGCGCAGGAAGCTCGCCGGCTCGAGCGGCTCTTCATACGCCCAGACGGCGTCCGGCGCACTGCGCCGGCCGACGGTGAGCGTCCAGTAGCGCGCGTCGCCCTTGTGCGGGCAGTGGGTCTGCGTGTCGGTGCGCTCGAGCAGGTCGGTGCGGACGTCCTCGAGCGGGAAGTAATAGACGGGAAGATGGCCCGTCTCGTGCAGGAGCTTCGCATGCCGCGAGTCGACGACCGTCTCACCGGCGAAGAGCGCGCGGATCCGCTGCGGCACCGGGTCGAAGAAGAGCACGGAGCCGGTCGCCGGCGCGACGTCGAAGTTGAAGCTTCCCTGCGGCTTCTTGCCGAACGGGCCGCTGCCGACGGTGAGCGACATCGCTACAACAACGCGTCGAGGCCGACCGTCAATCCCGGCGGCAGCTCCGGCAGCTTCTCCAGTGCGAGCAGGACGCCGTCCGCGAACGACTCGCGTGCGGTCGTGTCGTGGCGGATGGTCAGCAGCTGCCCCTCGCCGCCGAAGATCACCTCCTGGTGCGCGACGAGGCCGGGCAGCCGGACCGAGTGGATGACCGGGTCGTTGCCGATCAGCTTCGCGGTCGCGGCGGCGGTGCCGGACGGCGCGTCCTGCTTCGCCTCGTTGTGCAGCTCGATGATCTCGGCGCGCGGCAGGAACGGGGCCGCCTGCGCCGCGAAGCGCATCATCAGCACGGCGCCGATCGAAAAGTTCGGCGCGACGAACAGTCTGAGGCCGCGCTCGCGCGCGACCTCGTCGAGCGGCTGCGCCTCCCACCCCGTCGTTCCGACGACGCACGAGACGCCCTGCTCGAGCGCGGCGCGCACGTTCGCCGGCGCCGCCTGCGGTGTCGTGAAGTCGACGCAGGCGTCGAGGCCCGCGACGTCGATGTCGTCGCCGATCTCGATCCCGCGCACCGAGTGGCCGGCGCGTTCGAGGACCGGGACGAGCGCCCGCCCGACTTTGCCGTCGGCGCCGAAGAAGGCGATGTTCATGCCGCGGCGCGGGCAAGCAGCGCCGGGTTCGCGCGCTCGACGGCACGGCGGAAGCGATCCTCGTCCGGGCCGACGCCCGACGCCGACAGCCCCGCCGGCGCGAGCAGCACGCCGGCGAGCTCTGCGAGCTCGTCGGGCTCGACCGCGTCGATCTCGGCGAAGATCCGGTCGAAGGTCATCAGCTCCGTGTCGGTGATCACCGACTTGCCGAGCCTGCTCATCCGGTTCGACGTCGACTCCATCGAGAGCATGATCCGCCCCTTCAGCGACTCCTTCGCGCGCTCGAGCTCGCCCTTGCGCAGATTGCCTGCGGCGATGTCGGCGATCTGCTCGATGCAGATCTCGACGGACGGCTCGAGGTTCTCCTCGCGCGTCCCGACGTAGATCCCGATCAGGCCGGTGTCGGTGTACTGCGACGCGAACGAGTAGACGGAATACGCCATCCCGCGCTTCTCGCGGATCTCCTGGAAGAGCCGCGACGAGGCGGAGCCGCCGAGGATGCCGTCGAGCAGCGACGCCGCGAAGCGGCGGCGGTCGGCACGCGAGATCCCCGGCGCGCCGAGGCAGAGGTGGTACTGCTCCGTGTCCTTGCGCTGGAAGCGCAGGCCCGGCGGCGGCACGCGCACGAGCGGGCGCCGCGTCGTCACGCGGCCGTGCGCGGAGCCGTTGTGCTCGAACCGCTGCAGCAGCTCGATCAGGCGCTCGTGCGTGATGTTCCCCGCGGCGGCGACGACGATGTTCGCGCCCCGGTACTTCGCGCGGTGGTACGCGCCGATCGAGCGGCGCGAGATCGAGGAGATGACGCCGGCGGTGCCGATCACCGGCCTGCCGAGCGCATGCGTACCGAAGACCGCCTGGGAGAAGAGGTCGTGGACGAGATCCTGCGGCGCGTCCTCGTACATGGCGATCTCCTCGAGCACGACCTCGCGCTCCTGGTCCAGCTCGGAGAACTGCGGCGCGAAGACCATGTCGGTCATCACCGCCACCGCCTCCTCGACGTGGCGGTCGGGCACGCGCGAGTAGACGACCGTGTGCTCGCGCGACGTGGCGGCGTTCAGTTCGGCACCCATCGCGTCGAACGTCTCGGCGATCTGCTGCGCGTCGTAGTCGCGTGACCCCTTGAAGAGGAGGTGCTCGATGAAGTGCGAGACGCCGGCGCGGTCGTCGCGCTCGTCGCGCGAGCCGGCGCCGATCCAGAAGCCGATCGAGACCGAGCGGACGCTCGGCACCTTCTCGGAGATGACCCGCTCGCCCGAGTCGAGCTCGGACATCACGTACTTCTGCACGCGCCCGAGTCTAGGCCACGAACTGGAGCCCGGAGCCGGTCCGCTTCGCCTCGTAGAGCGCCGCGTCGGCGAGGCGGAAGAGCGTCTGCGCGTCCTGCGCATGCTCGGGGCAGGAGGCGACGCCGAAGGAGGCCCGCATCCCCGCGAGGGCGCTGTTGATCCGGCCGACGACCTCGCGGGCGTCCTGCTCGCTCGCCTCCGCGACGAGCAGCGCGAACTCATCGCCGCCGATCCGGAACGCATGGTCGCCCTTGCGCAGCCCGAGCTGCACGATGCGCGCGAACTCCTGCAGCGCCTCGTCTCCGGCGGGATGCCCGAAGCGGTCGTTCAGCGCCTTGAAGCCGTCGAGGTCGCAGAGGATCAGCCCGAACGGCCGCCCGTAACGGACCGCGCGGGCCACCTCGCCGTCGAGCCGGTCGACGAAGGCACGGCGGTTCAGCAGCCGGGTCAGCGGATCGTGGTCGGCGAGGAAGCGAAGCTCATGGACGTACTGCGACGCGACGACCGCTGCGGCCGCCTGGTTCGCGAACACGCGCAGCGCCTGCAGCCGCTCGGCCGACGGGAGCAGGCGGTCGTCGGGCTCGTCGGCCCACAGCATCCCGATCACGTCGCCGTTCTCCGCGTGCAGCGGCACGACGAGCCAGTGCTGGCTCCACGCCCATGGACCGGTGCCGTTCAGCTCGGAGACGTACAGCGGCCGGTCGCCCTTGCGCGCGAGCCGGCGCTCCGCCTCGCCGCTCGGCAGGAGGTAGCAGCCCTCGACCTCGAACAGCGGGTCGAGCAGGCCGCGCACCTCGTCGTAGAAGACGTCACCGGCGAGATCGAGCTGGTCGAGGCTCCAGCCGTGGGCGGCGCGCACGACGACGCGGCCGTCCGGCTCGAGCAACGACGCGATCACGTTCTGGAAGCCGAGCGCGTCGCGCACCGCGTCGCAGACCGTCCGCAGGATCGCGTCGACGCCCGCCTCGGAGTTGAGCGACGACGTGACGGCGAGCAGGTGCTCGAGCGCGAGGCGATGGCGCTCGGCGGCGGCACGCTCCTGTGCCGACTGCACCGCGAGCGCCGCGTTGTCGGCGAACGCGACGAGCACGTCGAGCTCGTCGTCGGTCACACGGCGGCCGCTGACGGGCTCATCGACCGACACGACGCCGAGCAGGTGCCCTGCCGAGTGGCGCATCGGCAGGAAGAGCGCGTCCTCGGGATGCCACGCACCCGCGTCGTCGGACGGCTTGACCGCCGGGACGAAGCTCTCGGGTTCCTGTCCGGACCAGTCGTACGAGCCCGAGGTGACGACGAACGCGCCGCGGCGGTGAAAGCGCTCGACGAGCAGGTCGTCCCATTCCTCGACGGTCGTCCGCCGGTCGAGGAGCAGCGCCTTCGCCCGCTCGTTGCCGTGCACCGTCGTGACGACGAAATCGTCCCAGGCCGGCCGGTAGAGGTTGATCACGACCGTGTTGAAGCCGAGCGCTTCGCTGATCGTGCGCGCGATCGCGTCGAGCAGCTCGGGCAGCTCGCCCGCCGCGCGCACGAGCCCGGTGACCTCGAGGAGGCCCCGGAGCGGCGAGATGGGTGGAAGCGAAGACATGGCCACAGACAGCGCGGGCTGCGCCTGCCGCCTTATCGGCAGGCGCCGTCCGAAACACGAGGGGCGGCCCGCAGGCCGCCCCTCGTGGACGTGCTATTCCCGGTCGCGCGCGCCCTCCCGGCGCGGGCCGCCCCGGCCGCCGCGGCCGCCGCGGCGGTCGCCGTCGCGGCGGGGCCGCTCCTCCTCCGGAGGCCGCGGCGGTGCGTCCTTCGCCCGCTCGATCAGCTCCTCCGGCGAGACAAGCCCACCGTTCTCGTGCTTGTTGATCAGCTTGAGGCCGATGCGGCCGCGGGCCTTGTCGACCTCCGCGACCTTGACGTCGAGGACGTCGCCGCGGCTGATCACGTCTTCGATGTGCGCGACCCGGCCGGGCCCCACATTCGAGACGTGGAGCAGGCCGTCGGTGCCCTTCTTCAGCTCCACGAAGGCGCCGAAATCGGTGGTCTTGTCGACCTTGCCGGTGTACTCGTCGCCGACTTCGGGCTCCTTGGTCAGGGCCTGGATCGCAGAGATCGCCCCCTCGGC
>DASXWV010000030.1:0-2452 GCA_036503495.1 Gaiellaceae bacterium
AAGTCTTCCCGCCCGACGATGCGCTCGCCCGAGCACGGCCAGTCGATCTCGCAGTCCTGCGTGAAGTGACCGGCCGCACGGTGCCAGTCATTCTCCTGCATGGCAGCCCAGAACGACTCGACTCTGGCGCGACTCGACACGACCGCGAGCATAGAGCGACGGCGGCACCATGTGGCGGACTGCTCGCCTGGGCCAGACCGTATGGAGTGCCCGGCGCCTCGCTCGTAAGTTGGCGCGGGTTGCCGTCGGGAGTGGCCCGGCGGTAGAGCCGCAATTACGGGAGGCGCCGGTTATGGGCGAAGGTAGCTGGGTCGGACTGGATGTGCACGCTCGCTCGGTGGTCGCGGGCGTGATTGATCAGGGGAGCGGCGAGGTGCGGTCGCTGCGGCTGCCGGCGGGTGGTGATGCGACGGTTGCGTGGCTGCAGACGTTGCCGGCGCCGGTTCGGGTTGTGTACGAGGCGGGGCCGACTGGCTACCGCCTCGCGCGTGCGTGTGCCGGGTTGGGGATCAGCTGCGTTGTGGCGGCGCCGTCGCGGGTCCGAGCTGCAGCTGATCGGGTCAAGACCGATCGGCGTGATGCCGAGCGGCTGGCGAGGCTACTTCGGCTTGGCGAGATCACTCCGGTGCGGATTCCCGCGCCGGAAGAGGAGGCGGCACGTGATCTCGTGCGTGCCCGTGAGGACGCGCGCGGCGATTTGATGCGGGCGCGCCATCGGCTCTCGAAGCTGTTGCTGCGGCATGGGCTCGTGTACGACGCGACCGCGTGGACGCGGACGCACGACGCGTGGCTTCGCCGGCAGCGGTTCGACGGCGGGCCGCTCGCGATCGTGTTCGACGAGTGCTACGGCCGGATGCTCGACGCGAAGAGCAGACGGGACGCGCTCGACAAGGCGATCAGCGAGCTCGCCGCGACCCCGCCGTACGTCGACGTCGTCAGCCGCCTTGTGTGTCTGCGCGGCGTCTCGACACTGACGGCGTTCGCGTTGACGGTCGAGCTCGGCGACTGGAGCAGGTTCCGTCCCGAGTCGCTCGGGCCGTTCCTCGGTCTCACCCCAAGCGAGCACTCCAGTGGGCAGCGGCGCCGTCAAGGCGCGATCACCAAGACTGGCAACAGCCACGTGCGCCGGCTGCTGATCGAGGCCGCCTGGCACCAACGCCGGCCGCCGCGCAGGAGCGTCACGCTCGAACGCAGACGCGACGGCAAACCACAGGTCGTACAAGCCCAAGCTGAGCGCAGCGGTCGGCGGCTGCACGGACGCTGGCACGCGCTCGAGAGTCGAGGCAAGCCCCGCTCGATCGTCGTCGTCGCTGTTGCGCGCGAGCTCGCCGCACACTGCTGGGCGCTCGCGACCATGGAGTAGCCGTCACGATCAACGGCTCGGCGAGGAGAGCGCACCGGCGCAACGACGCGAGGAGCGACCCGAGAGAACACTGTGAGCGGCCCGCAGCGCGGGCCATGCTCGACGCCAGACAAACGGCACCGCTCCTCATTTCGCACACCCGGTCATGCGGCACCAACCCGCGCATATGAGTCGCGACACAGACGTCGACGACAGCCGATGCGCTCCCCCCGCCGACCCCTAACCCCGCAACAGCCGGGGCCAATCAACGCTGCCCGGTTGACACGACGCACTCCATATGAGTGTTCCGGAATGACCCCTGAGCGCGTGCGACGATTCGTGTCGATGGAGCAGGCGTGCTTTTACGTGCGAATGTTCACGCAATCGGGTTCCCTGCCCGGCAGTGCGATAGCGGCGGCGGAGGAGGTGGTCCGCGAACTGAGTGATGTAGATGCCTCGGTGGTGATTGAGCCGTACGAGAAGCTCGGTTTGTATGCGAACCGAGTGACGCTTTCGGTCATCGTGGACCAGTCGATTGCGCTCGCGCTGTTCGATGCGTTTCTTGGGCTCGCATCGACGGGGTGGGCCTTCATGCCGTTTGACGAAGAGTTCACGGCGCGTGAGGCGGGCTGGGATGAAAGGCGGACACACGAAACCTTCCTCGACCCGTCCGTTCGTGGCGCGTTCCTCGGCGTCGAACGAGCGTCGTAGGCGCGGTGACCCTGGCTTGCGCGAGCGTGCTTACGTCTGAGCGGTCAGCTCTTCGTCCCGGAGAGGATGAAGGCGACTAGGTCGCTCAGCTGCGTCTTCGAGAGGGTGCTGCCGAACGTCGTCGGCATGAGCCCCTTGGTGAAGCCCTTCGCGATGTAGGCGTCCGGATTCACTATCGACTCCTTGATGAACGCTGCGAGCGACATGTTGTGATCGGCCTTCGCGTCCTGAGCCGGCGCCTTGTCGAGATCCGGGCCGATCGTGCCCGTCGCATTCGCCGGCTGGGCGGTCGGCCATTACACCTCGCTCGGGAAGTCCGCCTCGGTGCGCACGGTCACGGTCGGCGCGACGACTGCCGAGACGAACACCTCGCCGGGAACGACCGCAGCCACGACGACG
>DASXWV010000031.1:0-35155 GCA_036503495.1 Gaiellaceae bacterium
CACAACGGCCGCAAGCTCAGCGACGTCGCCGCCGCCGTCGTCGAAAGCCACCTCCTGCTCCTACCGGCGCCCACCCCGTCCGAGCGCCGCGACTAGGCACTCACTCCCGACCACCGCCGTCGGCAAGATGCGCGTGCGGCATCGATGCGGAACTGGCTGCAGCCGATCGCCGAGCACAACCCGTTCACGGTCATGGTCAAGGCGACGCGCGCCCTCTTCCTTGGCACGCCTGCCTGCAACGACGTCTGGCTCGCAACGGTCCGCTCGGTCGGAATCGCAGTCGAATTCCGCGCGCTCGCGATCTGGCGCTACCGGCGCGTCGTGGCGCACTGACGCCACCGGCGCGCTCTCAGAGCCGTCGAGGACGCGGAGTCGATCAGCGACGCTTACCTCGATGAAGTCGCTGCGGCGTACGGCGCTGGCAGCAGCGTCGTCTCCTCTCGGCAGGGGGCGCAGGCCCTCGCGGCGTAGAGGTTACTCAGCCGTCGCGTACGTTGTCGTCGCGCGCGCCGGTCCGGGGCGGTGTGACCTGGCCGGCGAGTTACCTACCGCTCGACGTAAGCAGTGATCGGTTGAACGACTCCATGCTCTTGCATCGCAGCCAATACCTCAGGCGACGGTGATGCCAGCATCCGCTGCAGGGCTGCAGGGTCGGAGACGTCCGCCGTGATCGCAACGCTGTTGCTCCCATCGGCCGCGACGTGGTCGGTCACGTTGCTGCCTGTCCCCGACTCGATGGCTGCGGCGCGGTCCGCCTTTCCCCGTAACCAGCGGTCGATGTCTTCGACGGCATGGGTGATGACGATTTTCGGCACGACGACTCCTTCGTTCGGCAGACGGGACGGTCGAGCGACCGTACACCATCCCACATCGACCGTTGGGCGAGTTTCTGAGGCCCAACGGAAATCGCGGAGGGTGCGGAGCGTCCTTGCGCCTGAGATGAGGGCACGACAACCACCCGGCCGAGGTCGCACAGGTCGCACGGCGGTGCAGCGTGCGACGACACGCGAGGCGCCCAAAACCGCTCCGGAGCGGCCATCGCCGCCTGGAACGATGCCGCCACGGTCGCACGGTAGGTCGCACGCGCGGCCGGAGGGTACGTCGCTGCCTTCACGTCTACCGTTCGAAGATGAGCGCATCCAAACGGCCCGCAGTCGCTCGGCTTCCTCTGCAGCCCAGTCCCGCCGTCATTGCAGAGCGTGCTGCGCTGGAACGTCGTGCCCGGGTGCTCGCCTTGACCGGAACGCGTGGCACCGGGTCGAGTTCGCGATCGCGATTGCTGCCGGCGTCTCCGCGGGATCGGTCGCTCTCATCGGGTTCGGCCTCGATAGCCTCATCGAGCTCGCCGCCGGCGGCGTTGTGATCTGGCTCTTCACCGGCGGCCGCGGAACCTCCGAGCATGCGGAGCGGCGCGCACAACGCCTGATCGCGGCGAGCTATGCGCTACTCGTTGTCTACGTCGTTGTCGAATCGTTGCGCGTTCTGCTTGACTCGAACCAATCACTCTCGCCGCGATCACCGCACCGACGATGCCCCTGCTGGCGCGCGCGAAGCGCAACGTCGGCAGGAGGCTGAGCTCGTCCGCGACCGTCTCCGAGGCGGGGCAGAACATGATCTGCGCCTACCTCTCGCTCGCGCTGTTGGTCGGTCTGCTCGGGAACGCGCTCTTCGGCCGGTGGTGGGCCGACCCTGCGGCGGCGCTGGTGATTGCCGCCGTTGCGGCCCGCGAAGGCATCGAGAGCTGGCGCGGCGACAGCTGTGGCTGCGACAGCTGCTAGATCGCGGCGACACCGCCGGCAGCCCGCTGCTCGTCGGCGCCGAGATAGAACGAAAGGACGGTCGGCAGCAGCGGGAGCGCGCAACGGTTGACGACAGCGAGGCCGCCGGCAGCGAGCGCGATCGAGAGCGGAACCGAGCTGCCGCTCACGAAGTTCCTGCCGCGGTCACTCGATGCCTCCGACGTCGTCGCTTCGCACGACTCCCAAGAGTGCGCCGTCGGAGCGGCTAACGACGATCCGGGTCAGGTCTCGAGGCGGGCGCTCGCCCGGATCGTGCTCGGCCCCGCGGTCATTGTGCGCTCGACGGCCGTCCGGTCGTGTCGTTAGCTCCGATCCGGCCGTCGAGCTGATCCAGGATCACGGCGGCCCTCTCTCCGCACGCAGCCACCGTTCCTGCTCGTCGCGAAAGCGGCAGAAGCTCGCGCGCGTATCCAGCGGCCTCCGAGGAAGCGGGCCGCCCCGGGATCGCCAATCCGAATCGCCTCAATCCCCGTACAACGTCAGTCCTGCTCGGGAGGACGTGTCATTGGCGTACAACAGACAAGGGGGCAGGGATGATCAAGCGAGCGCTAGTCGCCGTCGTAGCCGTGGCTGCGGCCGCAGCCATCGCCGCCGGGTCCGGGTCGGCCACAATCCACCCGCTCACAGTCGGCTGGGTCTGCGGCAACTTCAGCGGCGACCCGCCGGGCCAAACCCCGGGCGCAGCGTCCCATTCGGATCAATCGACGTTCCGGGCGCTTCTCGCCACTGGAGTGGTGATCGGGGTCGACCCGACGACCGGTCTGCCGATCTTCGACTTCTCCAATCCGGCGATCAAGTTCAGCAGCTTCACCGTAGTCCCCGAGGAGATGGGCACTCCGTCCAACCCGGGCGCTCTAAACTGCGCGAAGGGAATCTTCTCCAGCTGAATACGCGTGGGTGTCGCGCCCGAGCCGCGACACGCCCGTCATGGGTGAGCCGCGTTTCGAACGAAAATGCGTGTTAAGAGATCGAGGGCTCACAACGCTTCGGTGATCCGAACAGGTGCCCGTGCCGGCACGGGGACGGGTAGGACGCCTCGCCGACATACGGCTTCCCGGCTGTGCACGCGCTTCCCGCGTGTTGCTCGATAGCAATCCCGAAGAGCTGCCCAACATCGGCCTCTCGCACTGGAGTAGACACGTGGCCCCCCACGCAAGATCATGGCTGCGTGTCCTCCACGCTTCCGGCCGGCGTCGTGACGTTCCTCTTCACGGACGTCGAAGGCTCGACGAAGCTTCTGCACGAGCTCGGAGACGGATACGCGGATGCGCTCCACGAGCATCGGCGACTGCTCAGGAAGGCGTTCACCGCTCACGAGGGCGTCGAGGTGGACACCCAGGGCGACGCCTTTTTCGTCGCGTTCGGCCGCCCCTCGGACGGGGTCGCTGCGGCTGCCGATGCGCAGCTGGCACTCGCGGGTGGCCCGATCCGCGTGCGAATGGGGCTCCATACAGGTGAGCCGCGCGTGACCGTTGAGGGGTACGTCGGGCTCGACGTCCACAAGGGAGCGCGCATCGCCGCCGTCGGCTACGGGGGACAGGTGCTCCTGTCGGAGGCGACCCGAGCGCTCGTGGACACGGACGTACGCGACCTCGGCCCGCACAGGTTGAAAGACTTGAGCGCACCGGAGCGCATCTTCCAGCTCGAGATCGACGGGCTGCCGACGGAGTTTCCGCCCCTGAGGACGCTCGAGGCTGGACTGCGCAACCTTCCTGCCCCTCGCACGAGCTTCGTGGGGCGAGCCGACGAGTTGGCGTCGATCGACCGCATGCTCGACGAGCCCGACTGCCGGTTGCTGACGCTGGTGGGGCCGGGCGGTGTCGGGAAGACGAGACTGGCGCTCGAGGCCGCTGCCCGCCGGACCGACCGCTATCAGCACGGCGTGCACTTCGTTCCGCTCGTCGGTGTTCCGGCGCCCCACCTGCTCGCGGCCGCGGTCGCCGAGAGCCTGCAGTTCCAGGTCGACAGCGCGCACAGCGCGGTTCCCGCCGGCGACCAGCTTGTCGACTACTTGCGCGAACGCGCGACGTTGCTTGTGCTCGACAACTTCGAGCACCTGCTCGACGCGCGGGACCTGCTCACCGAACTGATCGAGCAAGCGCCAAAAGTCGATTTGTTGACGACGTCGCGGGAGCGACTCCAGGTGCAGAGTGAGTGGGTACTCGACCTCGAAGGCTTGGCGCTCGGCAACGGGAACGGCCATGCTCGAGAAAGCGCAGCCGTCCGCCTGTTCGTCGACCGCGCGCGCCAGGTCGACAACGGATACACGCTCTCCGACCAGGAGCGCCCGCATGTCGAGCGCGTGTGCCGTCTCGTGCACGGGATGCCGCTCGGAATCGAGCTTGCGGCGGCCTGGGCTTCGACCCTCCCCTGCAGCGAGATTGCAGACGAGATCGAGCGGAACCTCGGCTTCCTCGAGACGACGATGCACGACGTCCCGCAACGGCACCGCAGCCTCCGCGCCGCATTTGACCAGTCGTGGCGACTCCTCTTGGACGACGAGCGGCGCGTGTTCTCGCGGCTAGCGGTCTTTCGCGGAACCTTCGCGCGGGATGCCGCGGCCGCCGTGGCCCGAGCCGGTGTGACTGAGCTCCACGGGCTCGTGAGCAAGTCGCTCGTGCGCCGAGCCGAGCTCGGCCGATTCGAAGTGCACGAGCTTCTTCGCCAGTACGCCGCCGAGCGGCTCGCCGCCGAGCACGTGGAGCTCGCAGAAGCGCGAGAGCGCCATGCGCGCTTCTACCTCGGGATGGTCGCCTCGCGCGCCGAAGCACTGGTCGGCGAGCGCATGATGGAAGCTCGCGACGAGCTTCGCTTGGAGCTCGACAACGTGCGGGCCGCGGCCGGATGGGCCGTCACGCAATGGAGTGACGACGACGCCCGAGCGGTCCTCTCGTCCCTCGAGCGCTTCTTCTGGGCGCACAGCTGGCACGAGGGATCGGAGACGTTCGCGCAGCTCCTCGACCTACTCGAGTCCTCGCCCGGCGGCTCACCCGGCGTCGAGGGCGCAAGCGACGTCATGCTCAGCGCCCTCGCCTACTCGACCTATCTCGGCAGCGCGCTCGGCTACGACGAGAAGCTGGACGCGGTCGCGCGGGCGTGTCTGCCGGTGCTGCGTGAGCGAGGGTTGAAACGCGAGCTCGGTGTCTGTCTGCTCGCGCTTGGCACGAACGACTGCTACCGAGACGTCTACGCGGAGTCGGCCGCGAATCTCGAAGAGGCCATCGAGGTGGCTCGCTCGGTCGCCGACCAGCTTGTCGTCGCGGCCGCCCTCTCCTGGCTCGGCTTCGTGCGTCTTCTCCTCGACGACCTCGCAGGAGCCCGCGAGGCGTTCGAGGAGTGCCACGCGGTTTCGGCGGAGCTTGGCGGCCCGTTGATGCTCGGTTTCGCGCTCAGCAAGCTCGGGTTGCTGGCCGATGCGGAGGGCGATTACGCGAACGCGATCGACCTGCACCTCGAGGCGTGTGAGGTCTTCGCCGGGTTGGGCGATCAGGGCGGTGCCGGCTACACGTTGAGCCGTGCCAGCATGAGCGCGTACTGCCTCGGTGACTCCGCGCAGGCGATGCAGCACGCGATCGCCGGCTTCGAGGGCTTCGAGCGGGCCAACCATCGCTGGGGGATGACCGCCGCGCTCTGCCGGCTCGGGTTCGCGACGGCGGCGCTCGGTCGATTCGACGAAGCCCGCGCGCACCTTCGCCGCGCGCTGGAGCTCGCCCGCGAGATGCAGGCGACATCGCTCCTCCTGCACGCGCTGAGCGGCGTCGGCGTTCTGCTTGCCCGCGAAGGACAGGATCGAGATGCGGCCGAGGTGCTGTTCTACTCACTCGAGCACGAGGCAATGCCGGCGACATACCGACACGTGGCAGAGCCGACCCTCGACGAGCTCCGAGCGAAACTCGACCCCCAGGAATTAGCGTCGGCTCGTGAGGCGACCGCCGACCTGGCACTGGACGAAGTCGTGTCGGGGATGCTCGGAGAGCGAGTGCGGTAGCCGTGGCCGCTGACATGAAACAGCTGCGTGAGTTCGCCCGGCGGTACACCGACGCGTGGTGCAGCCAGGATCCGGCGCGCGTGGCCGAGAGCTACGCACCCGACGGCTCGCTCACCATCAACGACGGACCGAGGTCAGTCGGGCGGGCCGCCATCACCGAGGCCGCCCGATCGTTCATGGTCGCCTTCCCGGATATGCAGGTGCTCATGGACGACCTCGTCGTACAAGACGAGAGCGTCGAGTACCGCTGGACACTCGTAGGAACGAGCACCGGGCCGGGTGGGACCGGTCGCCGGGTCAGGATCAGCGGATTCGAAGAATGGACGCTCGGAGACAACGGCCTCATCGCGGCCTCACTCGGCCACTACGACCAAGCTGAATACGACCGCCAACTCGAGCACGGTGGAGAGCCTCGGTAGGGCGGCAACTTCGAGCTATCCGGCGAGCGAGCTGAGCATGTCCGCGAGCTCGTCCGGCTGCGTGAAGAACGGCGAGTGACCCGAGTCGAGCTCGATCACACGCGCGCCGTGGGTGCGGGCCGTGCGGATCTGCCAGCCCGGGTCGACTGCGGCATCCCGCAGGGTCGCGATCACGACGTCGCCTTTCCCGAATGGTGCGGGCGCCGGTTCAAGCCGCGCTTGGCGCCGGAGCTGCGCGAACGCCCAGTCGGACTGCGTGCGTGAGCAGTCGGGGTACATTCGCGTCGCAGCAGTGTCGGCGTCCGGCCAGTATGTGCGGCTGAGGCTGTCGCGCACCGTTCCGCCGAAACCCTCGGCGAAGCACTCGTCTATCTCGTCGCGGGCCAGCGGCGGCAGCGCGGCAAGATAGACGCGAGCGCGGGCCTCGATGTGCGCGATCGTAAATCCGCCGAGCGAATGGCCGACGACGATCGCGTCCGGCTGTCGCCCGACGGCCCGCGCATAGTCGAGCGGCGTCAGCCCGACCTCCTCGCACGGCAAGTCCGGCGCCGCGACGTCATGACCGCGGTCCGCGAGCTCCTCGGCGAGCCGGCGGAAGCACCAGCCGCCGTGCCAACCTCCGTGCACGAGTACGAACCGCGCCATCCGGCGAGTATCCATCGCTGGAGGCTCGGCGGACAGGCACGCGCTCGTCCACTACGGACTGCTGAACGATCCCTCCAGCCTGCACACCATCTGGCGGATGCACAAACCACAACCATGGCCGGGCTCAGCCTGCTCGTGGTCGTGTCTTCTCGCGCACGGCAGTCCGCTGATCGCCCTTGCCTCGTGGCTGCGAGACATGATCGTGCCTCCTACGCGTCGCACGCGAAGGGGTGGTAGAAGCCATCACTCGGCCGAGAGGACGCCATGAGGCGGTAGTAGCGTTTGGCCATCTGGCCCCCGCTGCGATACGAGGACTGGCAGGCGACGCGCGACACGTTGCACGCGCACACGCAGGTACTCGGCAAGCTCGCCGCGAAGCTGGCGCCGCCGCAGCCGCAACTGCAGCACAGCGCACTACGTCTGACTGCGCGCGGCTGGGAGACCGCCCCGCTCCCGGCGCCCGACGGGTCCGGCTCGTTCGGCGTCGCCCTCGACCTGCATCGACACGAAGTCGTCGTCGAGCACGTCGACGGTCTGACCCACTTCGTCCCGCTGACGCCGAACCGGTCGGTGCGCGACGTCACGCGTGACACGCTGGCCGCCGTCGCCGACGTTGCGGGAGCTGTCGAGATCAACCCGACGCCGCAGGAGACCGAGTGGAAGACGCCGCTCGACGAAGACACCGAGCGTTCTGCGTACGAGCCTGCCCAGGTCGCCGAGTACTTCCTCGCCGCGAGCCGCGCGGCGGACGTGCTCGCGACACTGCGCGCGCCGTACCGCGGGCGCTCGACGCCGGTAAACGCCTGGTGGGGGAGCTTCGATCTCGCCGTCACCCTCTTCTCCGGCCGCTCGGCCGATCCGCCCTCCGGCGACTTCATCGGCCGCAACGCCATGGACGCCCAGGAGATCGCGGTCGGCTGGTGGCCGGGCGACACGCGGTACCCGCGGGCCGCCTTCTACGCCTACGCGCATCCGGCGCCGCCGGGCTTCTCCGAGTTGCGGCTCGAGCCGGCGCGGGCGCGGTGGGACGCGGACCTGGGCGAGTTCGTCCTCGACTGGCAGGACGTGATCGTGAATGACGATCCGTTCGCCGCGGCGCTTGCCTTCGCACGCTCCGCCGCGCGAGCCGCGTGCACCGCCTGCGACTGGGACCCCGGTCTCGCCGCGAGCCTCGAAAGCCGGCCCCCGCCCGTCAATTAACGAACAGACACAGCTTTCGTACAGACACACGTGACAGAGCCGTTGACTTTGTTGCGATCGAGTCGTAGCGTCGTGGACAGTTGACCCCCGACGGGAGGCGAAGGTGGCATCGCCTGTACAGGTCAACTGCGGCAGGCTGGATGCTCGCGCAGCGCTAGGTCATCGCGCGCCCGCCGCCGCCCTACTTCCGAGACGTGCTCGGCGCGATCGTTCGCGCAGCGGAAAGGTGTCGAGATGACGACTCCGGTCATGACGAATCGCCTCACGTTCACGCCGCAGGCGCCGCAGAAAGGCGAGGTCGGCAACCTGCACGGCGCGCTCTCCAAGATCGGTCTGGACGTCTCGGCCGCCGAAGTCGCGGAGGGGAAGATCGGCTCGACGACGGTTGCCGCGATCGAGGCGCTGCAGAAGCACGCCGGCCTGCCGATCACCGGCAAGGTCACCGCCGCAACCGTGCGGGCGCTGCAGGCCGAGCTGACGCACGTCTACTTTGCGGACAGCAAGAAGCGCACCGCTGACATCCACGCGATGCTCGCGCGCGTCGGACATCCGGTCGATGCCGGCGAGACGAAGGCCAAGCGCGTCGGGAACAGCACGCAGCAGAGCCTGGCCGCATTCGCGCAGAAGGCGAACGTCCCGTTCAAGAGCGGACAGATCAGCGAGGAGCTCGTCGAGCGGCTGCGCGCCGACTCGCTCGCGGCGCGGCTCGCGACGAAGACGCAGGTCGCGGGGCTGCAGCGCGTGCTCGGCCGCGTCAACCGGATCGCGAAGCTCGATGCACCGATCGCCGCCGGCGAGCTCAAGTCACGCACCCTCGGCGCGACGAGCCAGGCGGCGATCCGCTCGTTCCAGGAGAAGTACAAGCTGCCGGTCACCGGACAGATCGACCCGGCGACCTACGATCGGCTCGTCTCGGTCGCAGCGAGCAAGCCGGCCCCGACGGCACTGCTCGCCGTCAAATCGCCGGAGGGGCTCGCGCCGCTCCAGCGGTCACTCCGCCTGAACATGAAGAACGAGCGCGTCGGCGACCTCCAGCGCGCGCTGTCGTTCCTCGGGTACCCCGTCGACCGGAAGGAGCACGACACCCGCACGTTCGGGAAGACGACGCGCGAAGCGGTGCTCGCGTACCAGCGCGCCAAGGGCCTGCCGCTGACCGGCCACCTGGAAGGAGCGACGAAGCAGCGGCTGAACGCCGACCTGCTGCGCGTGCTCCCGCCGGCGACGCCGACGACGACCACCACCTATCTCGTGCGCGGATCCGTGCGCGACTCGCTCTGGCGCGGCAAGGCGGGCGTGCGCGTCCAGGCGTGGGAGTCGGCGCTGCGCGACGGCGGCACGCTGCTCGGCGAGCGGAAGACATTCGAGAACGGCTTCTTCAACCTGCCGTACGAGCCGCCGCGCAACCCGGTCGACGGCGTCGTGAAGAAGCCGTTCGAGCTGCAGGTGCGCGTTCTCGCCGCTGACGGCTCACAGGCGGCGGCGAAGGTGACTCTCGACCCGTCGCCGATCGTCTGGGTGAACTTCACCGACGGCGCGCAGCCGTACCTCGGCAGCTCGGAGTGGGAGACCGAGCTCGCGGCGATCGTGACGGCGGCCGGCGCGGTAGCGGTCGCCGACCTGAGGGAGACCGCGGACGACAAGGAGCTGACCTACGTCGCGCTGCACAGCGGGCTCGACGTGGAAGAGGTGATGCGCGTCGTCCTCTCCCACCTCGTGTCGGCCGCGCTCGCCGATCCGGCGCTCACGCCCGATGCCGTCTATGCCTTCGTCGGCCAGAACTACCCGTCGGGCCTGCCCGGCGACCTCGTCGACAGCACCGCCGGGTGGACGCTGATCGACCAGCTCGTCGACCGCGCCGCGCAGGGCCTCATCTTCATGGAGGCCGACGCACAGGCGCAGGCGTTCGCGCAGGCGGCTGCAGCAAACCTGATTCCGATCGCGACGGCCGCGAACCAGGCGGCGATCATGGCCGCGCTCGCGTCGAAGCGGCTGACCTTCGCCCTGCAGAAGCCGATCCTCGTCGGGAACGGCACGCTGCAGTCGCTGCTCGCGGCGACGCCGGCCGTCCCGGCCGGCGCGTACGCACAGGTCGCGGACACGTTCCTCGCAAACCGCGGCATGGGAACGGCGTTCTGGGACGCGCTGCGCGCGGACGCCGCGCCGTTCGGCGGCGCGCAGGCGGTCTCCGATCTGTACGCGACCGCCCAGCTCGGTGCGATCGCCAAGCACCACGAGCCCACGTTCACCTTCCTGCAGGCGCAGATCGCAAGCCCCGCCAACCAGACGCTGAAGGCCGTCTCCGACACGGCGCGGCTGACGCTCGACGACTGGAAGAGCCTGATCTCCCAGAACGGGAACGCGGTGCCGGACGGGCTGCCGGGCGACACGCCCGACGAGCGAATCGCGTACTTCGCGACGACGCTCCAGCAGCAAGCCGAGAGGCTGTTTCCGAGCCACGCGCTCGCCGCCCGCGCAGCCGTCAGCAACGACACCTCGCTGACGAAGCTCGATCAAGTCCAGGACGTGCTGCAACAGCACCCCGATCTCGACCTGTCGAGGACGAACGTCGCGGCGTTCGTCAAGGACACGAACATCGTCCTCGATGCCGAGGTCGCGTCGGAGCTGAAGGTGCTGCAACGCGTGCAGCGCATCACGGGCGACGCCGCAGCCGGCGCGGCGCTGCTCGACCAGCAGCTGCACCACTCCGCCCAGATCGTGTACATGGGCCAGGAGCGGTTCGTGCAGGCGCTCGCCGACAAGAGCATCGCGCCGGAGAAGGCGCAGAGCGTGTTCGGGCGGGCCGAGCTGCAATACGCGCTGGTGCTCGCGCGCCTCGGCGAGTTCCGCGGCGAGCTGCACATCGGCGACCCGGCAGCGATCGTCCAGCAGACGTACACGACCGACGAGCAGCAGACGCTCGTCGGCGACGTCCCCGACCTGGAGGCGCTGTTCGGCGCCATGGACTTCTGCACGTGCTCGACCTGCCAGTCGCTCTACGGCCCGGCCGCTTACCTCTCCGACACGCTGCGCTTCATCGACAGCCACCTCTCGGAGCAGCCGCCGAAGACCGTGCGCCAGGTGCTGTTCGACCGACGCCCTGACATCGGCAACATCAAGCTCAACTGCCAGAACACGGAGACGCCGCTGCCGTACATCGACCTCGTGTGCGAGATCCTCGAAGCGGCGATTGCGGCGCCGAACGCCGACTCGGACTTCTCGTTCCAGACGACGCGGTCGGCCGAGGAGCTGCGGGCGTTTCCGGAGAACGTGCGCACCGCCGCGTACGACCTCCTCCGCACGCAGGACTATCCGCTCGACGCGGTCTTCGACCTGTGGCAGGAGGAGACGCGTGTCTGGCTTGCACACCTCGGCGTACAGCGCTGGCAGTTCATGCAATGGCTGCAGACACGGCCCTCCGCCGGCGATCCGTCGCCGGCCGACGAGAGCATCGCCGGCGAGTACTTCGGCCTCTCGTCGCACGAGACGGCGCTGATTACCGCGGCTGCGGCCGCGGCCGCACGGCAAACGGCCCTCTGGGGGCTCGACGCGACGCAGACGAGCGTCGGCGTCGAGGAGTTCCTCGCCCACTCGAAGCTCGACTACCCCGGGCTGCTGCAGCTGATGCAGGTGCAATGGGTGAACGGCGACGGCGGCGAGCCGGCGCTCGAGATCGTGCGGACGTCGACGAGCGGCGACCTGTCGCTGCAGACGATCGACAATCTCACCGTCGACCGCTTCGACCGCATGCACCGCTTCCTGCGCCTCTGGCGCCGGGCCGGCTGGCACATGTGGGAGCTCGACCTCCTGCTCCGCGCGGAGCGCCTCGGCAACGGCACGCTCGACGGGACGGCGCTCGCGCGGCTCCACGACGCGAAGCGGCTGCAGAACGCGCTGCGGATCGGCGCCGACGAGCTGCTCGCGTTCTTCGGCGAGCTGAACACGGAGACCCGCACGCAACCGGACGACTCGACGAAGACGATCGACCCCTACTACGTCGCGTTGTTCCAGAACCCGCGCATCACCGACCCGGTCGACGCCGCACTCGCGCTGCCGCTCGCCGGCGGCGCGGCCGTCGCCGACCACCGGACGACGATCGCCACCGCGCTCGGCGTCTCCGAGGCCGACTTCGACCGGATCGCCGCGCGCCCGAACATGGGCGACCTGACGCTGACAAACCTCTCGCGGATGGTCGCGACCGTCACGCTCGCGCGCACGATGAGCCTGACGATCGAGCGGCTCTTCTTGCTCGCCGACCTGAGCGGGATCGCCGATGTGTTCACGACGCCGAAGGACACGCTCGACTTCCTGGATCTGCGCGACTGGGTCGTCGAGTCCGGCTTCACCGTCGACGAGCTCGACTACCTGCTGAACGACCGGCCCGACTCGCCGTACGGCCTCCGGGATCTCGCCGTCGGACAGCTCATCGACCACATGCGCGACGCGCGTCGCGCCGCCGCAGCGACGGACGAGGAAGACGCGATCGCCACCGACGTCGCTTCGGCGATCGCGGTCACGAAGACACAGGCTCAGGCGCTGCTCGCCGGCATCAGCCTCGACGGCAAGACGCTGCTCCAGGTGCTCTCCGACCCCGAGCTGGTGGCGCGGACGACGGCCGGAGAGGTGGAGCAGTACACGAAGGACGCCACTCCGGCGAACTTCGCCGACGCATTCAACGCGTACCGGCTGCTGCACAAGGTGGCGATGGTGCTGTCGCGGCAGAAGCTGAAGAACGTGGACGACCTGACATGGCTGCTCGAGAAGCACGCCGCCTACGGGCTGCTCGACCTCGCGGCCCTTCCCGTCGACGGCCCGGCGGGGGCGCCGCTCTTCCCGTCCTGGCTGGCGCTGACGAAGTGGCTCGACCTGCACGCGCGCTACCCCGAGCCGGAGAACGTGACGCTGCGCGGGATCTTCGACGCGGCGGCGACGCTCGACGCCGGGCTGCACGCCGCGCTCGCCGTGCTCACGCACTGGCCGGAGCCCGACATCGACGCGCTCGCCACCGCACTCGGCCTCTCGTACGCCGCCGACGCGAACGACTACCTCGACCCCGAGACGTACCTGCGGCTGGAGCGGGCGGCGAAGGCCGTGAAGCGCCTCGGGGTGGCAGCGTCGACAGCGATCCCGTGGGCGAACCGGGACGACGACGGCAGCCAGGCCGCGACGGCGCAACAGACGCGCGCAGCCGCGAAGGCGAAGTACGACACGCGCACCTGGTTGTCGAAGGCGGCGCCGCTTTCCGACACGATCCGCGAGCGCAAGCGCGACGCGCTGATCTCGTACCTGATCGAGACGGCGCAGCGCAACGAGCCGGAAACGGTCAGCGTCGGCGGGCACGACTACGCGAATCCCGAGCGGTGGCGCGACCCGGATGACATGCTCCGCTACTTCTGCATCGACGTCGAGATGGGCTCGGCGCAGCTCACGTCGCGGATCAAGCAGGCGATCAGCTCCGTGCAGATGTTCGTGCAGCGCTGCTTCCTCAACCTCGAGCAGCCGTACGTGCAGGTCGGCGAGCAGGAGAAGGCCGACACGGTCACGCTGAACAGCTGGCGCCAGTGGGAGTACATGAAGAACTACGGCGTCTGGGTGGCAGCCCGCCAGGTCTTCTTCTACCCCGAGAACTGGCTCGAGCCCGAGCTGCGTGACGACAAGACGCCGTTCTTCGAGGAGCTCGAGTCCGAGCTCCAGCAGAGCGACGTGACCGATCCCAACGCCGAGACGGCGATCCGGCACTACCTCGAGAAGGTGCACGAGGTGTCGCGCCTCACCGTGCTCGCTGCCTATCACGAGGTCGACAACGACGTGCGGGACGGCGGCCCGACGGTCAACGTGCTCCACGTCGTCGCACGGACGAAGACCGATCCGGCGGTGCACTACTACCGGCAGTACGACTTCAGCTTCGGCACGTGGTCGCCGTGGGAGAAGATCGACGTCGACATCGCCGGCGAGCATCTGCTCCCGGTCGTCTACAACCGCAAGCTCTGGCTCTTCTGGCTCGTCTTCAACGAGCGGCCGCAGAAGGTCAAGAAGCAGCCGAAGGCAAAGGGCAGCGACTCACCGACCGACTCGCCCGCGCCGCCGAAGCAGCTCGAGATCCAGCTCGCGTGGAGTCACCGGACGCCCGACGGCTGGACGGCCAAGAAGGTCTCGAAGGAGAAGCTCATCCATCCGTGGGAGCGGCCGCTCGACTCCTACCATCTGAAGTCGCGGTACAAGTCGCGCGAGAACCTGCTCTGGCTCGACCTCTACATCTCGACGTCGCCGGACTTCAACAACGCGAAGTTCTACGACCCGTTCACCGACGCGCTGACGCGTGCGACCGCATCGCCGTTCGACGAAACGAGCCGGCCGTGGCACTCGTCGTCGTTCGTCTTCGACGGCGGCGTCACGGCCGTGAAGATGAAGGGCCTGCGGGCCTTCTACCATCTCGTCGACGGCACGGGGCAGCAGGGTGACGCGCTGTCGATGTCCGACTCGTTCACGTTCGTGCACGGCGCCTTCGGGCCATCGACGCGCGAGCTGCAGCCGCTGGACGGCAAGTACGAGATCGCGCCGCGCCTGCCGCTGCCGGACGGCATGCACTACCGCTACAACCGGCTCGCGAACAACATCTTCCGCGCGAACCCGAACAAGCTGAACGTCCTCGAGCTCTCGAACACGCGAACGGTGGCGCAGGGAGCGAAGGGGCCGTTCGAGCTCGTCTTCTCGCAGGACCAGATTCGCTTCGACACCGCACAGTGGGGCGCCGAGCCGTTCCTCTACCAGGATCGGCAGCGCGCGTTCTTCGTCAAGACGGCGTGGGAGACGGTGACGCTCGGCTACAACCAGACGGTTCAGCGGCTGCAGTACGACTTCTTCCCGTTCTTCCATCCGTACAGCGAGCTGTTCCTGCGCGAGCTCGACCGCTCGGGCGTCGGCGGCGTCCTCAACCGGCGCATCCAGCGGTACCCGGGCGGCTACTTCCCGGGCGACTCGTTCAACTTCGGCGCCACCTACGCCCCGGTTGCGCCGAACACGGCAGATGCGACGGCGGCAACAGACGTCGTCGACTTCGCGCTCTCGGGCGCCTATGCCGCCTACAACTGGGAGACGTTCTTCCACATCCCGCTCCTCATCGCCTCGAGGCTGAGCCAGAACCAGCGCTTCGAAGAGGCGATGAAGTGGTTCCACTACATCTTCGACCCGACGAACGTCGACGAGCTTTCGTCGCCGCAGCGCTACTGGGTGACGCGCCCGTTCTTCGAGACCAACTCCGACGAGTACCGGCGGGAGCGCATCGAGAACCTGCTCGCCGACCTCGGCGCGAACCTCGACCAGATCCGCGCGTGGAAGAACGACCCGTTCAACCCGCACAAGATCGCGCGCCACCGGCCGGTCGCGTACCAGAAGAACGTCGTCATGAAGTACATCGACAACCTGATCGCGTGGGGCGACCAGCTCTTCGGCCAGGACACGCTCGAGTCGATCAACCAGGCGACGCTCCTCTACTCCCTTGCGCAGGAGCTGCTCGGGCGCCGCCCGCAGCTGGTGCCGCCGGTGCCGCACGACGAGTACAGCTGGAACGAGCTGCTCGCACACGGCGAGCTCGATCCGCTCGGCAACGAGAGCGTCGCCGCCCAGATCGAGAACGTGACCCCGCCGCCGGGCCCCGGCGACCCCGGCGACGGCGCCGGGCCGCACCTGCCGATCCTCGACCCGCTCTACTTCGCGATCCCGCCGAACACGAAGCTGCTCGGCTACTGGGACACGGTCGCCGACCGGCTGTTCAAGATCCGGCACTCGCTGAACATCAAGGGCGTCTTCCGGCAGCTGCCGCTCTTCGAGCCGCCGATCGACCCGATGCTGCTCGTCAAGGCGGCCGCCGCCGGGATCGACATCGGCGACATCGCCGGCCTCGTCGGCGTCGGCCTCGGCCCGTACCGCTACAAGACGCTCGCCGGGGCGGCGCTCGAGTTCACGAGCCAGGTGACCTCGCTCGGCGACAAGCTGCTCTCGGCGCTCGAGAAACGCGATGCCGAGACGATCGCACTCCTCCGCTCGTCGAACGCGATCGCGCTGCTGCAGGCGCAGAAAGCGATCAAGCAGAACCAGATCGCCCAGGAGGAGGCGAACATCGCCGGCCTCGAGCAGACACTCGCGAGCGCGCAGGCGAAGAGCGACTACTACGGCGGCCGCGACTTCATCAACGCGTGGGAGACCACGGCGCTGAGCCTCGCCGGGGCATCCGCGATCGCGCAGACGGCGATCGCGCTCGGGTACACGCTCGCCGGCGGGCTGAAGCTGATCCCGAACTTCGCCATCGGCGCCTCGGGCTTCGGCGGCTCACCGGTGGCGAGCGGCCAGATCGGCGGCACGAACATCGGCGAGTCCGCCGAGAACGCGGTCAAGACGCTGTCGGCGATCGTCGCCAGCCTCGACAAGTACGCGGGCCTCGCGACGACGATGGGCGGCTACCAGCGGCGCAAGGAGGATTGGGACTTCCAGAAGTCGCTCGCCGACATCGACGTCCAGAACGCGAACCAGCAGATCACGGCGGCACAGATCCGGCAGACGATCGCGCAGCAGGAGAGCGACAACCTCGACCTGCAGATCCAGCAATCGCAGGCGGAGGACGACTTCATGCACAGCAAGTACACGAACGAGCAGCTGTACGACTGGATGGTCACGCAGCTCTCGACCGTGTACTTCCAGGCGTACCAGCTCGCATTCGACATGGCGCGGCGCGCAGAGCTCGCGATGCAGGTCGAGCTCGGCCGGGACGACCTGTCGTTCATCGAGTTCGGGTACTGGGACAGCCTGAAGAAGGGGCTGCTCGCGGGCGACCGGCTGGCCACGGACCTCCGCCGCATGGAGTCGTCGTTCTACGCAAACGACACCCGCGACCTCGAGCTGACGAAGCACGTCTCGCTCGCGCAGACGATGCCGCTCAGCCTGCTCGCGCTCCGCGACCTCGGCCAGTGCACTGTCCAGCTGCCGGAGTGGCTCTACGACATGGACTTCCCCGGCCACTATCGCCGGCGCATCAAGTCGGTGGCGATGACGGTGCCTGCCGTCGTCGGCCCGTACGGCGGCGTGCACGCGACCCTGACGCTGACCCGCAACGTGATCCGCGTCGAGCCCGGCCTCGACGGTCAGCCGTACGGCGACCCGCTGGCCGCCGACCCCGGCGACACGCGCTTCGCGGCCGGCCAGGTCGCCGTCGACTCGATTGCGACGAGCACCGGGCAGAACGACAGCGGCATGTTCGAGCTGAGCTTCAGCGACGAGCGCTACCTGCCGTTCGAAGGCGCAGGCGCGGTCAGCGAGTGGACGATCACGATGCCGCAGGCCGGCAACGCGTTCGACTTCTCGACGATCTCGGACGTCATCCTGCACGTCCGCTACACCGCGAGCCCGGGTGACGGCGGGCTCGCGACAGCGGCCTCCGCCAATCTCGACACGGTGCTGCCGACGGCCGGCGCTCGCCTCTTCGCGCTCAAGAACGAGTACGCGGACGCCTGGTACCGCTTCCTCAACCCCGCGCCCGACACGGATCAGACACTGACGCTGAACGTGGGTCCGGAGCAATTCCCCTTCTACACGCGCGGCAAGACGATCAACGCGGCACACGTCGACCTGTTCGTCGACGGCCCCGCGGGCGGCGCGTACGAGGTCAAGGTCGCACCACCCGGTGTCGCGCTGCCGGCCGACCCGTCGGACGCCGACGCCGATCCGACCTACGGCAACGTGCCGCACTACGAATCGGACGTGGCACCGCCGTCGGTCGCGACCGGCGCATGGACGATCCAGGTCAAGACCGCCGCAGCGGCCGACTTCCGGTCGCTCACCGCGGACGACATCGCGAACGCGTATCTCGTCGTGCACTTCCAGACGTCGTGAGCGAGGCCGCGCTCGCGCAGATCGTCGACTTCATCGTGCGGTCGCTGTCGCCGCAGTCGGTGACGCTGTTCGGCTCGCTCGCGCACGGACGCGCCGAGCCGAGCAGCGACATCGACCTCGTCGTGATCGGCGAGTTCCGCGAGCCGCGCTGGCTGCGCGGCCGCGAGCTGCGCGTGCTGTTCGAGCAGTACGCGATGCCGATCGACGTGCAGTGCTACACGCCGTCGGAGTTCGAGCGTGAGGCGGCGGTCCCGTCCTCGTTCGCCGCGATGGTCGAACGCCACGGCCGGCGGTTGCACGAAAACGGCCCCGCAAAAGAAAGAGCTTCCAGAGAGTTCACCCCGGAAGCACTTTCAGAAACTCAGAAGTCTTTTTATGCAGAAACTTGTGCTATTCCAGCGAATTCCCCAAGCAATACTTCTACCTTAAGTACCTCCGAGAAACCCGAACGTAGCACCGTTCGCGGCTCGGTTCAAGCGGGGGCATAGCTGCGTGGCCGTCCACGACGAGCCGACCCGGGCGAGCGATCCGCCGCGCGCCGGCGCGGTCGGCGGGTTGCCGTCGGTCTCGCTACCGAAGGGCGGCGGCGCGATCCAGGGGATCGGCGAGAAGTTCAGCGCGAACCCCGCCACCGGCACGGGCTCGCTGACGATCCCCGTCCCCGCCAGCCCGGGACGGAGCGGCTTCGGGCCGTCGCTCTCGCTCTCGTACGACAGCGGCAACGGCAACGGGCCGTTCGGTTTCGGCTGGAGCCTCGGCCTCGCGTCGATCACACGCAAGACCGACAACGGCCTGCCGCGCTATGCAGACGCGGCCGAGTCCGACGTCTTCATCCTCTCCGGCGCGGAGGATCTCGTCCCCGTCCTGCGCGAAGACGGCACGCGGTGGGCCGACGACAGCTCGGCGCCGGGGTACGTCATCCACCGCTACCGGCCGCGTGTCGAAGGGCTCTTCGCCCGCATCGAGCGGTGGACGCACGCCGAGGGAGATGTGCACTGGCGGTCGCTCACGCGCGACAACGTCCTGACGCTCTACGGGAAGGATCTCGAGTCGCGCATCGCCGATCCCGAGAGCCCGCAACGCGTTTTCAGCTGGCTGATCTGCGAGACGCGGGACGACAAGGGAAACGCCGTCGTCTACGAGTATCGCCGCGAGGACGGAGCCGGCGTCGACGTCGGCCAGGCGCACGAGCAGAATCGCGACGACGTCGGCCGCAGCGCGAACCGCTACCTGAGCCGCATCCGCTACGCCAACCGGGCGCCGCTGCTGTCGGACGACGGCACGCGGCCCTCGTTCCTCACCCCCGCGCAGGTCGACGACGCCGACTGGCTGTTCGAGCTCGTTCTCGACTACGACGAGGGACGCGTCGAGCAGGTCGGCCCCGATCCGGACGTGCCCGCGGCGGAGCAGCTGCAGCACATCCGCGCGACCCCGTCGCCGGCGCAGGCGTGGCAGGTCCGGCCGGATCCGTTCTCGTCCCATCGCGCGGGGTTCGAGGTCCGCACGTATCGCCGCTGCCGGCGGTTCCTGATGTTCCACCACTTCCCGGCGCTCGAGAGCGGCGAAGCCGGCTACGACGGCCTCGTTCGCATGCTCCAGCTCGACTACGCCGACCTCGACTACGGCGTGCCCGTCGCCGTCGACGACGAGCTCGCGCACCAGGGGAGCACCCGCATCGCCTCGCTCCTCCGGGGCGTGACGCAGAGCGGTTGCGTCCTCGACGGGGCGGGACCGCAGACGTACATCGTCTCGTCGCTGCCGGCGCTCGAGCTCGAGTACAGCCGACCGACGATTCGCGACGAGGTCCTCGAGCTCGACCGCACGAGCGTCGAGAACCTGCCCGTCGGCATCGACGGGACGGCGTATCGCCTCGTCGACCTCGACGGCGAGGGCACGGTCGGCGTGCTGACCCAGCAAGACGGCGCCTGGTACTACAAACGGAACCGGGGCGACGGAGACTTCGGCGCGCTCGAGACGGTCGCGACGCGGCCGTCGACGGCGGACGGACAGGAGCATCTCCTCGACCTGTCGGGCGACGGCCGGCTCGACGTCGTGACGCTCCGCGGTCCCGTCGCCGGCTACTCCGTGCGCACGAACGACGCCGACTGGGAGCCGTTCCGCGCATTCGGCTCGCTGCCGAACGTCGATTGGGGCGACCCGAACCTCCGGCTCGTCGACCTGGCGGGTGCCGGCCACAGCGACGTGCTCGTCGCCCACGACGACTCGTTCAGCTGGTACCCGTCGCTCGCAGAGGAGGGTTTCGGGCCGGCAGCCGCCGTCCCGCACCCGCTGGACGAGGAGCGCGGCCCGAGGCTCGTCTTCGCCGACGGGACACAGTCGGTGTACCTCGCCGACATGAGCGGTGACGGCCTCGCCGACCTCGTGCGCGTCCGCAACGGCGAGGTGTGCTACTGGCCGAGCCTCGGCTACGCGCGGTTCGGCGCCAAGGTGTCGCTGGACAACGCGCCGCGCTTCGACCACCCGGAACTGTTCGAGCAGAGCCGCGTCCGGCTTGCCGACATCGACGGCTCCGGCACGAGCGACATCGTCTACCTCGGCCGCGACGCCGTCCGCCTCTACTTCAACCAGTCCGGCAACCGCCTCACGGACGCGCGAGCGCTGCCGCCGCTGCCGCACCTCGACGACACGGTCTCGGTGCAGACCGCCGACCTGCTCGCGAACGGCACGACCTGCCTCGTCTGGTCCTCGCCGGCGCACCCGCTGCGGTACGTCGACCTGATGGGCGAGACGAAGCCGCACCTCCTCACCCGGTCTGTCGACAACCTCGGAACCGAGACCGAGATCGCGTACGCCTCCTCGACGCGCTTCTATCTGGCTGACATGCGCAGCGGCCGCCCGTGGCTGACGCGGCTGCCCTTCCCCGTCCATGTCGTCGAGCGCGTCACCGTCACCGACCGCGTCAGCGGCAACCGGTTCGTCACGCGCAACGCGTACCACCACGGCTTCTACGACGGCGTCGAGCGCGAGCTTCGCGGCTTCGCGCTGGTCGAGCAGTGGGACACGGCGACGTTCCCGACGGTCGCGGCGAACGACGACGAGAGCTCGGATGTCCCGCCCGTCCTGACGAAGACGTGGTTCCACACGGGCGTCTACGCGCAGGCGGCGGCCGTCAGCCGGCAGCTCGCCGCCGAGTACTACGGCGCGCCGCCGGCGGCCGACCCGACGTTCGCCGCGTTCCTCGACACGCTCCTGCCCGACACGATCCTGCCGGCGGGCCTGACCGCGGACGAGGAGCGCGAGGCATGCCGCGCGCTGAAAGGCTCGATGCTGCGCCGCGAGGTCTACTCGCTCGACGGCAGCGCGAGGGAGCAGCATCCGTACACCGTCGCCGAGCAGAACTTCACGGTCTCGACGCTGCAGCACCGTGAGTCGAACCGCCACGCCGTCTTCTTCACACATGCTCGCGAGTCGCTCACGTACCACTACGAGCGCGAGCCGGACGATCCACGCGTCGCCCACGCGCTCACGCTCGACGTCGACGTGTTCGGCAATGTGCTCGCGGCAGCGTCGATCGGGTACGGGCGCCGGCTCCTCGATCCCGAGCTCGACCCGGCCGACCAGGCGAAGCAGACGCAGCTCGTCGCCACCTATACCGAGAACGCCGTCACCACCGCCGTCGACGACGCCGGCGCGTACCGCGCTGCCGTCGTCTGTGAGACGCGCACGTACGAGCTGACCGGCCTGACCCTGCCGGGCGGTCACGACCGGTTCGCGTTCGACGAGGTCGCCGACGCGGGGCCGGCCGCAACGGTGCTCGACTACGAGCAGGCGCCGACGCCCGGCAGCGTCGAGAAGCGGCTGGTCGAGCACGTGCGCACGTATTTCCGCCGTGACGACCTCGCCGACGTGCTTCCTCTCGGCGAGCAGCAGTCACTCGCGCTGCCGTTCGCGAGCCACCGGCTCGCGTTCACGCCGGGGCTCGTCACGGCCGTCTACGGCGACCGCGTGACCGACGCGATCCTTTCGGAGGGCGGCTACATCCACAGCGAGGGCGACACGAGCTGGTGGGTGCCGTCGGGCCGGGTCTTCCACTCCCCCGGCTCCGGCGACACGGCCGCGCAGGAGCTCGCCTACGCGCGGCAGCACTTCTTCCTCTCGCAACGACGGCGCGACCCCTTCGGGGCCGAGAGCGTCGTGCGCTACGACGGCTACGACCTCCTCGTCCACGAGACGACGGACGCGCTCGGCAACCAGGTGACTGCGGGCGAACGGCCGGCGGGGCGACGGAACGACTACCGGGTCCTCCAGCCCGCGCTCGTCATGGACCCGAACCGCAACTGCGTCGAGGTCCGCTTCGACGCCCTCGGCCTCGTCGCCGGCACGGCGGTCATGGGCAAGCCCGACGAGGGCCCGCGGCCGGGCGACCGGCTCGCCGGCCTCGACGCCGATCTGACGCCCTCGCAGATCGACGCGTTCCTCGCCGCCCCGAAAGGGCCGGCCGCGGCGACGCTGCTCGGCGACGCGACGACACGTGTCGTCTACGACCTGACCGCGTCGCCCGCCGTCGCGGCGACGCTCGCGCGCGAGACCCACCTCGCCGAGACCCCGCCGGCCGGGCCGGCGATCCAGGTCACGTTGGCGTACTCCGACGGCTTCGGGCGCGAGATCCAGAAGAAGGTGCAGGCCGAGCCGGGAGCGGTTCCGGGCAGCGCCGCAACCGTCGACCCGCGCTGGGTCGGCAGCGGCTGGACGATCTACAACAACAAGGGCAAGCCCGTCCGCCAGTACGAGCCGTTCTTCACCGACCGGCACACGTTCGAGGCCGACGCCGCGGCCGGCGTCAGCCCCGTCCTGCTGTACGACCCGGTCGACCGCGTCGCCGCGACCCTGCACCCGGACCGGACGTGGGAGAAGATCGTGATCGGCGCCTGGCGCCAGGAGACGTGGGACGCGAACGACACGAGCTCGCTCGACCCGGCCGCGGACCCGGACGTCGGCGGGCTGATCGCGCGGTTGGCGACGAGCGAGTACGAGCCGACCTGGAGCGCGCTGCGCACCGAGCCGGCGAATGCCGCAGCGTTCGCGGCGCGCTTCCCGGACGCAGGCGACCGCGCAAACGAGACGCGCGCCGCGCAGAAGACGCTCGTGCACGCCGAGACTCCCGCCGTGGCGCACACCGACGCGCTCGGACGCGCCGTGCTGACCGTCACGCACAACGCGTACCGGTACAGCGACGCGGCGCCGGACGCGCCGCCCACCGTCGAGCTCCACCGGACGCGCGTCGACCTCGACGTCGAAGGGAACCGGCTCCGGCTGCGCGACGCGATGACGACCGCGGGCGACGACCTCGGCAGGATCGTCGTCGTCGACGACTACGACGTCGCGGGCAACCGCATCCACGAGGCGAGCATGGAGGGCGGCGAGCGCTGGCTGCTGAACGACGTCGGCGGCAGCCCGCTCTACGCCTGGGACTCGCTCGGCCGCCGCTTCCGCACGGCCTACGACGCGCTGCGGCGGCCCACCGACTCGTTCCTGCAGGAGGGCGGCGGCGCCGAGACGACGATCGGGCGGAGCATCTACGGCGAAGGCCGCCCGAGCCCCGAATCGACGAACAGCCGCGGGAAGCTCGTCGAGCTCCGCGACCAGAGCGGGCTCGTCACGAGCGTCGCCTTCGACTTCAAGGGCAACCTGCTGCAGCGCGGGCGCCGCCTGACGCAGGCCTACAGCACGACGATCGACTGGGCTGCGGCCGTCCCGCTCGAGCCGGAGACGTACACGAGCCGTACGCGCTACGACGCGTTGAACCGCGCGACCCAGGTCGTGCCGCCGCACAGCGACGAGGCGGGCGCAGCCGTCAACGTGATCCAGACGACGTACAACGCGGCGAACCTACTCGAACGGATCGACGTCTGGCTCGACGAGGCCGCCGAGCCGGTGGACACGCTCGATCCGGCGACGGCGAGCCTGCGCGCCGTGACGGGTGTCGACTACGACGCGAAAGGTCGACGTCTGCGGATCGACCGCGGGACGTCGGACGGGCACGTGATCAGGACGACCCACGCGTACGACCCGCAGTCCTTCCGGTTGACGCGGATCTCGACTCGGCGCGGCATCGACCCCGCGGCGCCACAGGACGACGACTTCGCCGATGCGCTGCAATACCTGCGCTACACCTACGACGCCTCCGGCAACGTCGTGCAGCTCCGAGACGACGCACAGCAGACGGTTTTCTTCCGAAACCGCCGCGTCGAGCCGAGCTGCGACTACACCTACGACGCCGAGTACCGGCTGATCGAGGCGACAGGCCGCGAGCACCTCGGCCAGGTCGGCGGCGTCCCGATCCCGGGCTCATACGACGACGCGGGCCGGTCCCGGCTCCTCCACCCGGGCGACGGCAACGCGATGGCGACCTACCTGGAGCGCTACGTGTACGACGACGCCGGCAACTTCGCGTCGATGCAGCACCGCGGCACCGACCCCGCGAACCCCGGCTGGACGCGCTCGTACGCGTACGGAGAGGCGAGCGTCCTCGAGCCGGCGAAGACGAGCAACCGCTTGACGAGCACAACCGTCGGCGGCGCGACTGAGGTGTACAGCAACGCCGGCGACGGCTACGACGCGAACGGCTGCATGCTGCGCATGCCGCAGCTCGCTGCGCTCGAATGGTCGTTCGACCGGCGGCTGCGGATGACGCAGCGCCAGGCGGTGAACGCGGACGACGCCGACGGGCAGCAGCACCAGGGCGAGCGGACGTGGTACGTCTACGACGCCGCCGGGGAGCGGGTGCGCAAGGTGACGGAGCTCGCGGGCGGCGACGTGAAGGACGAGCGCGCGTACCTCGGCGGGGTCGAGCGCTACCGGCGGCACGGCGCGCATCCGCTCGTTCGCGAGACGTTGCACGTCATGGACGACCACCAGCAGCTCGTGATCGTCGAGACGCGACGGGACGGCGACGAGCCGGGCGCGCCGGCGCGCACCGTCCGCAACCAGCTCGGCAACCACCTCGGCTCGGCGACGCTCGAGCTCGACGCGGACGCGCAGATCGTCTCCTACGAGGAGTACACGCCGTACGGGAGCACGTCGTACCAGGCGGTGCGGAGCCAGGTCGAAGCGCCGAAGCGCTACCGGTTCACCGGCCGCGAGCGCGACGAGGAGAGCGGGCTGTACCACCACGGTGCGCGGTACTACGCGCCGTGGCTCGGACGGTGGACGAGCGCCGATCCGGTCGGCGTCGAGCCGGACGCCAACCGCTTCCGCTACTGCCGGTCCTCGCCGCTCATGCTCAGCGACCCGAGCGGGACCGACCCACCGAGCGACGACAGCCATCCCGTGCGGGTGACGCCGCTCCTGACCGACGTGGCCCCGACCGGGATCACGGGCGACCTGCAGTTCCACGATCTCTTCTCGGCCGATCGCAGCGTCTCCGGCCGGATCGGTCTCAGTGGGCACGCACGCTCGGGCTTTCTCCTCTCGGCGCCGGGCCTCGGCCTGCGGACCAGCGGCTTCGCCGACGCGTCGGGGACGGCCGCGCTCGACACGAGCCTCGGGCGCGGCGGCGTCGCGCTGCAGGGCGGCGCGGTGATCGGCGGCCTCTCGGACCTGCACCTCGTCCTCCGCGGCGACGCCGCATTCCGGATCCCGATCCCGGGCCAGATCCCGCTCGGCGGGCTGCCGGGATCGCTGCTCGCCGACATCCCGCGCGGCGAGGGCAACATCCATCTCACCGGCGCGCTGGCGTCGGGAAGCTTCACGCTCGGGACCTTCGACGCGGCCGGGTCGCTCGCCGACGGCCGCTTCCGCGCGCGTGTCGGGGCAACCACGTTCGCGAACCTCGGGCGGCTGCGCCTCGATGCGAGCGGAACGGTCAGCCCGCAGGGAGACGTGTCGCTCGAGTCGGCGCGCCTGAGCGCACGGGTCCGTGTGCCGGGGCTCGTCGGCCTCGACGTCGCCGGCACCGGCACCGCGACGACGGGAGGCGCGCTCGCGCTGCGTGGAAGCGCAGACCTGCGCCTGTTCGGCCTTCCCTCGCTGCACGCCGAGGGGACCGGCACGGCCTCGACGTCGGGCGCCGACTTCGCCGGCCGCTTCTACGGTCCCGGCCCCCTCTACACGTCGTACATCACCGGCAACTTCTCGGTGGGCACGCGCACGGGGATCTCGGGTGCGGCGGGCATCTTCGGGCTGACGTACACACCGGGCGTCACGCTCGCCGGCCCGAATCCGCGGCTGCCGCTCCCGCCCGGCGGCGCGACGATCACCGGCGGCTCGCCGTCACCGTGGACGCCGAGCGGGCTGACGCTCGGCGCCTCCTACTTCTCGTACCGCAACGGCGGCCTGTCGTACATCTCGGGCGGCTTCATCCCCGACCTGAGCCAGCGGATCTTCACGAACCCGCGCTTCGGCGTCACGGCGCAGGTCAGCTTCTGACGGCGATGCGGTCGACCATCGCGTCGGCAACCGCGAGTGCCGCCGCGATCCGGTCGCGGCCGGGCTGGCCAAGCACGACGCCGGTGATCGTCGTCCGCTTGCCGGCGATCCAGCGAACGGCCCGGAAGGCGAAGCAGCCGCCGGCCGCGCTGTCCGAGCCGGTCTTGACGCCGACGAACCCGTCACGCCCGAGCAACGTGTTGGTGTTGTGCACGACGCCGGCGACCGGCAGGACCGCGCTCGGTGCGGCGACGATGCTCGCGAACGCCGGCAAGCGCATCGCCCGAACGACGATGCGCACTTGGTCGGCTGCAGTCGACACGGTTGCGTCGTCGTAGCCGCTCGGATCGGTGTAACGCGTGTGGGTCATGCCGAGCGACCGTGCGGTTGCGTTCATTCGCGCAACGAAGCGGCTCGTCGACCCCGCGTCCCAGCGCGCCAGCACCGCGGCGATGTTGTTCGCCGACGGCAGCAGCAGTGCCTGCAGCGCCTGCCGTTCGGTCAACTGCTCGCCGGCGGCGATCGACACGACCGACTCCTGCTGTCGACGTCGCCGGTCGGTGTCGGCGACATCGCCGTCGGTAAGCGCGATCGTCGGGCCGTCCTCGCCGGGCCGCAGCGGGTGATCGCGGAGCACGAGATACGCCGTCATCACCTTGGCGACACTGGCGATCGCAGCTGCGTGCTGGTTCGGGCCGGCATGGATCTTCGACTCCCCTCTCAGGACGAACGCGGCCTGGCCGTCCGCCGGCCACACGGCGCTGAGCAGCGGGCTCTCGGCGCGCAGGGGAGCGATCGGTGGTGCAGGCGTCGACGAGGACGCCAGCGACTGGTAGCCCCGGACGGCCGCGATTGCCGCGATCACCAGCAGCCCGGCGGCACGCAGCCTGCGGATCCGGATCCGGCGGTAGGTGCTCATGCCGCGATTCAAGGGAGCGCGGCGTTGCCGCCACGTACGGGGTTTTCGATATGCCGGCGATACGCGCCCGCTCTAGCATCGGAGCATGCGCGTGTTGATCGTCGAGGACGAGCCCCTGATGGCGGACGCGATCCGCGCTGGGCTGCGCCTGGAAGCGATCGCCGCCGACATCGCAGGAGACGGCGACGCCGCCCTGGAGCTGCTGCGCGTCAACCCGTACGACATCGCCGTCCTCGACCGTGACGTTCCCGGACCGACCGGCGACGAGATCGCCAGGCGGATCGTCGCGTCCGGCAGCGGCATGCCGATTCTCATGCTCACCGCCGCCGACCGTCTCGACGACAAGGCGAGCGGGTTCGAGCTCGGCGCGGACGACTACCTGACGAAGCCGTTCGAGCTGCGAGAGCTCGTGCTCCGGCTCAGAGCGCTCGACCGCCGGCGCGCCAACAACACGAGACCGCCCGTCCGGGAGATCGCCGGTCTGCGGCTGGATCCGTTCCGCCGCGAGGTCTACCGCGACGGCCGCTACGTCGCACTGACGCGCAAGCAGTTCGCCGTGCTCGAAGTGCTGGTCGCTGCCGAAGGCGGCGTCGTCAGCGCCGAAGAGCTCCTGACGCGGGCATGGGATGAGAACGCCGACCCGTTCACCAACGCCGTCCGAATCACGGTCTCGGGACTGCGCAAGCGCCTCGGCGAGCCTTGGCTCATCGCCACCGTCGCCGGCGTCGGGTACCGCATCGACGGGGGCGAGCGTGGCTAGAGCGCCGGGTTTGAGCGTTCGCCTCAAGCTCACGCTCAGCTACGCCGGCTTCCTCATGCTCACGGGTGCCGTGCTGCTCGCGGCCGGATACTTCTCCCTGTCGCGCGGCGTGCACCCTGGTGTGATCTTCATGGTGCGCAGCCACGCCGACCTCCTGCGCGATTTCGCGCCGATCGCGGCGATCGTGATGGCGTTCCTGCTCGTCTTCGGCCTGGTGGGCGGGTGGCTCCTCGCCGGCCGGATGCTCGCTCCGCTGACTCGCATCACCGATGCCACACGCGCGGCGGCGAACGGATCGCTGTCCCACCGGATCGAGCTGGAAGGACGGCAGGACGAGTTCCGCGAGCTCGCCGACAGCTTCGACGCGATGCTCGCGCGGGTCGAAACACACGTCGCCGAGCAGCAGAGATTCGCAGCGAACGCGTCGCACGAGCTGCGCACGCCGCTGGCGATCACGCAGACGCTCCTCGACGTCGCGCGCAAGGATTTGCACCGCGACAACGGTGAGCTCGTCGACCGCCTGCACGCCGTCAACACGCGAGCGATCGACCTCACCGAAGCACTGCTCCTGCTCAGCCGCGCCGACCAGCGGTCGTTCACCCGAGAGCGCGTCGACCTGTCGCTCGTCGCGGAAGAAGCTGCCGAGACGCTTCTTCCTCTCGCCGAAGAGCGCGGCCTCACCATCGAGACCGCCGGCGACGTGACGCCGACCTTCGGCTCACACGCGCTGCTGCTGCAGCTGAGCACGAATCTCGTGCACAACGCGATCGTCCACAACCTCCCCGAACACGGCTCGGTGTGGGTCACGACTGCCGTTCGTCCCAAGACGGCGGTCCTCACCGTCGAGAACACCGGCGAGCAGCTCACCCCGCAGCTGGTCGCCACGCTCGCCGAGCCGTTCCTTCGCGGCACCAAGCGCATCCGCGCCGACCACGCAGGTGTCGGCCTCGGCCTGGCGATCGTCAAGAGCATCACGCAGGCACACGACGGAACCCTCGCCCTCGTCCCCCGCGCCGCGGGCGGGCTCCGCGTCACGGTGCAACTCCCCGCCGCCCCGAGCGGCGTCGCTGCCTGAGCTCTCGGCTGAATACCCTTAGGGGGTATGCTAAGGTCTAGGTGGAGAGGAGCGTTCGATGAGCGAGACGATCACCTACAGCGTTCCGGGCGTGCACTGCGCGCATTGCGAGCGCGCCATCACCGAGGAGGTCTCGGCGGTCGACGGTGTCGAGTCGGTCGCGGTCGACCTCGAGGCGAAGCGCGTGACGATCGGCGGCGCGGGCCTCGACGACGCGAAGCTGCGCGCGGCGATCGACGAGGCCGGCTACGAGGCCGCCTGATGACGACCGCTGTCCGCGAGCAGCGCGCTCCGGCGGCCGCGGCTGACGGCAGCGAGGAGCACGTCCGGCTCGAGCTCGGCGGCATGACGTGCGCCTCGTGCGCCGCGCGGATCGAGCGGAAGCTGAACAAGCTCGACGGTGTGCACGCGAGCGTCAACTTCGCGACCGAGGAGGCCGCCGTCGCCTTCGATCCCGGCCGCGTGGCGGTCGCCGACCTGATCAAGACGGTCGAAGCGACCGGCTACACGGCTGCGTTGCCGCAGCCGGAAGCGTTCGACGACGATCCGACGCGGACGCTGCGCATGCGCCTGGTCGTCGCGATCGCGCTCAGCGTCCCGCTCGTCGTGCTCGCGATGATTCCGCCGGCCCGCTTCGGCGGCTGGGAGTGGCTCGCGCTCGTGCTCTCGGCGCCGGTCGTCTTCTGGTCGGGGCTCGCCTTCCACCGCGCCGCGCTCAAGAACGCCGGCCACGCGGTCGCGACCATGGACACGCTGATCTCGCTCGGCACGGTGGCGGCCTTCGTCTGGTCGGCGATCGTCCTGATCGGCGGGCTCGCTGCCGACACCTACTTCGAGGTCGCCGCCGTGATCACGGCGCTGATCCTGCTCGGCCGCTTCTTCGAGGCGCGCGCCCGCCGCCGCTCCGGCGCCGCGATTCGGGCGCTGCTCGAGCTCGGCGCCAGGAGCGCGCGCGTCCTCCGCGGCGCCGAGGAGGTCGAGGTCCCGGTCGGCGAGCTCGTCGTCGGCGACCGCTTCGTCGTCCGCCCGGGCGAGAAGATCGCGACCGACGGCGTCGTCGAGGACGGCGCGTCGGCGGTCGACCAGTCGATGCTGACCGGCGAGTCGATGCCGGTCGAGGTCACCCGCGGCTCCAGGGTCGCCGGCGCGACCCTGAACAGCAACGGGCGCCTGGTCGTGCGCGCGACGAGAGTGGGCGCCGACACCGCGCTCGCACAGATCGCACGCCTGGTCGAGGAAGCGCAGACCGGCAAGGCGCAGATCCAGCGGCTCGCCGACCGCGTCTCCGGTGTCTTCGTGCCGATCGTGATCGCGATCTCGCTCGCGACCCTGGCCGGCTGGCTGCTCGCAACCGGCGACGCCGGCGCGGCGTTCACGGCCGCGGTCGCCGTCCTGATCATCGCCTGCCCGTGCGCGCTCGGACTCGCGACGCCGACAGCGCTGATGGTCGGCACCGGCCGCGGCGCGCAGCTGGGGATCCTGATCAAAGGCCCCGAGGTGCTCGAGTCGACCCGCCGCGTCTCGACGATCGTGCTCGACAAGACCGGCACCGTCACCGAGGGCAAGATGACGCTGACGGGCATCGAGACGCTGAACGGCATCGCCCGGATCGACGTGCTCCGCTTCGCCGGCGCCGTCGAGGCCGCCTCCGAGCACCCGATCGCGCAGGCGGTCGCAACCGCCGCCCGGGCCGAGCTCGGCAGCTTGCCGGCCGTCCGCGAGTTCAAGAACCAGGCCGGCGTCGGCGTCACCGGCGTCGTCGACGGCCACACCGTCGCAGTCGGGCGAGGCGACGGCGCCGTCACCGTCCGCCTCGACGGCGAAGACGTGGCGCGTCTCGAGGTCGCCGACACCGTCAAGGCGACGAGCGCGGCAGCGATCGCCGAGCTGAAGGGCCTCGGGCTGACCCCGGTGCTCCTGACGGGCGACAACCGCGAGACCGCCGAGCGGATCGCGGCGGCCGTCGGAATCGAGCACGTCCTCGCCGACGTCTACCCCGACGAGAAGGCGGCCGAGGTGAAGCGCCTCCAGGAGCAGGGCGAGGTCGTCGCGATGGTCGGCGACGGGATCAACGACGCGCCGGCGCTCGCCCAGGCCGACCTCGGCCTCGCGATCGGCACCGGCACCGACGTCGCGATCGAGGCGTCCGACCTGACGCTCGTCTCCGGCGACCTGCGCGCCGCCGCCGACGCGATCCGGCTCGCCCGCAAGACGCTGAAGACGATCAAGGGCAACCTCTTCTGGGCCTTCGCCTACAACGTGGCCGCGATCCCGCTCGCCGTCGCCGGCCTGCTGAACCCGATCATCGCCGCCGCTGCAATGGCGTTCTCGAGCGTCTTCGTCGTCTCGAACTCGCTGCGGCTGCGCCGCTTCCACTCCAACCGGGAAGGAGCCGCCGCGTGAGCGAGCTCGACACGAAGACGCACGGCTACACCGCCGGCAAAGACGCGCTGGTCAAGCGCCTGCACCGCATCGAGGGCCAGGTGCGCGGGATCGAGAACATGGTCGAGGACGACCGCTACTGCATCGACATCCTCACGCAGATCGGCGCCGTCAGCACCGCGCTCGAGTCGCTCGCCTTCAAGCTGCTCGAGGATCACGTCCGCCACTGCGTCGCCGGCGCGCTCGCCTCGGGCGACGCCGAGGACGCGCGCGAGAAGACCGAGGAGCTGCTCGCCGCGGTGCAGCGGTTCGCGCGCACGCGGTGACGGGGCTGCCGCCGCTCGGTCTTGATCGTGCAGCGGCCGGGTCGTACGATCGCCTGATCCGGTGCCGGCTGCAGCGAAGGAGGCTCACATGCCAGGTGTGGAGGTAGGCGACTTCGGCTCTCCCGACGAGACTCGGACGCCCGACAAGACGACGGTCGAGATCGTTCGAATGGGCGGCGCGAGCGCATCGCGGATGCGCTTGGAGCCCGGCTGGAAGTGGTCCGACTGCGTCAAGCCCGTCGCGGGCGGCGAAAGCTGTCAGGCGCACCACGTCGGCCTGCTGCAGTCGGGCACGATGCACGTCGCCCACGACGACGGAACGGAGCAGGAGATCCGTGCCGGTCAGGCATACGTGATCGAGCCCGGCCACGACGCATGGGTGGTCGGCGACGAGGCAGTCATCGGATTCGAGTTCGACTCCCGAACCGCAGAGGAGTACGCGAAAGGCTGAACGAGGGCCGCGGCGACGGCCTCGGGCGTCGCCGGTCGATCACGTTTGCCGGGGCTCGTCCCGTGCGCATCAGCGATCGCGTCGCGATCGCGCGCACGAGGAGGAGCACCGTGAGAAAGCTGATCGCAGTCGTGATCGAGCGGCGCCGGCGGCTCCTACGCGTGCGTCTCCGGAACGTGGTTTGCAGCGCCTGAAGTCGCCGGAGGAGTCCGCGCGCACGACGAACGCGCGCTGGTCTCCCGAGACGGGCTGCGGAACGCTCGACGCAGGCGCGCCCTCGAGCTCGCGACGAGCCGGAGGGACGCCGAATGGGCCGAGACGGAGGCAGCGGACACGCCGTCCTCCGCTGGGCGCGGTTGCCGGGCCGACGATGTGGGCACGTGACCGTCGACCCCACGCGAAGGAGGATCGACGATGAAGGTGACGATCATCGGCGCCGGCAACATGGGCCGCGGCATCGGAACACGTGTCGTGGCGGGCGGCAACGACGTCGAGGTGATCGACCACGACCCCGCCGAAGCACGCAAGCTCGCCGGCGAGCTCGGCGAGCGGGCATCGGCCGCGGACACGCCCGGCGGCGAGGTGGTCGTGCTGGCGCTCCCGTACGGCGCGGTCGCCGATGTGATCGGCGAGCACCGCGACGCGCTCACGGGGAAGGTGGTCGTCGACATCACCAATCCCGCCGACTGGTCGACGATGGACCGCGTCGTCACACCGGAGGGAAGCTCGGCCGCCGAAGAGATCGCGAAGCTCCTCGGCGAGGACGCCCACGTTGTCAAGGCGTTCAACACGACGTTCGCGGGGACGCTCGCCGCGGGCGAGGTGGCAGGCCAGCCGCTCGATGTGCTGATCGCGGGCGACGACGAGGACGCCAAGCGCACGGTCTCCTCGCTCGTCGAGGCAGGCGGGATGCGCCCGCTCGACCTCGGACCGCTGTCGCGCGCGCGGCAGCTCGAGCACCTCGGCCTCCTGCACATCGCGAGCCAGGACGCCCTCGGCACCGGCTTCGGCAGCGCCGTCAAACTCGTCTGGTGACGCCGGCACGGCCACGTTGTCGAAAGCGGCGCACCGCCGGCCGCTACCGACCTTCCTCCGTCACCTCGGTGCGATGACGCTCGCGATGTTCGCCGGGATGTTCGCCTTCGGCCTCGCCCTCGGCGTCGTCGCAGGCATCGCCGGCAGCAGTCTCGATTCGGTACGCCTCTCCCAGCCGGAGCTGTTCATGCTCGGGATGGGATCGGCGATGAGCGGGACGATGATCGCCTGGATGCGCCGCCGTGGCCACACGCCTACTGGGCCGGCGCGATCACGGCCGATCCGGTCTGCCCGCTCTCCTGCGTGCCGATGATCCCGGCGATGGCAGCGGCGATGCTGATCCGGCCCGACGCCGGCCCTAGCTGAAGAACCCTCCGATCAGGATCTGCTGGAAGCTGCTGCTGTCCGGCAGCGAGCTGTAGACGCGCACGTCGTCATTGCCGACGCCGAAGCGGCCCAGGTTGTACGTCGGCATCGTCCCGGAGCCGCCGCGCAGGGTGATCGTCCCGACCGGCATGAAGTCGAGCGTCACCCAGAGGACGGAGCCGTCGGGGAGCGCGACGTTCTTGACCTGGACGGAGAGAAGGCTGAAGCCGCCGCAGCCGCTGAACCTCGTCTCGTCTGCCTGCGCCTGACCGCTGGGCGTCTTGCCGTTGAAGGACGGGCCGCTCAGCGCTTCTTTCAGCGTGCCGCCCGTCTGGCAGCCGGGCGGAGTCGGCGGCGGCGGGCTGTTGACCGTGAGCGAGAAGGAGCCCGTGGCGGTCGCGCCGGTTGCGTCGGTGACGGTGACCTGGAACGTCTGCGTGCCGAGAACGGTCGGCGTGCCGAGCACGAGCCCGGACGGACGGAGCGTCAGCCCGGCGGGGAGCGTCCCCGACCACGTGTACGGCGGCGTGCCGTTGGTTGCGCGGAAGGTCGTGGTGAAGAAGTTGTTGACGAAGTTGTTGCTGCCGGGAGCGATCGCGCAGACGCCGCCGGTGCAGCTCATGAACTGCGTGTCGATCGTGAGCGGCGGCGCAGTCGTCCCGGCCGGCGTCGTGCCGGTGCCGCTCAGCGGCACGCGCTGCGGACTGTTCGGGGCATTGTCGGTGACGACGAACGCGGCGGCGAGGCTGCCGGCCTGCGACGGAGAGAACGCGATCGACACGCTGCAGCTCGAGCCGGAGCCGAGGGTCAGCCCGGAGCAGCCGTCAGCGACGACGGTGAAGTCGAGTGTGTTCGGCACGGCCGCGCTGTTGATGAACAGCGAGCCGCTACCGGTGTTGGTGACGGTGACGGACTGCGGCGCGCTCCGCGTGCCGGTGTCCTGGGAGGCGAAGCTGAGAGAGGTCGGGGCGAGCGAGACGGCGGGCGTCGTGGAGGTGCTCGTCGAAGGAGTGCAGCCGGAGAGCGACGCCGAGACGGAGGTCGTCCCGTCGCCGACGGTGACGCGGCAGGTGGAGGAGCTGTAGGGGCTCGCCTCGATCTTGAAGTTGCCGTTCGAGTCACTCGTGCCGACGACGGAGCCGGGAGTGACGACGATGCTGTGGTTCGGCACGGCACCGCTGCCTTCGACCCGCAGCTGCGTTCCGTTCAGCTCGGCGCGTGCGAGCGTGATCGCAGCCTGCGCGCCGACCGCGGCGACGCCGAACGCGACCGTCGCGATCACCGCGATTGCGACCCTCCACAGCTTCGTCATCGTGACCCCTCCCTCGGAATTGCTTGCGGCTGTGGAGGTCTACGGCGGCGCGCGGCAGACGGTTTGCAGACGCGGCTCAGCGGCTCTTCAGGTACTGAACGAGATCGCTCTTCTGCTGCGCGCTCAGCCCGAGCTTGAAGCAGCTGTCGTAATGGTTGACGACGTCGAGCAGCGTCTTGAAACGGCCGTCGTGGTAGAAGCCGCGCTT
>DASXWV010000032.1:0-4406 GCA_036503495.1 Gaiellaceae bacterium
CGCCTCGACGTAGCACGCGACCGCGCCTTTCATGTTCGAGATGCCCAGACCGTAGAGCCGGCCGTCCCGCTCGAACGCCTGCGGCTGGAAGCCCGGGACGTTGCGCAGCCATGGCTCGCGGCCCGAGTACGACGTGTCGAGGTGCCCGTTGAACATCAGCGACTTGCCGCCGCCGGCGCCGGGCCAGATGCCGAGCGCGTTCGCCCGTCCCTCCTCGACCTGCTGCCACTGCACGCGCAGGCCGAGCGACTCGAAGGTCTCGGCCATGAGGCGCGCCGCCGGCTCTTCGTCCCCGGTGAAGCTCGGGACGTTGACGAGCCGGGTCGCGGTCTCGACGAGCCTGTCGCGGTCGACGTTCACGCCGCGACCGCCTCGAGCTCGTCGAGCCACACGTGCCCCAGGTGGACACGCTCGAGCGCGTCGCGCAGCCATTCGCGACGCCGCGCGTCGAGGTGCGGCAGCGTCGCCGCGAAGTCCGCCTGGTTCTTTGCCTCCGCGACGTGCTTCGCCTTGAAGAGCAGCACGATCTCCGGCCGGCCGTAGGGGATTCCGTCCTTCGTCCACTCGATCACCTGCTCGTAGGGGAGCCGGATAGCAGGCTCGCGGCGGCAGATCCACGTGTCGCCGTCCGACGGCTCGCGGAACAGGTCGAAGCGCCACTTGCCGCTCGACGGCTCGCGGATCCAGGTCTGGTGCGTGTCGATCAGGCGGTCATGAGCCTCGGCTAGTGGAGTCGCCTCGGCGGGACCGGTGATGACGAAGATCTCGTGGCCGGCGAGGACGTCGACCAGTTGGTCGAAGCGCGTGTTGGGGACGGCGATCTCGAGGTCCGAGTGGTCGCGCCGCTCACCGCCCAGGAAGAGGTCGATCGCCCATCCCGCCGCGACATACCACGGAAGGTCGACCTCCGCGAACAGGCGCGCGACCTGCTCCGGCCGCCACGCATCCCACTGCGAGACATCGGGGTCGATCTTCATCGACCGGCCGCCCAGCGTTCGTAGCCGCCGACCAGATCGCCCGCGTCGACGCCGAGATCGACCAGCGACGCGGCCGCGAGCGACGAGGAGTAACCCTCCATGCACACGAGGCAGAGGCGCCGCCCGACGAGCGTGTCGTCACGCCACTCCGAGGTCGGATCCGCGCGCCACTGGATGACGGAGTAGGGCGCGTGCGTCGAGCCCGGGATGACGCCCGTTCGCTCGCGCTCGTCGACCGACCGGATGTCGACGAGCAGCAGCTCGGGGTCCGACGCCGCCTCGGCGGGCGTGTAGCGATGAATCCGGGTGCGGGCCTCGGCGAGCATCCGATCTATCCGCGAACTCGTGGCAGCACCTTCTCGCCGAAGAGCCGGATCTGCTCGTGCCGGTTCTCGCCCCAGAGCTCCAGCATCACGTGCGTGCAGCCGGCGTCCCGGTACTCCTCGATCGCCTCGATGCAGTCGGACGGCGTGCCCGCGATCGGCCGGCACTTGTCGAGCAGCGCGTCCGAGACCTCGGCCTTCGCCGCGAGGCGCCCGCCCTGCTCCATCGCGTCGGCGACCGGCCGGATCTCGTCCTGCTCGATCCCGGCGAGCTCGAGCAGCGTGTCGGCCGCGCCCTGGATGTTCTGGACCTTGTTCGCGAGGTACATGCCGGCGATCTCGCGGGCGCCGTCGCGACCGGCGTCGCGGTCGTTCTCGTGGATCGAGGCGACCACGGTGCAGCCGACGTCGATCTCGCCGCCGACGTTGCCGCGCGTGTAGCGGACGAAGCCGGGCGTCGTGATGGAGGGCGTGAGGCAGCCGTCGGCTATCTCGCCGGCGAGCTGTTGCATCTTCGGCGCGGTCGCGGCGACGTAGAGCGGCGGCACCTCGCGCGGCGCGTCCGCGTCGGCCGCGAGCGCGGGAACGTCGGCGCTCCACGTGTCGCCGTCGTACTCGAACCGCTCGCCGGAGAGGACGCCGCGCGCGATAGTCACCGCGTCGCGCATCGGCCCGAGCGTCTTCTTCGTCTGCGTCTTCGTGTTGTTGAGGAAGATCTTCGAGGTCCCGAAGCCGAGGAGGAAGCGTCCCGGGCCGGCCGCCTCCTGCACGACGCGCGCGTCCATCGCCGCCTGGACGGGGTGACGGGTCGACGCGGCGATGATCCCCCAGCCGATCGTCAGCCGCTTCGTCTCGCGGGCCATGAGCGCGCCGACGCCGCTCGAGGAGCGCGCCTCCATGCCGTGCTTCCGCCACCAGGGGTACGCCTCGGCGAGCCAGATCGTGTCCATCCCGGCCTCGTCCATCGCCCGCGCCGAAGCGAGCATCTCGTCGAGCGGCTCCATCGTGAGCTGCATGACGCCGATCCGGAACGGCGCCATCAGCCGGAGTTCCCCATCGCCTCCTGAACCTGGCCGTCCAGAGCCGTGAGGACGTGCTGCACCTGCTGGTTCACGATCGGCTGGAGGACGCGCTGGCCCATCGAGCCGACCGGCCCGAGGATCTTCACCTCGGCGCTCCACGCCATCGAGGTCGCGTCCCCGTCGGTGTCGGAGAGCGTGAACGACGTCTCCATGTTCATCATCGCGCCCACGCCGTTGCCCTTGACCGCGAGCTTCGCGAACTCCGGCTCCCGCTCCTCGACCTTCTCCATGTCGACCTTCATCTTCAGGCCGCCGAGGCCGAGCGGGATCTTCACGTTCGCGGTCCAGCGCCGGTCGTCGTGGACGTCGAAGCTCTCGACGCCCGGCATCGTCTTCGCCATCGAGGCGGGGTCGTTCAGGACCTGCCAGACGGTCGCGCGCGGAGCCTCGAAGATGCGCTCGCCGGAGACGTTCACGCGTTCGCCTCCTGCAGCAGCTGCCAGACGCGCCGGTACGGGTTGTGGCTGTCGGTGACGATCGCGCCCGTCGCGTCCTGGATCGCCGCGCAGATCGCGTGGATGCCGGCGCCGCCGCCCTCGCCCATGCCCTTCGTCCCGAGCGGCGTGAACGGCGACGGGCTCTCGAGCGCGCCGGTCGCGAGCGGCGGCATGTCGAGCGAGTGCGGCACGTGGTAGTCGTAGAAGTTGGGCGTGAGCAGGTTCCCGTCCTCGTCGTACTCGTAGATCTCGTGGATCGCGGCGCCGATCGCCTGCGCGGTCGCGCCCATCACCTGCCCCTCGACGATCTGCGGGTTGATCCGCTTGCCGCAGTCGTCCACGGCGGCGTAGTCGACGATCTCGTAGGCGCCGGTCTCGGGATCGACCTCGACGACGGCCACATGGATCTGCACCGCGTACGTGAGCGTGAGGTTCCCGAACTTGCGTTCGACGTCCGGCACCTCGAAGGGCGGCCGGTAGACGTAGCGGCAGTTGAGCGTCACGTCGAGATCGTCCGGTAGGCCGGCGTTGTTCGCGTTGACGATCGCGCCACACGCCATGAACGGGAGGAACGCGTCGTGGTTGTCCTTGATCCGGACGCCGCCGTCGGCGAGCTCGAGCGCCTCCGGCGGCACGCCGCCGAAGACCGCACCGGCGAGCCTCTTGATCTCCGCCGCGAGCATCTCGGTCGCGCCCTTGACCGCGCCGAGCCCGGTGACGGCGAACTGGCTCGCGTACGTGCCGGAGAAGCCGGCGTGCGAGTTCCAGTAGCTGTCGTGGCCGGCTCGTACGTGCACGTCGTCGACCGAGCAGCTGAGGATGTCCGCCACGACCTGCGCGGCTGTCGTCTCGTGGCCCTGCCCCTGCGGCGTCGTGCCGAGCGTGACGACGATCTCGCCGAAGATGTCCAGCTTGACCGTCGCCACCTCGTTGTTGCCCGAGAACTGGAGCTCCGGGTTGATCAGCTGCGACTGGCCGAAGTTGTTCGTGCCCGAGTCGAGGGTGGAGCCGATCCCGACGCCCAGCACCTTCCCGCGGCTCTGGGCCTCCGCGCGCTTCGCCGGGATCGAGTCGTAGTCGATCAGCTCGAGCGCGAGGTCGAGCATCCCCGCGTAGTCGCCGGAGTCGTAGACGCAGCCGTTCGGCGTCTCGTACGGCATGTCCTCGGCGCGGACGTAGTTCTTCTTGCGCACCTCGACCGGGTCGAGGCCGAGCTCGCGCGCGACGATGTCGATCACGCGCTCGGTGAACCAGAGGTGCTGCATGCGCGAGTAGCCGCGGTTCGGCGAGCAAGGCGCCTTGTTCGTCGCGACCTGCGTGAAGTCGAGCTCGATGTGCCGCCAGCGGTACATGCCGGGCGTCACCTGCGCCCAGATCACGCCGCCGAGGGGCTCGTAGCGCAGCCACGCGCCTGCGTCGTCGAGCGCCTTCGTCCGGAAGCCGAGGAGCGTGCCGTCGTCCTTGACCGCGACCTCGGTGTCGTGGAACCAGCGCTCGTTCCCGTGCGACATCGAGAGGTGGAAGTCGGTGCGCCACTCCGTCCACTGCACCGGCCGGTTGAGCTTGCGCGCGAGCAGGCAGCAGACG
>DASXWV010000033.1:0-1900 GCA_036503495.1 Gaiellaceae bacterium
GAGGAGCGCACGTACGAGCCGTCGGCGGAGTTCGCGCGGCAGGCGAATGCGCGTCCCTCGATCTACGACGAGGAGTTCGAGTCGTTTTGGGAGCGTGAGGGGCGTGAGCGTGTCAGCTGGTTCGAGCCGTTCACGAAGCTCTACGAGTGGGAGCCGCCGTATGCGAAGTGGTTTCTCGGTGGCACGCTCAATGTCTCGTACAACTGCCTCGACCGCCATGTCGAGAGCGGCAACGGCGGCAAGGTCGCCTATTACTGGGAAGGGGAGCCGAAGGACGAACGCCGCGAGATCACCTATGGGCAGCTGCGCGACGATGTCGCGCGGTTCGCGAACGGGCTGAGGAAGCTCGGCGTCGAGAAGGGGACGCCGGTTGCGATCTACATGGGCATGGTGCCGGAGTTGCCGGTGGCGATGCTGGCGTGTACGCGGCTGGGCGCGCCGCACACCGTCGTGTTCGGCGGTTTCAGCGCCGACTCGTTGAGCGGCCGGATGGTCGACATGCAGTGCGAGGTGCTGATCACCCAGGACGAGGCGTGGCGGCGCGGCACGACCGTGGCGCTGAAGAAGACGGCCGACGAGGCGATGGCCGACGCGCCGAACGTGCGGACGTGCGTCGTGCTTCGCCGCACCGGCAACGACGTCTCGATGCAGGACGGCCGCGACGTCTGGTGGCACGACGCGATCGACGGCGTCGATTCCGAGTGCGAGCCGGAGCCGATGGACAGCGAGGATCTGCTGTTTTTGATGTACACGAGCGGCACGACCGCGAAGCCGAAGGGGATCGTGCACACGACCGCCGGCTACCTCGTCGGCACGTCGTCGACGCACTACTACATCTTCGATCTGAAGCCTGACGAGGATGTGTACTGGTGCGCAGCAGACATCGGCTGGATCACCGGGCACAGCTACATCGTCTACGGGCCGTTGTGCAACGGGGCGACGAGCGTCCTCTACGAGGGGACGCCCGACTTCCCGGACAAGGACCGCTGGTGGGAGATCATCGAGCGCTACGGCGTGACGATCCTCTACACGGCGCCGACGGCGATCCGCTCGCACATGAAGTGGGGCCCCGAGTACGCCGGCAAGCACGACCTGTCGTCGCTGCGGCTGCTCGGCAGCGTCGGCGAGCCGATCAACCCCGAGGCGTGGGTCTGGTACCGCGAGCACATCGGCGGCGACCGGACGCCGGTCGTCGACACGTGGTGGCAGACCGAGACGGGGATGATCATGATCACGCCGCTCCCCGGGATCACGACGACGAAGCCCGGCAGCGCGACGAAGCCGTTCCCCGGGGTCGATGCGGCCGTCTTCGACGAGCAGGGCAACGAGGTCGGGCCCGGCGGCGGCGGCTACCTGGTGCTGAAGCGGCCGTGGCCGGCGATGCTGCGCGGGATCTTCGGCGACGACGCGCGGTACCGCGACACCTACTGGTCGAAGTACGAGAACACCTACTTCGCCGGCGACGGTGCCCGCGTCGACCGTGACGGCGACTTCTGGCTGCTCGGCCGCGTCGACGACGTGATGAACGTCAGCGGCCATCGCATCTCGACGATCGAGGTCGAGTCGGCGCTCGTCGACCACCAGGACGTCGCCGAGGCAGCGGTCTGCTCCCGCAAGGACGCGATGACGGGCGAGGCGATCGTCGCCTACGTGACGCTCAAGGGCGGCCGCGACGGATCGGTCGCCAAGCTCGCCGAGCTGCGCGATCACGTCGCGCAGAAGATCGGCCCGATCGCGAAGCCGTCGAACATCGTCTTCACACCGGAGCTGCCGAAGACGCGCAGCGGCAAGATCATGCGCCGGCTCCTCCGCGACGTCGCCGAGAACCGGCCGCTCGGCGACACGACCACGCTCGCCGACCCGACAGTCGTCAGCGAGATCCAATCACGGGCGAACGAGG
>DASXWV010000034.1:0-6951 GCA_036503495.1 Gaiellaceae bacterium
CGAGGGCCGTGCCGGCAAGCACGCGGTGCGGACGCCGCTGCGCTGGAAGCGGCGGATCATCGGCGAGCTCGTCGCCGACCGCGACTCACCGTTCTCCGACGACGAGCGCGCGCTCCTCGAGGCGATCGCGCACCACGCGGCGGTCGCGCTCGAGCACGGGCGGGCGGTGATGCGCGGCGTCCTCGCGCAAGAGATCCACCATCGCGTCAAGAACAACCTGCAGACGGTGGCGTCGCTGCTGCGGTTGCAGTCGGGCGCGGCCGACGTCGACCCGCGCGAGGCGCTCGAGCACTCCGTCAACCGCATCCTCGCGATCGCGGCGGTGCATGAGGTGCTGACCGAGCGCCACGATGAGGACGTCGAGCTGGCCGAGCTGATCGACCGGCTGCGGGCGATGCTCGTGCAAGGGCTGGCCGCCGGCCGAGACGTGCGCGCCTCGCTCGAGCCCGTCTCACTGGGCGGCAACCGCGCCACGGCGCTCGCGCTCGTCTTCAGCGAGCTGCTGCAGAACGCGCTCGAGCACGGTGCCGGCGCGGTCGAGATCGAGCTGGCGCGGCGCGACGGCGACGTGGTGCTCGCGATCGCCGACGAAGGCAGCGGCGTGAACGGCGCGGCCAGAGGTACCGGCCTCTCGATCGTGCAGGCGCTCGTCCGCGACGAGCTGCAGGGAACCTTCGATCTGAGCGGCTCGCGCGCCGAGGTGATCTTCCCGTCGTGAGCACGTTCGGGCGGCTCGAGGTGCTCGTCCACGTCCGGCGTGGCGATGAGTTCCTCGTTCTTCGACGCACCGATTTCGGCTACTGGCATGCTGTCGCGGGCGGGGTCGAGGACGGCGAGGACTGGCGGGCCGCGGCGCTGCGCGAGCTGCAGGAGGAGACCGGGCTCACGGCGGTCGACGCGCGCGAGATCGGAACCTTCGAATATCTCCACGAGGAAGGCGACCGCCGGCTCGTGCACGCATTCGTCGTCGATGCGCCGCACGAATGGGAGCCGGTCCTCGACTTCGAGCACGACGTCTACCGCTGGTGCGGGATCGTGCAGGCTGAGTCGCTCCTGCGCTACCCCGAGCCGAAGGAGCTCCTACGGGCGATCTGACCGCACCGCCGTACCGCAACGAGGGCCCGCCTGCGCTCTGGCACGTCAGCGAGGACCCGTCGCTCGGGCGCTTCGTCCCGAGGAACGGCAGGGTCTGGGCGATCGACACGCGTCACCTGCCCCTCTACTGGTTCCCGCGCGACTGCCCGCGCGCGACGTTCTGGGCGAACGAGGAGACGAGCGACGACGACGTCGAGCGCTGGCTCGCCGGCGACCGCCGGCGGCGCGTACACGTGCTCGAGCCGCGCTGGCTGCGCGCGATGCAGACGACGACGCTGTATGCCTACCGCATGCCCGAGGAGACGTTCGAGCTCGAGGACCGCTTCTACATCTCGCCCGGCACCGTCGACGCGCTCGAACGCGTCGAGCTCGGCGATCTCCTGCAGCTGCACGCCGATGCATCGATCGAGCTCCGCAGCGCGCCCGGCCTGCTCGCGCTCTGGGACGAGGTCACCACCTCGACGCTCGACTTCAGCGGCATCCGCCTGCGGAACGCAGCGGTCGCGTGAGGATCCTCGTCGCCGAGGACGAGACGATCATCCGTCTCGATCTCAAGGACCTGCTCGAGCGCGCCGGCTTCGAGGTGTGCGCGGAGGCGCGCGACGGCGAGGAGGCGGTCGCGCTCGCGCGGAGCGAACGGCCCGATCTCGCGCTGATGGACGTCAAGATGCCGCGGCTCGACGGGATCGAGGCGGCGAAGCGGATCCTCGACGAGCGACCGATCCCGATCGTGATGCTGACCGCGTACGGTCAGCAGGAGCTCGTCGCGCGCGCGGCCGAGGCTGGAGTGTTCGGGTATCTCGTGAAGCCGTTTCGCGAGCAGGACCTTCTGCCGGCGATCGAGACTGCACGCGCGCGGCACGAGGAGCTGCAGGCGGTGCGCGAGGAGGCCGAGTCGCTGCAGGAGGCGCTCGACGCACGCAAGGTGATCGAGCGCGCAAAGGGTCTGCTGATGGCGAAGGAGGGCCTGACCGAGGACGAGGCTTTCGCGCGGCTGCGCCGCGCCTCGCAGGCGTCGCAGCGGCCGTTGAAGGTGATCGCCGAGGCCGTCGTCGCGACACTCGGCGAGGGCGCGTGATGCATGCCAACGCCGAGCTCGTGCGGCGGCTGTTCGGCGCGTTCGGCAAAGACGCGAAGCAGATCAGCGCGACGTTCGACCGCGAGGTGATCTGGCGCGTCCCGGGCGACACGGCGATGAGCGGCGAGTACCGCGGCCGGCGCGACGTCGTCGAGTTCCTGCGCCGCACCGGTCTCGAGACGAGCGGGACGTACCGGTCGCAGCTGCACACGGTGTGGGCGGACGACGACTGGGGCCTCGCCGTCTACCGCGCACGGGGAACGCGCAACGGCATCGACCTCGACGTCGACCAGGCGCTCGTCTTCCGTTTCGGCGACGGCTGCATCACCGAGGTGACGGCCGTCCCTCTCGATTCCGCGTTCGATGCGTTCTGGGCCTGAGCCGTTCGACTCGGTCGACGCGCAGGCGCTCTGCGCCGCGCAACAGGCCGAGATGCTCGGGCTGTACGAGGGCGAGGCCGACATCGGGCCGACGCGCGAGGCGTCGATGTTCGTCCCTCCGGACGGCGTGTTCGTGGTCGTTCGCGACGACGCGGACCGCGCCGTCGCGTGCGGCGGCATCGCGCGCTTCGACGCGGCGCGCGCCGAGGTCAAGCGGATGTACGTCGTTCCCGACGAGCGCGGCCGCGGGCTCGGCCGACGCGTCCTCGCGGAGCTCGAGAAACACGCACGCGAGCTCGGCTACGCCGGGCTTGTGCTCGAAACGGGCGACAGGTCCGTGGCGGCGCTTGCGATCTACGAGTCGTCGGGCTTCGAGCGCGTCGGGTGCTGGCCGCCGTACGATACGCGCAGACTCAGCATCTGCTTCGAAAAGCGACTGGAGGAGCGATGAAGGACTTCAAGGAGTTCTTGCTGCGCGGAAACCTCGTCGACATGGCGGTCGGCATCGTGATCGGCGTCGCGTTCGCGGCCGTGGTGACCGCACTCGTCACCGACCTGATCACGCCGCTGCTCGCTGCCATCGGCGGCCAGCCGAACTTCGCGAATCTCAAGTTCCACGTCAACGGGAGCACGTTTCTCTACGGCGCGTTCATCAACGCGCTGATCGCGTTCCTGCTGATCGCGGCGGTGGTGTTCTTCCTCGTCGTGCGGCCGGTGAACGCGCTGATGCGGCGGCGCCGCACCGAGACCGACGTCGAGCAGACCACGAAGGGCTGCCCGCACTGCCTGAGCTCGATCCCGATCGGCGCGTTGAAGTGCGCCTTCTGCACCGCGGACCTCTAGGCCTGCGCCTGCTCGAACAACAGCTCCCAGCGCTCGAGGAGTGAAGCGAGCTCGTCGCGCGAGCGCTTGTGCGCGGCGAGCACTTCGACGTTCGACCAATCCTCGGCGAGCCGCTCCTCGAGCACCGTCAGCTCGGCCTCGGCGGACGCGATCGCCGCCTCGACGCGCTCGAGCTCGCTCGGCCGCCGCGGCTTCGGCCTCGCAGGCTTCGCCTTCTTGACGACAGTCGGCTGCGGCGCCGGCGCCGTCCGCGCCGCCCGCTCCTCGCGTCGCCGCAGCATCTCGGCCCAGCCGCCGTCGTAGGAGTGCAGCGCGGCGTCCTCGATCGCCAGCGTCCGCTCGGCGACCGCGTCGAGCAGCGCGCGGTCGTGCGAGACGAGCAGCACCGTGCCGGGGAACGCCTCGAGCGCGGCCTCGAGCGCCTCGCGCGACTCGAGGTCGAGATGGTTCGTCGGCTCGTCGAGCACGAGGAAGTTCGCGCCGGACGAGACGGTGACCGCGAGCGCCAGCCGGCGCCGCTCGCCGCCCGACAGCACCGAGACGGGCTTCTCGTGCTCGTCCCAGCCGGAGAAGAGGAACTTGCCGAGCAGGCTCTGCGCATCGGGCCGCGAGAGACCGGTCATGTTCTGGACGCACTGCAGCACCGAGCCGCGCGTGTCGAGCTCCAGCTCCTGCTGCGAGAAGTAGCCGACCTCGACGCCGTGCCCAAGGCGGGGCCCGCGCTCGTTGACGATCGCCTCGAGCAGCGTCGTCTTGCCGGATCCGTTCGGCCCGACGAGTGCTACGTGCTCGCCGCGCTCGAGCGCGAACGTCGCGCCGTGCAGCAGCACGCGCTCGCCGATCGTCAGCTCGAGGCCGTCGCACTCGACGACGGTGCGGCCGCTGCGCGGCGGCTTCAGAAACTCGAAGCCGAGCGAGCGGTTCCGGCGCGTCAGCAGTGCGATCTCGGCGGCCGACTGCTGCCGCTCCTGCTCGAGCCGGCCGATGTGCGTCAGCTTCGCCTGCGCCTGCTTCGCCTTGTCCTTCTTGTAGCGGAACCGCTCGACGAACCGCTCGAGCCGCGCGATGTCCGCCTGCACGCGGTCGACCTCCTTCTGCGCGTGCAGCAGCCGCGCCGCCTTCTCGCGCCGCCATTCGTGCCACGGGCCGGGGAAGAACGTGCCGCGGCCCGCCATCACCTCGAGCGTCGCCGTCGTCACCGCCTCGAGGAACCAGCGATCGTGCGCGACGAGGATCACCGCGGCGTCGATCGACTGCAGCTCCTTCTCCAGCCACTCGAGGGAGGCGACGTCGAGGTGGTTCGTCGGCTCGTCGAGCAGCAACAGATCGGGATCGCCGCCGAGCGCGCGCGCGAGCGACGCGCGCGTCAGCTCGCCGCCCGAGAAGGTGCGCAGCTGCCGGTCCAGATCCTCGTCGGCGAAGCCGAGCCCGCGCAGCATCGACGTCGCGCGGTCGCGCCACGTGTAGCCGCCGGCGTGCTCGAGCCGCGCCTGCGCCGTCGCGTACCGGTTCAGCGTCGTCTGGTCGTGCGCACCGGCGGCCATCGCCTGCTCGAGCCGCTGCAGCTCCTCCTCGAGCGCGACGAGGTCCTGCGCGCCGGAGATGACGTATTCGCGGAGCGTCAGGCGCTGCTCGAGCGGCGGCCGCTGATCGTGCAGCGCGACGCGTGTCCCTTTCTCGAACGCGAGCTCGCCGCCGTGCTTCTCGGTCTCGCCCGAGAGGATGCGGAGCAGCGTCGTCTTGCCGGCGCCGTTCGGCCCGGAGAGTGCGACGCGGTCGCGGCGCTCGACGCTGAACGACACGCCGTCGAAGAGGACGTTGCCCGCGAGCTCCTTGCGCAGGTTGGAGGCGATGACGACTGCCATGAGGCACCCAGGGTACGCCGAAGGCGTGCCCCCGCTCTTCCGGCCGGGCGTCGGCGGCTTTGCCGCCGGCGCTACCGGCCCCGGTAGATTCGGGCCGTGGCGACGCCAAGGAGCGACGAGCTGCGGGCAGTGGCGCAGCGGGTCGCGGACGCGCTGCCGGCCGAGGAGGTCGCGGTGACCGGCAGCGTCTCGCGCGGCGTGGCGGACGATGTCTCCGACATCGAGATGCTCGTCGTCGTCGCGGAGCCGCACACGCTCGACGAGTGCTTCGAGCTCGCCGCGTCCGCCGGTCTGACGGGCCTCGACACGTGGGGTGACCCCGCGACGCCGGCGCGGCGCGTCTCCGGCTACCTCGACGGCGTCCCGATCGAGACGATCTGGTGGCACCGAGCGCTCGCCGAGGAGCAGGTCGCGGCGCCGACGCAGGCGACCGGCGATGCCCTCCTCAATGCGCTGCCGCTGAAGACGAGCGGCCTGCTCGCCGGGTGGCAGCGGCAGCTCGCGGTCGTGCCGGAGGAGGTGGCCGCGGCGCGGATCGAGGAGGCGGCGCAGCGTTGGGGCGGCTTCACGCCGGCGGGCCTGCTGACGATCGTGCGTCCGGGCGACCGGCTGCAGCTGACGGAGTGGCTCGTCGACGCGGCGACGCGCGTACTGGCGATCGTCTACGCGCTCAACCGCGCGTGGCAGCCGACGAGCAAGCGGCTCGCGGCACGCCTAGACGCGCTGCCGGTCAAGCCGGAGCGGACGGCCGAGCGGATCGAGGAGGCGCTCGTCGAGCCCGACCCGCGGCGGGCGCTGCGCGTCATGACGCAGCTCCAGCTCGACGCCGTGCACCTCGCGCCGCCCGGGCCGAACGTCGACCGCGCGCGCCGCTGGCTCGCCGAGGCGCTGGACGTCCTTGCATGAGCGTCGTCGCGCTCGACATCGGCTCGTCGTCGGTGCGGGCGCAGCGGTTCGCCGACGACGGCACGTCCGACGGCGAGCTGCGGCAGGAGAAGTACGACACCAACGACGCGCAGGAGGTCGCGGCGCTCGTCCGGAAGGTCCTGGGCGGCGACGACCCCGACGGGACGTCGTGCTTCGGTCACTCGCTCGTCGCGCTCGACAGGCAGGGAGCGCCGCTGACACCGATCCTCGGCTGGCGCGACACGCGCAGCGCCGACGCTGCCGAATGGCTGCGCCGCCGCCTCGACGCCGACGCGGTGCACGCGCGCACGGGCGGGTACCTCCATCCGTCGTTCTGGCCAGCGAAGCTCGCGTGGCTTGCGCAGACGGCGCCCGAGATCTTCCGCGAGGCGGCGCGTTTCGTCTCGTTCCCCGACTTCGTGCGCGGCGGCCGCAGGACGAGCGTGTCGATGGCGTCGGGCACCGGCCTGCTCGACCTGACGACGAACGAATGGGACGGTGAGCTGCTGGAGACGCTCGGGCTCGACGCCGGCCGGCTGCCCGAGATCGCCGACGAGCCGGTCTGGCTCGACGGCGCGTGCTCGAACCTCGGCGCCGGCTGCGTCGGGCCCGAGCGCGCGGCTCTGATGGTGGGGACGTCGGGCGCGCTCCGCGTGCTCTACGAGACGGAGCGCCCGCAGCCGAAGGCAGGCCTCGGCCGCTCCCGCCTCGACGCGCGGCGGGTGGTCGCGGGCGGCGCGCTCTCCGACGGCGGCAACCTCTACAAAGGGCTCGAGGCGCCGCT
>DASXWV010000035.1:0-21238 GCA_036503495.1 Gaiellaceae bacterium
GCTTCGCCGTCGGCGCTTCCAGCCTGCGTCGGCCAGAATCCCACCCATGGGGCGCGTCATCGCGTTGGTCGTGTCCGCAACGGCCGTGGTCGTCGGAGCCGCCGCGCTCGGGCTGTTTCTCTGGCTCCGCACGTATGCGCCGCTCGCGGCGGAGCTCCCGCTCACGCCCGGGCCCGGCCTCGCCGCCAACGTCGCGCCGACGTTCGGCTCGGGCGGCAAGCCCGTCTTCATCCCGGACTACCGTCCCGGCCGCTCCTTCCAGATGACCTTCACGCTCGCGAACACCGGCCGCTTCGCCGTGCGGGTGCTCGGCATCGCCGGCGTGCCTGCCGGCGCCGTCGCGCCCGAGGGCGTGACCACGCTCCGGCTGGCGCCGCACGACACGTCGCTCGTCACCGTTCGCTGGCGGCTGCAGTGCCGCAAGGGCCTCACACAGGCGGCGTCGGACGGCGTCCGCCTGCGCTACCGCTACCTGTCGCTCTTCACGCGGACGGCGTCGGTGGAGCTGCCGTTCGCGGTGACGCTTCGCTGTCCGGGAGGCCCGCCGACGTCGCCGTAGGCATCGCCTCGCGTTGCGGCTGCCGGACGATCGCGCCGAGCTTGGCGACGACCTCGAGCGTGTCGCCCTCGTCAGCCAGCCGACCGAGCTCGGCGAGCTCTCGCTCGAGCCATTCCGGGTCGACCGCCGGCCGCGAGAGCCGCATGATCTTCGGGTGGTCGGTCTCGCCGACCGACTCGTCGTCGCCCCACAGCTCCTCGTGCAGCTTCTCGCCCGGCCGCGAGCCGACGATCTTCACCGGCACCTCGCTCGGCCCGGTCACCGGATCGCCCGGCAGGCGCGGCACCTTCCCCGACAGGCGGATCATGTTGCACGCGAGGTCGACGATCTTCACCGGATCGCCCATGTCGAGGACGAACACCTGTCCGCGACCGCCGATCGCGCCCGCCTGGACGATCAGCGAGACGGCCTCGGGGATCGTCATGAAGTAGCGCGTCATCTCCGGATGCGTGACGGTGACCGGCCCGCCCTTCTCGATCTGGCGGCGGAAGGTCGGGATGACGCTGCCCGACGAGTTGAGCACATTGCCGAACCGGACGGCGACGAAGCGCGTCGCGATGTCGCGGCGGTGACCGAGCGACTCGATGATCCATTCGCAGATCGCCTTCGACTGTCCCATCACCGTCTGCGGGTTGACCGCCTTGTCGGTCGACACGAGCACGAAGCGCTCCACCTCGAACTCGGCCGCGAGCTCGGCGACGACGCGGGTTGCGATCACGTTGTTGCGGACGGACGCGAGCGGATGCGTGTTCATCAGCGGGACGTGCTTGTACGCGGCCGCGTGGAACACGATCGTCGGGCGGTACTTCTCGAACACCTCGCGCCGCAGCGCCTTGCGATCCTTGACGTCGACGATGATCGGCAGGGCAGGCGTGAAGTCGCGGTCGTCGACGAGCTCGCGCTCGATCTCGAACAGCGGCGTCTCGGCGTTGTCCGCGAGGAGCAGGCGCGCTGGGCCGACCCGCGCGATCTGCCGGCAGAGCTCCGACCCGATCGAGCCGCCCGCGCCCGTGACGAGCACGGTCTGGCCGCTGAGGTACGCGGCGATCTGCTCGAAGTCGACCTCCACCTGCTCGCGGCCCAGCACGTCCTCGACCTGCACCGGCCGGATCTGGCCGGCGAGATCGACGTCGCCCGAGATCAGCTCGTACAGCCCCGGCAGCGTCTTGACCGGCACGTTCGCGCGCTGCGCGGCATCGACGATCCGCCGCCGCACCTCACCGGACGCGGAGGGGATCGCGATCAAGATCTCGTCCGGCCGCCGGTCGCGAATGATTCGCGGCAGCTCCTCGGTCGTGCCGAGGACGCGGACGCCCTGGATCCGCGTGTTGCGCTTGTCGCGGTCGTCGTCGACGAAGCCGATCGGCGTCGCCGAGAGCATCCGCGAGCGCTGCATCTCCTGGACGATCAGCCGCCCGGCGTCCCCCGCGCCGACGACGATCACCTCCTTGCCGCGGGCGACGACGCCGCCGCGCGGACGCTCCATCACCGTGCGCGCAAGCAGGCGCGCACCGGCGATCAGCGCAAGCGTGATCAGGAGATCCATGACGGCGATCGAGCGCGGCAGCCGGACGTTGTGCACCGGCGACGCGAGGTACACGGTCACGTCGGCAACGAGCGACGCGACGAGGACGCCGCGCGCCGCGCTCCACATGTCGTGCACCGAGACGTAGCGCCACCAGCGGCGATGGAAGCCGAAGAGAAGGAAGACCGCGAGCTTGATCGCGACGACGAGCAGGATGGTCCGCCGCAGCAGCGTGTCGTAGTAGACCGGCAGCCCCTGGTCGAAGCGGAGCTCGAAGGCGAGGAACCAGGAGAGCGCGACGATCCCCGCGTCCACCGCCAGCTGCAGCAGCCGGTGACCGCGGAACCCGGTCACCTCGTTTTCTCCCCTCGGGTCGCGCGCTTCACGCGCGCGCCCCGGGAACGGTGACGCCGACCGCGGAGCGCACGACGTCGACGACGCGCTCCTGTGCCTCGACAGGAATGCCGGGCCAGAGCGGGACCGAGAAGTTGTCTGTCGCGACACGCTCGGTTTCCGGCAGCGATCCCCGCTCCCAGCCGAGGAAGCGCATTGCGGGCTGCAGGTGCATCGGCGTGACGTAGTACGTCGCCGTGCCGATGCCCGCCTCCTTGAGCGCCGCGACGACGCGGTCACGCTCGGGCGAGCGGCAGACGAAGAGGTGGTAGACGTGGCCGGGCTCGTCCAGCGGCAGGTCGACGAGCTCGCCGAGACCGAGCTCCGCGTAGCGGGCGGCGGCCTCGCGGCGACCGCGCGTCCACCCGTCGAGCTGCGTGAGGAAGACGCGGAGGAAGGCCGCCTGCAGCTCGTCGAGCCGCGAGTTGTAGCCGACGAAGTCGAAGTCGACCTTGTCGCGCGAGCCGTGGAACGCGAGCACGCGGACGCGCTCGAGCAGCTCCTCGTCGTTCGCCGCGACGAGGCCGCCGTCGCCGAGACAGAACAGATTCTTCGTCGGGAAGAAGCTGAACGTCGAGACGTGGCCGAGCTTCGCGACGCCCGGCGCACCGAACGCCTGCGCCGCGTCTTCGATCACCAAGAGGTCGAGCTGCAGGAAGTCCTCGATCGGCGCCGGGCGGCCGAAGAGGTGCACCGGCATGATCGCCCGCGTGCGCGGCGTGATCTTCGACGCGACGTCGTCGGCGTCGACGTTCATGGTCACGGGATCGATATCCGCGAAGACCGGCGTGGCGCCCCGCCGCGCGATCGCTTCGGCGGTCGCATAGAACGTGAACGCGGGGCAGATCACCTCGTCGCCCGGTCCGATCTCCAGCGCGTCGAGGACGAGAACGAGGGCATCGGTGCCGTTCGCGACGCCGATGCTGCCCTTCACACCGAGGTAGGCGGCGGCCTCCTCCTGGAACGCATGGAAGTGCGGGCCGCGGATGTATGTGCCGCTGTCGAGGACGTCGGCGAACCGGGCCTCGAGCTCCGCGCGCACGGACGCGAACTGGCCCTTGACGTCAACGAGCGGGATCTGCTGCACGGCGTCTCACTCTAGCGGCGTAGATGAGATACGCCGCCACGGCGAGAACGCCTGCAACGACGGCGTACTCGACGTAGCGGAAGTCATGGTGGAAGCGCTCGTAGCTGGAGCCGAGCCCGTAGCCGGCGCCGGCGAGGCCGAACGCCCAGAGCGCAGAGCCGACGAGCGTCAGCGCCGCGTACGGAACGAGCGGCATGCGAAAGACGCCGGCGGGGATCGAGACGAACGAGCGAACGACCGGCGTGATCCGCCCGACGAGCACGCCGATGTTCCCCCAGCGATCGAACCACCGCTCGGCGCGCGCGAGCTTCACCGAGTCGAGGTGGAACCAGCGGCCGCGCGACTCCAGCAGCGGCCGGCCGCCGCGGGCGCCGATCCACCAGCCGACGAGGGCGCCTGCGAAGTAGCCGAACGTCCCGGCGAGCGCGAGAACGACAAACGCCCCGGCACCGACGCCGATCGTCGCGCCGAACAGCGAGACGTCGTGGGCGGACGCAACGACGCCCGCGGCGACTGCGCCCGCGACGAGCATGACGAGCTCGCTCGCAGCCGGGAAGACGGCGTCGATCGCCATCAGCAGGAACACGGCGTAGACGCCGTGGTGCGCGACGAAGCCGGTCACCGGCGCCGCGAGCCGAACGGCACGGTCTCGGCGACGGTTCCGATGGAGTTCGTCGCTTCGATGTGCACACGGTAACCGCTTCGCGGCGCCCCGGTCCAGCGTGCGGTCTGCGTGCCGGCGCCGAGCTTCTTCGCCAGCATGGTCGCGACCGTGACGCCGTTCGCCTTCTGCACGGTGACGGCGACGTCGGCCGGGCGCGTGAGCTGGAATGCGACGTCCGTGCCGCTGACGGCGAGGCCGCCGAGCGTGTTGTTCACCGCGAACGTGCGCTGTGCGCTCGTCGCGCCGTCGGTGACGGTGAACGTCCAGTCACCCTCGGTCGCGCCCTTTGCATCCCAGGGGAACGTGTACGTCCCCGGCTGCTCGTCTGCCTGCGCGATCGTGACCGGCACCTTGTTCGGGCCGACGACCGTCGCGGTGATCCGCGATGCGCGAACGACCTTCACGGTGAAGGTCTGCGTGTCGTCGACGTTGTCGTCGTTCGGCGAGACGACGTCGGTCTCGGGCGGCGCCGCATAGATGCCCGTGTACGCGAGCACGAGCGCGTCGGCGATCGGCTGCTCGGTGCCGCTCGACGGCCGCGTCAACAGGTCGCCGTCGAAGGCCATCGCCGCCGCGGAGCCGGAGCCGAGGCCGTACGCGACCTGCGCGCCGAGGTGCGAGAGCGCGACGGCGAGCTCGAAGTTCGTCATGCCGACGCTGTACGCGGACGTCCCGCCCTCGACGGTGACGAGCAGCAGACGGCCGTCGCCGAGCTGCCCGACGGCGCTCCGCGCGCTCCGCTGGTTCAGCACCGGGTCGCCGAACGCCTCGCGCGAGCGGAAGACGGGCTTGCCGCCGGCGACGAGCTGCGGCCCACCGCCGATCGCGTCGCGCATCCCCCGCCAGTTCGGGGTCAGCGTCGGCCGGATCTCGATCGTCGTGCCGGTGGGCGCCTCGGCGAGCAGGTGCGGCGCCTGGTTGCCCCGCGAGACGAGGACGGCGCCGTCGGCGGGGATCGGGACGGGCCCGTGGTCGGTGACCTGCGTGACGACACCGGTATTGACGGCGTTCGGCGTCAGCGGGCCGAGCGGCTCGATCACGTCGACCGCGACACCCGACTCGGCCGGCGTCGCCGGGCCCCACGCGGCGGTGTAGAGCGTCGTGTGGCTCCTGGCCGGCAGCGCGTTCAGGTCGAGCTGGCGGCGCTGACCGGTGCCGCGCCAGGTGCCGTCGAACGAGACGCGTGCGACCGACAGCGTCCCGTCGGACGCGATGCCGAGGCTCGACCGGCCCTCGGCCGGCGCGGTGTCGAGCCGGCCGCCGCGGAGGAGGATCCCGCTCGGCTTGCCGGGGTTCGCGGCGAAGAAGTCGCCGTTGACCGCGACCGTCGTCGAGCTCGCCTTCAGCTCCTTCTCGATATCGGTCAACCGCTCGGTCGCAACGACGGCATTGTTGGAGAGCACGGGCTGAAGCGAGTAGAGCGAGCCGTCCGGCTTCGGCGCCGTGACGACGTCGAGCACGACCGGGCCCCGGGGCGTGAACTCGACCTGGCGCTCGTAGGTCACGCCCGGCATGAGCAGCGCCTGCGCGGTGACCTCGACGTCGCGGTTCGCGGCGCCGGCGGGCAACGATGCGGCCGCGGCGAGCGCGAGCACGATGAGAATCCGGCGGAACACGACCCGCCGCCAGGGTAGCCGGGCTAGGAGTCGTACACCTTGACGGTTCTGTAAAGCGTGTCCCGCTGCACGGGGATCTTCCCCAGCGAGCGGATCAGGTGCACGAACTCGTCGGTCGACGCGCGGTACGTCGTGCCGGCGGCGGAGACGACGTTCTCCTCGATCATCACGCTGCCGAGGTCGTCGGCGCCGAACTGCAGCGCCACCTGGCCGATCTTCTTGCCCTGCGTCACCCACGACGAGCCGATGTGCGGCACGTTGTCGAGGTAGATGCGCGAGACCGCCTGCGTGAGCAGGTAGTCGAACGACGTCGGCCGCGACTCCGGCGGCACGAGCGCACCGAGCCGGTTGCCGTCGTCCTGGTACGTCCAGGAGAAGAAGGCGCGGAAGCCGCCCGTCTCGTCCTGCACCTCGCGCACCCGGCGCATGTGCTCGACGCGCTCCTCGAGCGTCTCGACGTGGCCGTACATCATCGTCGCCGTCGTCGAGATGCCGAGCCGGTGCGCATGCCGCATCACGTTCAGCCATTCGGACGACTTGGTCTTCTTCGGCGCGATGATCCGGCGCACGCGGTCGACGAGGATCTCGCCGCCGCCGCCCGGGATCGAATCGAGGCCGGCGTCGCGCAGCCGCGTCAGCGTCTCCGGGATCGTCAGGCTCGACCGGCGCGAGATGTGCTGCACCTCGGGCGGCGACAGCGCGTGCAGGTGGATCTTGTACTTCGCCTTGATCGACCGGAACAGATCCTCGTAGTACTCGATGCCGAGGTCGGGATGGTGACCGCCCTGCATCAGCAGCCCGGTGCCGCCGATCGCGAGCGTCTCCTCGATCTTCTTGAAGATCACCGGCTTCGGGAGGAGGTACCCCTCGCGCACGTCGCCGGGAGGGCGGTAGAACGCGCAGAAGTCGCAGTCGGTGGTGCAGATGTTCGTGTAGTTGAGATTGCGGTCGATGATGAACGTGATCCGGCTCGGGTCGTGCTTGCGGTTGCGGATCTCGTTCGCGACGCGGCCGACGGCGACGAGGTCGCGCGAGCGGAGGAGCGTCACCGCGTCGTCGTCGCTGATCCGCTCGCCGTCGAGCGCCTTCTCGAGGATCTCGGTAGTCGGAGAAATCGTCACACTCATGCGACCGCCGCGCCCTTCGTCTGCACGAAGCGCAGCTCCGGCACCGTCTCGAGCAGGCCGCCGTCGCGCGCGAGCTCGAGAAACGTGTAGAGGCCGGCGCGCTCGCGCGGGCCGAAGCGGTAGCGCAGCTTCTCGAAGTAGCGCGCAAGGAAGCCGGGCGGATAGCCGTAGCGCTCGGCCGCCTCGTAGGCGAGCCGCTCGGGCTCGGCGCGCGCGAGGCGCACCGATGCGACGAGCGCGTCCTCCAGCTCGGCGAGCCCGTCGGCGAGCGGCTCTGGGCAGGCCCAGACGGCGAAGACCATCGGCAGGCCGGTGCGCTCGAGCCACAGCCGGCCGAGGTCGTGGTGCGGCGTGGGGTCCTCGAACGCCGACTTCAGCGCGGCGTCGCCGATCAGCAGCTTCGCGTCGGCGTCCTCGCCGAGCGGCACCTGCTCCGCCTCGGGCAGCAGCACCTTCGTCAGCGCGACGCTCGTCGCGCTCTCGGGCGTGACGGCCACGACGCGCACCTGCTCGAGCGGCTTCTTCGAGACGAGCTGAATCGAGTCGACGGCGCCCTCCGAGGCGACGCAGAGGCGCGGCAGGAGGCGCAGCTTGTCGGCGTTGCGCGCGTATTCGATCGACGAGATCGGCGCCGTGTCGAGCTCGCCCTCGACGAGCAGGCGGTTCAGCTCGGTCGGGACGCCCTGTACCTCCTCGACCTCCGCATCGACCCGGTAGAAGACGGGCGCCATGTTGACGTAGCTGATCCGGCCGAGCTTCACGCCACGCGCTCCCAGAACGCGATCAGGTTGCCGTCCGGGTCGAGCGCGCCGAACTCGCGTGTCCCCCACTCGGTCGCATCGAGCAGGGCGTTGGGATGAACGTGGCCGCGGCACTGCTCGTACAGCTCGTCGATCCCGTCGACCTGCAACCGGAAGCTCGCGGTGCCGGCGATGAACGACTCCGCACCGGAGCACACCGGCCGCTGCCAATCGGTGCGCTCCTGCCACGAGTCGTCGGTCGCACCCCACAGCGTGAGCGACGCGTCGTCGCGGCGGAGCAGCGCGAACCCCTCCTCGGCGACGACCCGTTCGAACCCGAGCACGCCTTCGTAGAAGCGGAGCGCGCGCTCGATGTCTCGCGTCGGCATCGCCGGGGTCGGCGCGCCGAGTGTCACCATCGGCGCAGCTCGTTGTAGAGCGTGTCGCGCTGCACCGGGATGCGGCCCGCTTCCCGCACGAAGCGGACGAGCTCCGGGATCTTCTGCTCGGTGCCGCTCGTCGCACCGGCGGCCTGGAAGATCTTCTCCCGCACGACCGTGCCCTGCACGTCGTTCGCGCCGAAGTGCAGTGCGAGCTGCGCCATCGGCAGGCCCATCATGATCCAGTACGCCTTGATGTTCGGGATGTTGTCGAGCAGCAGTCGCCCGACGGCGAGCATCTTCAAGTCGTCGGCACCCGTCGTGTGCCGGAACCCGCGCCGCTCGAACACGGTGTTCTCCGGATGGAACGCGAGCGGGATGAACGCGAGGAAGCCGCCGGTCGCGTCCTGCTGGTCGCGCAGGCGCAGCATGTGGTCGATGCGCTCCTCGTATGTCTCGACATGCCCGTACAGCAACGTGCAGTGCGTCGGGATCCCCAGGCGGTGCGCGGCGTCGTGCACGTCGAACCATTGCTCGGCGGGCTCCTTGCCGGGCGCGATCAGCTGGCGGACGCGGGCGGCGAAGATCTCCGCGCCGCCGCCGGGCAGCGAGCCGAGCCCGGCGTCCTTGAGCACGCGCAGGACCTCCTCGTGCGAGCACCCCTCGAGCTTCGACATGTGGTGGATCTCGGAGGCCGTGTAGAACTTGAGGTGGACGTCGGGGAGCGCCGCTTTCAGCTTGCGCAGCACCTCGGCGTAGAACTCGAGATCGACGTGCGGGTTCTCGCCGTTGACGCAGTGGATCTCGGTGAACTTCGCGACGTCGTACTGTGCCACCGCGTCCTCGACGAGCTCGTCGGCGCTGATCGTGTACGCGTCCTCCTGCTTGCGCGTCTTCGCGAACGCGCAGAACTTGCACTTGACGCGACAGACGTTCGTCTGGTTGAGGTAGAGGTTCTGGACGAAGTACACCTCGTCGTTGCCGCCGCGCCGCCGCCGTGCGAGGTCGCCGAGCTCGCCGAGCGCGAGCAGGTCATCCGTCTCCAGGAGCGTCAGTCCGTCCTCGAAGTCGAGCCGTTCGCCGGCCTCGACCTTCTCGCGGATCGGCGCGAGCACATCGAGCGTGTCGAGAACTGCCACCCCTGACCTACCTCTCGCGGTCGACCACGGCGTGTGTCAGCGCTTCGAGCTCGTGGCGGTGCAGCTCGCCGTTGAGGCACGCCCTTGCCCGTCTAGCGTAATCCAGGGCCACCTCGCGGGCGCGCTCGAGCGCGCCGGTCGCTGCAACCCGCACGAGCGCGCCGTCGAGCGGTCCGCCGGCGAGCGCCGCGCGGACGATGTCGTCCTGCTGGGCAGCGAGCAGCAACGGCAGCGTCGGGGTGCCGTCGCGGAGATCGGTGCCGGCGATCTTCCCCGTCTCGATCGTCGCACCGGAGCAGTCGAGCACGTCGTCCGCGATCTGGAACGCGACGCCGAGCGCGAGCCCGTAGCCGCCGTTGCCGCCGCCGAGCTGGCACGCCGCCTCGAAGAGCTTCCCGGTCTTCAGCGCGCAGCGCTCGAGATACGCCTCGACGGGCGTCGACGGGTCGTACGCCTGCGTCCGCTGCAGCGCCTCGCCGCGCGCGAGCGCGAGCGTCGCGCCGGCCAGGATCTGCACGGCGCGTGCGTCGCCGGTCGCGGTCAGTTCGGCGAACGCGCGCGCGAAGAGGTAGTCGCCGGTCGCGCGCGCCGCCTCTGCGCCGTACACCGACCACGCCGCCGCCTTGCCGCGACGGAAGTGCGCGCGGTCGATCAGGTCGTCGTGCACGAGCGTCGCCATGTGCACGAGCTCGACGGCAACGCCGGCGGCGAGCGACGGCTCCTCCCCTGCCGGCGTCGAGAGGAAGACGAGCACGGGGCGGAGGCGCTTGCCGCCGGCGGCGAGCGCCTCGTTGCCGACGGCGGCGACGAGGCCCGGGTGGGTCGCGACCGTCCGCGCCAGCCGCTCCTCGAGCGCGTCGAGGTAGCCCTCGAGACCGTCGGCTGCGCGAATCGTCGCGAGCGTCTCCGCCGTCGTGCTCATCCGGCCTGTCCCACATGGAGGGCGACGATGCCGCCGGCGAAGAGTCTGTAGCGAACGTTCGGGAAGCCGCTCCGCTCGAGCCGCGTCTTCAGCTCCTCGGGCGGCGGGAAGCGGCGCACGCTCGCAGGCAGGTATGTGTACGCAGCACCGCCGGGCAGCACCTTGCCGAGTCGCGGCACGACCTGGTCGAACCACACCCGGTAGAACGGCGCGAGCGCGCCGCGCGGCGTCGTGATCTCGAGGATGCCGACGCGGCCGCCCGGCTTCAGCACGCGCCGCAGCTCACGAAGCCCCGCCTCGAGGTCGTCGACGTTCCGGACGCCGAAGCCGACGGTCGCGGCGTCGAAGCTCGCATCGTCGAACGGCAGCGCGAGCGCGTCGCCCTGCACCCACTCGACGTCTGCGTCCTTGCGGCGCGCGCGCTCGAGCATCGCGGGGGAGAAGTCGAGGCCGACGACGTCGCAGCCACGCTTGCGCGCGCCGATCGCGAGATCGCCCGTGCCGCAGCACGCATCGAGGACACGGTCGCCGCTGCGCACGGTCTCGTCGAGCGTGATCGCCCGCCAGCGCCGGTCGAGGCCTGCCGTCATGACGCGGTTCATCGCGTCGTAGACCGGCGCGATCCGGTCGAACATCCGCTGCACGCCCTCGGGCGGCAGCGTCCCGGTGCCTACTGACCCCATCGCTTCGCGAGTGCATTGTCGAGGCCGAGCTGGTCGAGGGCGCGCGCGACGACGAAGTCGACGAGGTCGTCGACCGTCTCGGCGCCGTGGTAGAAGCCCGGCGCGAGGAAGAGGATCGTCGCGCCCGCCTCGCGCAGCATCAGCATGTTCCGGAGATGGATCGCGCTGAGCGGCGTCTCGCGCGGCATCAGGACGAGCCGCCGCTCCTCCTTGATCGCGACGCTCGCGGCGCGGTGAATGAGGTTCTGCATCGCGCCGGAGGCGATCGTCCCGAGCGTGCCCATCGAGCACGGGCAGATCACGTACGCATCGACCTTCGCGCTGCCCGATGCGTACGGCGCCTTCCAGTCGTTGACGTCGTAGAGCGTCGCGGCCGGGGCGTGCTCGAGCAGCCGCGTCAGCGTCTCGTCGCGCGAGAGGCGCGGGTTCCCGTACAGCTCGGTCGCGAGCACCTCGACGGCCGCGTTCGAGGCAGCCACCCCGACCTCGCAGTCGGCCGCGGCGAGCGCCTCGAGCAGCCGGGCGGCGTACGGCGCTCCCGACGCGCCCGTGATCCCGAGGAAGACGTGCATCTCCCGGGATTGTGCCGTTTTCCTACTGCTTGCCCTTGGAGGCTTCGAGGAAGATCGCGAGCTGGCGGAGGCGTTTGTCCCCGAGCGACTCGAACTTCGGCATCGGCGAGCCCGGGTTCACGCAGGACGGGCACTTGAGATGGTTGATCTGGAACTGGATGCCGAGGTTCCGGGTGCCGATCGCCGTCAGGTCGGGCGCGCCGAGGTTCGCCGAGCCGACGCCGAGATAGGTATGGCAGGCGGTACAGCCGGCCACCGCGAAGAGCCGCGCGCCCGGCACCGCCTTCGGCGGCAGCTTCTCCGCCTTCACCCAGTGCGGGACGTCCGCGATCACCTCGGACGCGAGCGCCTCGGACGCCGTCGCGCCCTTCCACGTCAGCACCGCCATCGAGAGGATGACGAGCACGGCGCCCACGACGGCGAGCGGCCGCCGGAACAGCCGGCGCTCGCGGCGCAGGTCGTAGAAGGGCACGGCGAGCAGCAGGATCAGCGCGATCGTCGGCACGCCGACGGTGCCGAGGAAGACCGACTCCGGCCACTTGAAGATCCGCAGCAGATAGAAGAGGAAGTAGAAGGACCAGTCCGGCCGCGGGACGAAGTTCGTCGTCCCCGGATCGGCCGGCGCCGTGTATTCGGGCCCGAGCAGGCCCTGGTGCGTGCCGTCGTGGTGCGGCGCCCACGACGTCCACTTCCAGATGCAGGCGAGGCCGACGATCACGGAGACGACGACGAGCGACATCACCGTGTCGTGGAACATCGCGTACGGGTAGAACGGCTTCCCGCGGGACGCGACGTCTTCCTTGTAGCGCTTGAAGTGCGCGCGGCGCTCGTCGATCGCGCGCGGCTTCTCGACGGCGGCCACTACTCAGATCCTCCCGGCGACGTGCCGCCGCGCGTGACCGGCCGCGTCAGGCCGGGCCGCAGCGTGCCGCTGCCGTTGGTCTCGGCGCGCTCCATGCCGGCCGCCTCGCGCGACCACGGCGGCGACGTGACGCCGAGCCGGATCACGAGAGAGAGGTGCAGGCCGATCAGCGCCATGATCCCGCCCGGCACGAGCAGCATGTGCAGCGAGTAGAAGCGGGTGAGCGTGTCGGCGCCGATCTCCTGGCCGCTGCGTAGGAACTGCGCCAACCACGGCCCGAGGAACGGCGCCGTCCCGTTCAGGTTGATGCCGACGACGGTCGCCCAGTACGCCGTCTGGTCCCACGGCAGCAGGTAGCCGGTGAACCCTTCCATCATCCCCATCACGAGCAGCAGGACGCCGATCACCCAGTTCAGCTCGCGCGGGTACTTGTACGCGCCGAACAGGAACACGCGCCCCATGTGCAGGAACATGAGGATGATGAAGACGCTCGCGCCCCAGCGGTGCATGCCGCGCACGAGCCAGCCCATCGTCACGTGGTCGGTGATGTTCTGGATCGAGCTGTACGCCTCGTTCGGCGTCGGCCGGTAGTACATCGCGAGGATGACGCCGGTGATCAGCTGCACGAGGAAGGCGGTGAGCGTCGCCGAGCCGAGCGTCTGCATCCAGTTCGTGTCGCCCGGGACCTTGCGGAAGAGGAAGTAGCGCACACCGCCGACCAGGCCCGAGCGCTCCTCGAGCCAGTCGAGCGGGAAGTTGACGGCGTCCTGCATCCGCTGCTTGCGCAGCTGCGCGCGCGTCGGCTGTCTGCGCTGGATGGTTGCCATCAGTGGTGCGGCGGGTTGAGGGGATAGAACCACTGCTCCGGACCGTCGACGTGCTCGCCGGGGCCGACCGACTTGTATTTGTGGATCGTCGCGCCCGCGCCCTGGCCGTCGACGTGCGACACCGAGTACGTCGAGAGGAGGACGAGGCGGCCGTTGTTGATCTCGTACTCGTACCGGTCGAGCGCGCGCACGGGCGGGCCCGCGGTGCGGTTGCCCTCCGTGTCGTACTGGCCGCCGTGGCACGGGCACCCGAAGCCGGCGGGAACGGTCGGCGTCAGCGACACCGGCCCGTTCGCACCCTTCTCCGTCTGGTTCTTCAGCCCGAGGATCTGGCCGCTCGGCCCGTTCGCCTGTACCGGGCAGCCGAGGTGTGCGCAGCGGTTGGAGATGATCGTGAAGCTCGGCACCTGCTTGCCGCCGGACTTGATGGCGCCGTTGTTGCGGACGAACGCGGTCCGCCGGTTGACGTCACCCTCCGACGGATCGAGGTTGAACGTCGCGACGTACCACTGGCCTTCCTTGTAGTCGGCGGCCATTCCCATGTCGACCTCGTGCCGCTTCTGGCCGAGGAACGACGGCAGCACGGCGAAGCCGGCGACGGGCACGGTGATCAGTCCGCCGATCACACCGCCGAGACCGAGCGTCGCGCCTTCGAGGAACTTGCTGCGCGGGAACCGCTCGCCCGGCGCGGGGTGCGGCATCGCGTCGCGGCCGACGTGCGCCGGCGGACCGACCTCGCCGGTTCCGGCGGGAACGAGGTCACGACGCTCCGGCTCGACGACCACCGGATGACCGCGCAGCTCGGCCGTCGTATCGCGCGCCCACAGGAAGCCGAAGACGATCGCGATCGCGCCGCCGATGCTCGAGACGATCGTCGGGTTGACGATCAGCCCGACGAGGACGACCGCGATGCCGATCGCGAACCCGATCGGCCACAGCGAGGGCGCCGGCAGGTGGGGCTCGTCGTCGTGCATGTCCTCGGGCGCAGCCACAGGCTTGGCGAATCTTTACCGACTCGAGCCGTCGCGGCGAGGGAGAACCGACTCGATTCGATATTCATCCCAGCGGCGGTCGACGAGCGCTCGTATCTCCTGGCTCATCTCGATCTCGGGCGGCCACGGGCGGGCACCCTCCTCCGGCCACTTCGCCGTCGCGTCGATCCCGAGCTTGCCGCCGAAGAATTGGCGCTCGGGCGCGTGGTCGAGGTGGTCGAGCGGCCCCTCCGAGATCAGCACGTCCCGCTTCGGATCGACGTTCGCGCCGGCGTAGAAGAGGACCTGCTCGTAGTCGTGCACGTCGACGTGCGCGTCGACGACGACGACTCCCTTCGTCAGGCTGAGCATCCCGAGCCCCCAGATCGCGTGCATCACCTTCGACGCATGACCGGGGAACTGCTTGCGGATCGAGACGATCGCGAGGTTGTGGAAGCCGCCGGCGACGGGCAGGTCGTAGTCGACGATCTCCGGGAGCGTCGTGCGCACGGCCGGCAGGAAGATCCGCTCGGTCGCCTTGCCGAGCCACGCGTCCTCCTGCGGCGGCTTGCCGACGACGATCGACGGATAGATCGCGTCGCGCCGCATGGTCATCGCCGTCACATGGAAGACCGGGAACGGCTCGGGCGGCGTGTAGAAGCCGGTGTGGTCGCCGAACGGCCCCTCCTCGCCGACCTCCTCCTTCTCGATGTAGCCCTCGAGAACGATCTCCGCGTGCGCGGGCACCTCGAGGTCGACGGTCACGCCCTTGACGAGCTCGACCGGCTCGCCGCGCAGGAAGCCGGCCATCATCAGCTCGTCGAGATGCTTCGGCAGCGGTGCGCTCGCCGAGTACGCGGTGATCGGATCGAGCCCGAGCGCGACCGCGACCGGAATGCGTCCGTCGGTGGCGAGCCAGTCGGCGCGTCCGTCCTTGTGGATCTGCCAGTGCATGAACGTCGTGCGGCGATCGATCACCTGCATCCGGTACATGCCGACGTTGCGGCTGCCGTCGCGCGGGTCGCGCGTGATCACCGCCGGCAGCGTGATGAACGGCGCGGGGTCGCCCGGCCAGCAGCGCTGGATCGGCAGCAGCGACAGGTCGACGTCGTCGTCGCGCAGCACGACGTCGTGCACCGGCCCCCGCCGCACGGTCTTCGGACGCGAGTCGGCGATCGACTTGAGCGTCTGCAGCCCGCGCACCTTCTCCATCAGTCCCTGCGGCGGCTGCATCTCGAGCACGTTCGCGAGCCGCTTCGCGATGTCGTCGAGCGAGTCGACGCCGAACGCGAGGCACATCCGCCGCTCCGTGCCGAACTGGTTGATCAGGAGCGGGTGCTGCGCGCCCTTCGGGCGCTCGAAGAGGAGGGCCGGCCCGCCGGCCTTCACCGTCCGGTCGACGATCTCCGTGATCTCGAGGTCCGGATCGACCTCTGCGGCGACGCGTACGAGCTCGCCCTCGCGCTCGAGGAGCGCAATCCACTCCCGTAGGTCCTTGCAGCTCAGCGGCGGCTGCGCAGCCAGTGGGTGAGCTCGCCGAGCGCGACCACCGACAGGAACACGAGGCCGACGACGAGCATCGACAGGATGACCTTCTTGCCCTCTTCGGCGGCGGTCGCCGCGAGCACGTGGAGCATGTCGCAAATCTATCCGACGTCAGCCGCAGGCAGGCGCAGTGCCCGCCGCGTCCAGTGCGGCAGCCACCAGTTCCAGTCGCCGAGCAGCCGCATCAGCGCGGGCACGAGGAGCGCGCGGATGACGGTCGCGTCGAAGATGATCCCTGCCGCGAGGCCGATCGCGAACTCCTTGATCTCGAAGCCCGGGCTCGAGGAGAGGACGAGGAACGCGAACATCAGGATCAGCGCCGCGCTCGTGACGAGCTTGCCGGTGCGCGCAAGGCCGAGCTCGATCGCGCGCTCGGTCGAGCGGGTCTCGTCGTACGCCTCCCGCATGCGGGTGAGCATGAAGACCTCGTAGTCCATCGACAGGCCGAACAGGAACGCGAAGATCATCAGCGGGATCCACGCGGTGATCGCCTGCGTCGCGGTGATGTTCCAGAGCGACGAGCCGTGCCCCCACTGGAAGACGAGGACGACGATCCCGAACGCCGCGCCGAGCGAGAGCAGGTTGAGGACCGCCGCCTTGATCGGCAGCACGATCGACCGGAACGCGCGCATCAGCAGGACGAGGGTCAGGATCAGGACGAACGCGAGGACGTAGGGGAAGTTCCCGTAGACCGCGTGCACGAAGTCGCGGTCGACGGCCGGCACGCCGCCGAGCGTCGCGTCCGTGCCGGCGAGCGCGGTGCTCGTCCGGTCGATGATCGACTGGATCCCCGGCGCCGCGCCGTCGACGGCCGGGAACGCCTCGACGATCGAGTTGCCGCCGCGGCTCCAGCCCGGCGGCACCGCCGCGCCGACGATCCCGTCGACGCGGCGCAGCTTCGCCGCGATCGCGGCCGGGTCGCCGCCGCGCTCGACGAGCACGTCGAACGGCTTCATCACACCGGGGGAGATGCCGGCGTCGGCGAGGAGCTGCCGCCCGGCGATCGCGGTTCCGCCGCCGGGGAAGTTCTTCAGCTGCGCCTCGTTCGGGTTGAGCTGCGTGCCGACGACGGCGAGGACGACCGTGATCGCGAGGCCGACGATCGCGACGGGAACCGGCCGGCGCAGCACGAAGCGCGCCCAGCGGCCCCACGCGCCGTCTTCCGGGTGGCCGTGGTCGACGAGCCGCTTCGGCAGCAGGCGCACGCTGTTGATGCGCGTGCCGAGCACTGCGAGCAGCGCGGGCAGCAGCGTGATCGCGGCCAGCACGGAGACGGCCGGGATCAGCATCCCGCCGATCCCCATCGAGCGGATGAACGGCAGCGGCAGCACGAGCATCGACAGCAGGCCGACGGCGACCGTCGAGCCGGAGACGATCACGGACCGGCCGGCGTGCGTCATCGTCTCGACCAGCGCGGTCTCGACGTCTGCTCCCTCGCGCAGCTCGTCGCGGAACCGGAAGATCATCAGCAGCGCGTAGTCGATGCCGACGCCGAGACCGACGAGCGCGATCAGGAACTGCACGATGATCGACACGTTCGTCAGGTAGGTGAGGCCCCAGACGAGCGTGTACGTGTTGAGGATCGCCGCAGCCGCGACGACGAGCGGCATCAGCACCGCCGGCAGCGTCCCGAAGACGAAGAAGAGGATGACGAGCGCACCGAGGCCGCCGACCATCGCCTCGAGGAGGATGTTGCCGCTGCCGCCGCCGTGCGAGCTCGCCTCTTCGATCGGGTCGTGACCCGTGACCTCGACCGTCGTCCCTGCGGGGAGGCCGGCCGCCGCCTGCGCGCGCATCTCCTTCGCACCGCTCGTCGCATCGAACGTCGCAAGACCCGGCGGGTAGACCTCCATGAACGTCGTGTGCTTGTCCTTCGAGACGTACATCGGATTGTGCGTCGAGAACCACGAGCTCGTGCGCGCGCCGGGGCTCGAGCCCGCGACCCTGCGCATCGCGTCGGCGATCGCCGTGCTCTTCGTCGCGTCGCCGTCGGTGTGGAAGACGACGACGTTCGGCGGCCGGACGCCCGTGCCGAAGGCCCGCAGGGTGCGCTGGTTCGCCTCGTAGGCGGACTTGCCCGGAATCGAGAAGCTCTGATACCAGCGCTTCGAGACCTGGCCGGCCGCAAAGCCGCCGAACAGCGTCAGGACGATCCAGGCGCCGACGACCTTCCAGCGGTGGCGCGCGATGATGTGGGCGAGGCGGGCGAGCATAAATTTACAGCCACTGTAATATCACAACGTGGTCGGGCTGCGGGAGTCGAAGAAGCAGCGCACCCGCGAGCACATCGCGGCCGAGGCGATGCGTCTCTTTGCGCAACGCGGCTTCGACCACGTGACGGTCGCAGAGATCGCGCACGCGGCCGCCGTCTCGGAGAAGACCGTGTTCAACTACTTCCCGACGAAGGAGGACGTCTTCTTCGACGAAGTGCCGGCAAGGCTCGCCGCGCTCGTCGCGGCGATCCGGGACCGGCCGCGCGGCGTGTCGGTGTTCACCGCGCTGCGCGACCTGCAGACACGCGACGCCGATCGGTTGACGAGCCCGTACTTCGCAACATTCGCGCGGATTCTCGAAGAGTCGCCGGCGCTGCTCGCGAAAGAGCTCGACGTCATGCGCCGCTACGCCGACACGCTCGCCGAGGCCTTGCGCGCCGACCTGCACGTTCCGGAGCTGGACGCGCGCGTCGCGGCGAACGCCGTCGTCAGCGTCCACTGGCAGTTCTTCCGCAACGCGCGCCGCGCAGCGCTCGCGGGGAAGCACGGCCCGGCGGCGGCGCGCAGGCTGCGCAGCGACCTGAAGCGCGCGTACCGCCTGCTCGAAGGCGGACTGGCGGCGATCGAGTCGAGCTAGCGCACGCGTCCGGCGTGCGCGGCGAGCGCGGTGTCCACGGGCTCGTCGCCGGCCGCAGCGCGCGCGGCCGCATCGAGCGGCGACGGATCACCGCGCAGCCGCAGTGCTGCGCGCGGCTCGTCGAGCATGCCGCGACCGAGGAGCGCCGCGGTCGCCGCCCAGAGCGCGCCGTCTCCCTCCGCGTTCTCGGCGCGCAGCTGGCTGCACAGCGAGATCAGCTCGGAGAGGTCGGCGACGGCGTCGACGTCGTCGGCGATTCGGACGAGCCCGTGCGCGTAGAGATAGTCGCCGAGCAGCAGCGCCGTGTCGTCGTCGGGCGGCTGGAAGAGGCGCGGCGTCCCGTAGTGGACGAGGTAGCCCTCGTAGATCGTCTCGAGCCCGAGCCGGAAGCGCTCGCCGGCGAGCGGCGAGAAGACGGGCTCCTCGGCCGGCGTGCGCTTGAGGGCGTCGCCCCAGAGGCGGCTCTCGGCCGACGCCTCCGCCGCGATCGTCGCCCACATCACCGGCCGGCGAAGAACGTGCGCACGGCGTCGACGGTGCGATCGATGTCGTCGTCGGAGTGCGCGAGCGACACGAACATCGCCTCGAACTGCGACGGCGCGACGTAGATCCCGTGTTCGAGGAGGTAGCGGAACAGCGCCGCGTACCGCTCGGTATCGCACGTCTGCGCGTCGTCGAAGTTCTTCACTCCCTGCTCGGTCATGAACATCGTCAGCATCGCGCCGACCCGGTGCACGCGGCCGTACTCCGAGAGCGCCGTCCCGAGCCGCTCGCCCTTGCGCTCGAGCTCCTCGTAGACGGCCGGGTCGCGGAGGCGGCGGAGGACGCTCAGACCGTCGGCGGTCGCGAGCGGGTTGCCGCTCAGCGTGCCCGCCTGGTAGACGGGCCCGCTCGGCGCGAGCTGGTCCATCACGTCGCCGCGCCCGCCGAACGCCGCCAGCGGCAGGCCGCCGCCGACGATCTTGCCGAGCACGGTCAGGTCGGGCGTGACCCCGAACCGCGCCTGCGCGCCGCCGCGCGCGACGCGGAAGCCGGTGATCACCTCGTCGAACACGAGCAGCGCCCCCGCCGCGTCGCAGAGGACGCGCAGCGCTTCGAGGAAGCCGGCGGCCGGCGCGACGACGCCCATGTTGCCGGCGACCGGCTCGACGATGATCGCGGCGAGCCCTTCGCCGTAGCGCATCACGGCCTCGGCGACGGCGTCGACGTCGTTGTACCGGCACACGATCGTGTCGTGGGTGACGGCGCTCGGCACGCCGGGCGTCGACGGCAGCCCGAGCGTCGCGAGGCCGCTGCCGGCACTCGCGAGGAGCGCGTCGGCGTGGCCGTGGTAGCAGCCCGCGAACTTGAGGATGCGGTCGCGCTTCGTGTAGCCGCGCGCGAGCCGCAGCGCGCTCATCGCCGCCTCGGTGCCCGACGAGACGAGCCGGACCTTCTCGATCGACGGCACGGCGTCCGCGATCTCCGCCGCGAGCTCGACCTCCGCCTCGGTCGGCGCGCCGAAGCTCGTGCCGCGCAGTGCCGCCTCGCGCACCGCCTCGACCGTCTCGGCGTCCGCATGGCCGAACAGCAGCGGGCCCCACGACATCACCCAGTCGAGGTAGCGGTCGCCGTCGACGTCGGTGAGGTACGCGCCGTCGCCGCTCGCGACGAAGAACGGCTCGTCGAGGCCGACGGCGCGCATCGCGCGCACGGGCGAGTTGACGCCGCCGGGGATCAGGTCGAGCGCGCGGCGATAGAGACCGCTGCGCGTTTTCAGAGCCACTGGGCGAGGTCCTTCGTCCAGTACGAGACGATGAGGTCGGCGCCGGCGCGCCTGATCGCGGTCAGCGACTCGAGCGCAGCCGCGCGCTCGTCGAGCCAGCCCGCGCGCGCCGCAGCCTTGACCATCGCGTACTCGCCGCTGACGTTGTAGGCCGCGACGGGCACGTCGTACGTCTCGCGTACCGCGCGGATCACGTCGAGATACGGCAGCGCTGGCTTGATCATCAGCGCGTCCGCGCCCTCGTCGAGATCGAGCTCACACTCGCGCAGCGCCTCGCGCACGTTCGCGGGATCCATCTGGTAGCCGCGGCGGTCGCCGAACGACGGCGCCGAGTCGGCGGCCTCGCGGAACGGGCCGTAGAACGCGGATGCGTACTTCGCGCTGTACGCGAGGATCGGCGTCGACTCGTAGCCGCGGTCGTCGAGCGACTCGCGGATCGCGGCGACGCGGCCGTCCATCATGTCGCTCGGCGCGACGACGTCGGCGCCCGCTTCCACATGCGAGACGGCCGTGCGCGCGAGCAGCTCGAGCGACTGGTCGTTGTGTACCTCGCGGTCGACGACGACGCCGCAATGACCGTGCGACGTGTACTCGCAGAGACAGACGTCGGTCATCAGCACGAGCTCGGGGAACCGCGGACGGAGGGCGCGCAAGGCCTGCTGGACGATCCCGTCGTCCTCCCACGCACCCGTCGCCTGCTCGTCCTTCTCGGACGGGATCCCGAAGAGGATCACGGCCTGCACGCCGGCGCGCACGAGCTCCTCGACCTCGCGCAGCAGGCCCTCGACGTCGAAGCGGGCCATCCCGGGCAGCTCCTCGTTCCGGAGGGCGTCGGGCGCGACGAAGAGCGGCATCACGAACTGGTCGAGCGACAGCCGCGTCTCGCGCACGAGCGCGCGCAGCGGCGCGGTGCGGCGGAAGCGGCGGAGCCGGACGTCCGGGTAGCTGCTCACGCCGAAAGAGTACGGCCCCGGCCCCCGCAGGCGGCCGTCCTTTGCCGGGCCGCGGGGG
>DASXWV010000036.1:0-46385 GCA_036503495.1 Gaiellaceae bacterium
CTCGGCAACGAGGATCCCGCGGCTCTCGAAGGCGTCGACCTCGTCGTCAAGGGGCCGGGCGTCCCGCCCGCGAACCCGGTCGTCGCCGCCGCCCGCGAGCGCGGGATCCCGGTGTGGAGCGAGCTCGAGCTCGGCTACCGGTTGCTCCCCGACGATGTCCGGATCGTCGGCGTCACCGGGACGAAGGGGAAGACGACGACCGTCCGCCTGCTCGGAGAGATGTTCTCGTCGGCCGGCCGCGACGTCACGCTCGCGGGCAACGAGCACACCCCGGTCAGCGAGCTGCGCGACCCGCAAGGCGACCTCGTGCTCGAGCTGTCGAGCTTCGCGCTCGCCGACGTCGACACCTTCGCCTGCGAGGTCGCCGTTCTGCTCAACCTCGAGCCGGACCACCTGAACTGGCACGGGACGTTCGAGCACTACCGCGACTCAAAGCTGCGGATCTTCGAGCGCGCGCGCGCGAAGGTGGCGCCGCGCGGCTTCGGGGTCGAGGGCGCGATCGAGTTCGCGGGCGACGACCCGCTGCCCGCCGAGCCGGCGATGCCCGGCGCGCACAACCGCGAGAACGCGGCCGCCGCCACGGCGGCCGCGCGCGCGGCGGGCGTCGGCGACGACGCGATCGCGGCTGCGCTCCGCAGCTTCGCCGGCGTGCCGCACCGGCTCGAGCTCGTGCGCGAGCTGCACGGCGTGCGCTACGTCAACGACTCGAAGGCGACGAACACCGCGGCCGCGCGGCGCGGCGTCGAGGCCTATCCGGATCCGCTGCACGTGATCTTCGGCGGCTCGCTGAAGGGGGAGGACTTCGTCCCGTTCGCGCGCGAGCTGCCCGCGAACATCGCCACGATCCACCTGATCGGCGCGGCGACGGACGAGCTCGCCGCGGCGCTCGACGCCGCCGGCCGCGCGTACGACCGCGACGGCGACCTCGAGACGGCGGTGCGCCACGCGCAGTCGGTCGCGCAGCCCGGCGAGATCGTGCTCCTCTCGCCCGCCTGCGCGAGCTTCGACCAGTACGAGAACTTCGAGCAGCGCGGCGAAGCGTTCCGGTCGCTCGTGGAGTCGCTCGCGTGAAGAAACCGCACTCGCTCGAGGCGCAGCTGCTGCTGCTCGTCCCGCTCGCGCTGACGGCGTTCGGCCTCGTCATGGTGTACAGCGCGACGTCCGCGTCCGCCGCGCTCGGCAACGGGAACCCGATGGGATATCTCGAGCGGCAGGGCACGTATGCGCTGCTCGGCGTCGTCGCGCTGCTCTTCGCGGCGCGCACCGACTACCGCGCGCTCCGCCAGTTCGCGCCGACGCTCGTCGTCGGCTCGCTCGTCCTCTGTCTCGCCGTCCTCGTCATGGGAGCGCGGATCAACGGTGCGCGGCGGTGGATCGGCTTCGGCCCCGCGCAGTTCCAGCCGTCCGAGCTGGCGAAGCTCGCGATCCTCGTCTGGGCGGCGGGCTATCTCGCGCGCAAGCCGCCGCCGCGCACGCTGGGCGCGCTCGGCCGGCCGCTCGGCGTCCTCGTCGGCGTCTTCTGCCTGCTCATCCTCGCCGAGCCCGACCTCGGAACGGTGATCACGATCGTCGTCATGGTCGGTGCCGTGCTGCTCGTGAGCGGCACGCCGCTGCCGACGCTCGCGTCGGCGTACACGATCGTGTTCGGGCTGGGCGCGATCGCGGCGTGGATCTCGCCGTACCGGCGCGCTCGCATCTTCACGTTCCTCGATCCGTGGAAGGACCCGATGAACAGCGGCCTGCAGAACGTGCAGGCCCAGATCAGCCTCGGCTCGGGCGGGATCTTCGGCCGCGGGCTCGGGCAGGGGATCGAGAAGATCCATTACCTGCCGGAGGCGCACACCGACATGATCTTCGCCGTCATCGGCGAGGAGCTCGGGCTCGTCGGCGCCGCGGTCCTCGTCGTCGGGTACTGCGCGTTCGCGTACGCCGGGCTGCGGCTCGCGCTCTCGTGCAAGGATCCGTTCGGCAAGCGGCTCGCCGCGGGGATCACGGCGCTGATCACAGGCCAGGCGGCGATCAACCTCGCCGCCGTCCTCGGCCTCGCGCCGTTGACGGGAATTCCGCTGCCGTTCGTCTCCTACGGCGGCTCGAGCCTCGTTGTCGCGCTCCTCTCGGTGGGGGTCCTCCTTAACATCGCGCGTGGTGGCGGAGCAAAGACAGCTGCGGTGTCTGATCGCGGCCGGCGGAACGGTGGGACACGTCGCGCCGGCGCTGGCGGTCGCCGAAGCGCTGCGCGCGCGCGGCACGGAGGTGACGTTCGCCGGGTCGCCGGATCGCGTCGAGGCGCGGCTGGTTCCTGAGCGCGGCTACACGTTCGACGCCTTCGCGATCGCCGGCTTTCCCCGGCGCCCGGGGCTGCCGCTCGCGCGCGCGATCGCGCTCGCGGCGGCCGCGCCGGCGGCGTGCGCGCGGATCATCGCCCGCCGGCGGCCCGACGTCGTTCTCGGCGCCGGCGGCTACGTCGCCGGCCCGATGGTGCTCGCCGCGCGGCTGCGCGGCATTCCGGCGGCACTGACCGAGGCCGACGCCCACCTCGGTCTCGCGAACCGCCTCGCGCTGCCGTTCGCACAGCGCCTCTTTCTCTCCTATCCGATCCCGGGTGTCGACGGGAAGGCGCGTCTCGTCGGCCGCCCGATCCCGTCGACGTCGCAACCGCTGCCGCGCGACGAGGCGCGGCGGGCGCTGTCGCTGCCCGGCGACGGGCCGCTCGTGCTCGTCTTCGGCGGCAGCCAGGGAGCGTCGACGCTGAACGAGACGGCGCTCGCGGCATGGGCGGAGGCGGGCCCGCACGTCCTGCACCTGACCGGCGAGCTCAACCACGACGCCGTGCGCGCACGCGTGTCGCGCACCGACTACCGCGTGCTGCCGTTCGTCGACGACTTCGGCGCCGCGCTCGGCGCCGCCGACCTCGTCGTCGCGCGCGCGGGCGGCTCGGTCTGGGAGATCGCGGCAGCCGGTCGGCCGGCGATTCTCGTCCCGTACCCGTTCGCGACCGGCGACCATCAGCGTGCGAACGCGCAGTACTTCGTCGACGCCGGCGGTGCATTGGTCGTCGACGACGCGGCCGCGCGCGAACGCGTGCCGCAGCTCGTGGCCGAGCTCCTCGCCGACCCCGCCCGGCTGCGCGCGATGGGTGACGCGATGCGCGCCGCCGCAAAGCCCGACGCCGCCGAGAGGATCGCCGATGAGCTCGTCGAGCTCGCCTCTCGCCGGTAGGAGGATCTGGATCGCCGGCATCGGCGGCGCCGGCATGAGCGGCTACGCGCTGCTTGCCCACGCCTGGGGCGCCGAGGTCGCCGGCTGGGACCGCGTCGAGACGCCGTTCCTCTCGCATCTGGAGGGGATCGACGTGACGCTCGCCCCCGATCCGCCGGCGCCGCCGGCCGGCTGGGAGGTCTACGTCTCGACGGCCTACGCCGGCCGCGTGGACGGCCGACCGCGGGCCGAGCTCGTGGCGGAGCTCGTGTCGCTGCGCCGGTCGATCGTCGTCGCGGGCGCGCACGGGAAGACGACGACGAGCGCGATGATCGCGTATTGCCTCGACCGGCTCGGCGGCGATCCGGCGTTCCTGATCGGCGGTGAGGTGCCACAGCTCGGCGGCAATGCGCGTGCCGGCGACGGCTGGCTCGTCGTCGAGGGCGATGAGTCCGACGGATCGGTTGCCCGCCTCCGTCCGCAGATCGCAGTCCTGCTCAACGTCGACGTCGACGTCCACAACGCGAACGTGAGCACGCGCGCCGACCTCGAGCGCTTGTTCGACGAATGGCTTGCGCACGTCCCGCAGGTGGTGCGCGCCGAGCAGCTCGCGCCTGTCGAGCTGGAGCTCGCGGTGCCCGGCGAGCACAACCGTCGCAACGCGGCGGCGGCGCTTGCCGCGCTCGAGCTCGCGGGCGTTGCGCGCGCCGGTGCGGAGCGTGCGCTCGTCGAGTTTCGCGGCGCCGGCCGCAGGCTCGAGCCGAAGGGCGAGGCCGGCGGCGTGCGGGTCTTCGACTCGTACGCCCACCACCCGGCGGAGCTCGCCGCCGACCTCGCCTCGATGGGAGGCCGCGTGCTCGCGCTCTTTCAGCCGCACCTCTACTCGCGGACGCAGCACCTTGCGCATGGGTTCGCGCGCGCGCTCGCGGCGGCGCATGCGGTTTGCATCACCGACGTCTATCCGGCGCGCGAGGAGCCGATCGCCGGCGTCAGCGGCCGCCTGATCGTCGACGAGCTGACGGCGCTCCGGCCCGGGATGCGCGTCGGCTGGGCGCCGGATCCCGACGAGGCCGCGCGCATCGTCGCCGGCTGGGCGCGGCCCGGCGACGTCGTGCTGACGCTCGGCGCCGGCGACATCGATCGCGTCGCGCCGCGCATCCTGGAGCTGCTGCGGTGACGGACCTCTCCCGCTACACGACGCTCGGCACCGGCGGCCCGGCGCGGGCGTTCGCACAGCCGACCACGATCGCCGAGGTCGAGGAGCTGCTGCGCCGCGGCGAGAACGTCGCCGTCGTCGGTCTCGGCTCCAACCTGCTCGTCGCCGACGACGGCGTCGACGCGCTCGTCCTGCGCCTCGAGGGCGACCTCGCCAGGGTGGAGGTCGACGGGACGACACTGCGCGCCGGCGGCGGCGCCGCGAACGCCGTCGTGCTCCACCGCGCCCGGGCGGCCGGCCTCGGCGGCTTCGAGTTCGCGTGCGCGATCCCCGGCACGATCGGCGGCGGCGTCTGGATGAATGGGGGCGCCTACGGCAGCGACTTCGCGTCTGTCCTCACCCGCGTCCGCGTCGCGACCGCGGCCGGCACGGAATGGCGGACTCCGGACGACCTCGGCCTCTCCTACCGTCACTCGAACCTCGAGCACGGGCAGGTCGTCGTCGAGGCCGAGCTCGAGCTGCGGCCGCGGCCGCCCGACGAGATCAAGGCCGACGTGCGCGAGCTGAACGCGCGGCGGAAGGCGGCGCAGCCGACGAACCGCCGGACGTTCGGCAGCGTCTTCAAGAATCCAGACCACGAGCTGACCGCCGGGCGGATGCTCGAGGCGTGCGGCCTCAAGGGCCACCGGATCGGCGGCGCCCAGATCTCGCCGAAGCACGCGAACTTCATCGAGAACGCCGGCGGGGCCCGGACCGAGGATGCGCTCGCGCTGATGCGCGAGGCGATGCGCCGGGCGCGCGAGCAGTTCGGCGTCGAGCTCCGCCACGAGGTGGAGCTCCTCGGCCTCGACGACTCCTCGCTCGTTTGAAGCAGGCAACACTCGCCCGACGGCGAACGAGGCCGCGTGGCCCGTCCGCGCGTTCGCGTCGCCGTCGCGCCTCTTCCGCGCGACCGGAAGCGGGCGGCTGCCCGACGGTTTCTGCCGTCGGCGCAGTCGGTGATCGTCGGCTTCGGGCTGCTTGCACTCGCCGTCGGCGGCTACTTCGCGGCGCGCGAGACCTCCGCCTTCGCCGTCGGGCGCGTCGAGGTGACCGGCGCGTCGCCGCGTGTTTCCGGCCAGGTGCGCCGGGCCGTCGCGCCGCTGCGGGGCACGAGCCTGCTCGCACTCGACGGCGGTGCGCTCGTCCGCCGGCTGGAGGCGCTGCCGACCGTCGTCGCGGCCGGCTACGACCGCTCCTTCCCCCATACGCTGCACATCGACGTCGTTCCCGAGCGCCCGGTCGCGGTCGTCCGCCAGGGGGCGAAGGCGTGGCTCGTCTCGGCGCGGGGGCGGGTGATGGCGCCGGTGCCGCCGCACGCCCTGGCTCACGGGGCCCACGCGCTGGCGCGCATCTGGATCCCCCGGTCGACCGCCGTCGCGATCGCCGGCTTCCTGCCGGCGAACCACGCGGCCGCCGTCGCGCGTGCGCTCGCGCTCGCCGTCGGATTCCCGGCCCATTTCACGACGGCGGCGCTCCATCGCGACGGGCTCACACTCCGGCTGCGCCGCGGCGTCGAATTGCGGCTTGGCGAGCCGACCGACATTCGCCTCAAGCTGGCGATCGCTCGCCGTGCGCTGCGCCACTTGCCGCCGGGGAGCACGTACCTCGACGTCAGCGTCCCGGGCCGCCCGGTCGCCGGGAAAAACTCTCAACTCTCAGGTCGAGATTGAGGTTGGAAAGCCTCCAGCTCCGATTGACAGCGAGATTCGACGTGTCTACCCTGGCCGCAATCCCCGTAATTTCCGGCCCTATTCTCGACCAAAGGTTCAGGTATCGCTCATGAGCATGCGCGATCAATCCGGCAACTACCTCGCCGTCATCAAGGTCGTCGGCGTGGGCGGCGGCGGCACGAACGCCGTCAACCGCATGGTTGACGCAGGCCTCACCGGCGTCGAGTTCATCGCCGTCAACACCGATGCGCAGGCGCTGATGATGTGCGACGCCGACGTGAAGATCCACATCGGCTCGCAGGCGACGCGCGGCCTCGGCGCCGGCGCGGATCCCGCGGTCGGCCAGGCCGCGGCCACGGAGAGCAGGGACGAGCTGAAGGAGGCGCTGAAGGGCGCCGACATGGTCTTCGTCACCGCCGGCGAGGGCGGCGGCACCGGCACGGGCGGTGCGCCGATCGTCGCCGAGCTCTCTCGCGAGATCGGCGCGCTGACGGTCGGCGTCGTCACCAAGCCGTTCGTCTTCGAGGGGCGGCGCCGCTCGCAGCAGGCCGACGCCGGCATCGAGAACCTGCGCGAGGTCGTCGACACGCTGATCGTGATCGAGAACGACCGGCTGCTGCAGGTGGTCGAGAAGAAGACGTCGGTCGTCGAGGCGTTCCGGATGGCCGACGACATCCTCCGCCAGGGCGTCCAGGGAATCACCGACCTGATCACCGTGCCCGGGCTCGTCAACCTCGACTTCGCCGACGTGCGCACGATCATGCGCGAGGCGGGCTCTGCACTGATGGGCATCGGCACGGCGTCCGGCGAGAACCGCGCCGCCGAGGCGGCGCGCGCCGCCGTCTCCTCGCCGCTCCTCGAGACGGCGATCGACGGCGCGACCGGGATCCTCCTCAACATCACGGGCGGTCCCGACATCGGCCTGTTCGAGGTGAACGAGGCCGCCGAGGTCGTGACGAGCGCCGCCGACCAGAACGCGAACGTGATCTTCGGCGCCGTGATCGACGACGCGATCGGTGAGGACATCCGCGTCACCGTGATCGCAGCCGGCTTCGGCGGCGGGGCGCGGCGCCGCGGCCGCCGCGCCGCGTTCGAGACGCCGCTGCCGGCGACGTCGGCCTCGCCGCGGCCCACGTTCGAGCCCTCGGACGAGGCGCTCGACGTGCCGTCGTTCCTGCGCGACGAGTAAGAGATCGATCCTGAGGTTTCGGACCGCCGGGGGTGCGGTACACGGGTGATGCCCTCAAAGGGTTGACCGTTAGGCGTCAACCCCACGACCCGGTCCGCCGCCCCGGCCCATCCACGGATGAAGCCGGGGCGGCCCCGTCTCTGGGCTGGAAACGACGTCGGCAGAGCCGCCGTCGTCCGGCCGGGAAACCGCAGACGCCTTCGGCGCTGCTGGGGCTGGAAACGACGTCGGCAGAGCCGCCGTCGTCCGGCCGGGAAACCGCAGACGCCTCCGGCGCCCTGCTGAGGCGCATCACTAGGATCGTCGCGGATGTCGACGACGCTGCTGCGGACACCGCTCTACGACCGTCACGTCGCGCTCGGCGCGCGGCTCGTCCCGTTCGCGGGCTGGGAGATGCCGGTGCAGTACGAGGGCGTCATCCCCGAGCACCGGGCGGTGCGCGCCGACGCGGGCGTCTTCGACGTCTCCCACATGGGCGAGCTCGAGGTCGAAGGCCCGCGGGCGCTCGACCTGCTGCAGTCGCTGCTCTCGAGCGACGTCGCACAAGTCGAGCCCGGGCATGCGCGCTACACGCTCCTCACGAACGAGCGCGGCGGGATCGTTGACGACCTGATCGCCTACCGGGTCGATCGGTTCCGGTGGTTGCTCGTCGTCAACGCGTCGAACCGCGACACCGACCATGCGTGGCTGAAGGAGCACGAGATCAGCGGCTCCGACGTGCGCGACGTCTCCGACGAGTACGCGCTCCTCGCGGTGCAGGGCCCGCACGCGATCGAGAAGCTCGGGTTCGGCCCCGCGCCGTGGAACACCTTCGCGGAGGAACGCATCGACGGCGTCGAGTGCATGGTGAACCGCACCGGCTACACCGGCGAGGACGGCTGCGAGATCCTCTGCATGGCCGAAGACGCGGCGCAGCTCTGGGACGGCGTACTCGCGCGCGGCGTGACGCCGTGCGGCCTCGGCGCCCGCGACACGCTGCGGCTGGAAGCTTGCCTCGCGCTGCACGGCAACGACATCACACCCGACACCGACGCGATCTCCGCCGGCCTCGGCTGGACGTGCGCGCTCGACAAGGAGTTCACCGGCGCCGACGAGCTCCGCCGCATCAAAGCGGAAGGGCCGGCGCGGAAGCTCGTTCCGTTCGTCATGGAGGACCGCGCGATCCCCCGCCACGGCATGGCGATCGACGGCGGCGGCGATGTCACCTCCGGCACGCACTCGCCGACCCTCGACGTCGGCATCGGCATGGGCTACGTCCCGAGCGAGCGCGCCGGCGTCGATACGGAGCTGCAGATCGACGTGCGCGGCAAGGCACGGCGCGCGCGGATCGTCAAACGGCCGTTCTACAAGAAGGGAGAGGGTTGATTGGCCGCCGCGGAGAGCTATCCCGACGACCTGAAGTACCACCGCGAGCACGACTGGGCGCGGATCGACGGCGACGAGGCCGTCCTCGGCATCACCTGGTTCGCGCAGGACGCGCTCGGCGAGCTCGTGCACTTCGAGGCGCCGTCGACCGGCAGCAACGTCAAGGCGGGCTCCTCGTACGGCGAGGTCGAGTCGGTCAAGGCGGTCTCCGACGTGATCGCGCCGCTCTCCGGCGAGGTGCTCGAGGTCAACCAGGCGGCAGTCGACGCGCCCGAGACGGTGAACGAGGATCCGTACGGGAGCGGCTGGCTGATCCGCATCCGCCTGGCCGACCCCGGCGAGGTGGACGCGCTGCTCGACCTCGACGCGTACAAGCAGGTCCTGGCAGAGCAGTGACGCAGCACCCGTATCTCGCGCTGACCGACGACGACCGGGAGGAGATGCTGCACGCGATCGGCGTCTCGTCGGTCGGTGATCTGTTCCGCGACATCCCCGCCGGCGTCCGCTTCGACGGCGAGCTCGACCTCGAGCCCGCGCTCTCCGAGCAGGAGCTGTCCGCGCACCTCACGGAGCTCGCGTCGCGCAACGTCGACACGACCAGGGAGCTCTCGTTCCTCGGTGCCGGCATCTACGACCATTACGTCCCAGGCGTCGTCGACGCGGTGCTGCAGCGCGGCGAGTTCCTGACGGCGTACACGCCGTACCAGCCGGAGATGAGCCAGGGCGTGCTGCAGGCGATCTTCGAGTACCAGACTGCGATCTGCGAGCTGACCGGCATGGACGTCTCGAATGCGTCCGGCTACGACGGCACGACTGTCACCGGCGACGCGTGCTTCATCGCCAAGCACGCGACGACCCGCGCGAAGATCGTCGTCACCGAGGCGACGAGCCCGCAGGTCCGGCAGGTCGTCAAGACGTACGCGGTCGGTTTCGGCCTCGAGGTCGTCGAGGTGCCGCACCGCGACGGCGCGAGCGATCCCGACGAGGTCCGGCGTGCGGCCGACGGCGCTGCCGCGGTCATCTTCCAGCAGCCGAACATCTTCGGCTGCCTCGAGCCGGCACCGGACCTCGCGGCTGCCGCCAACGACGCGGGCGCGCTGCCGATCGCGCACGTCGACCCGTTGTCGCTCGGCGTGCTCGAGGCGCCGGGCAGGTACGGCTGCGCCATCGCGCTCGGCGAGGGACAGGCGGCGGGCAATTTCCCGTCCTACGGCGGGCCGCATTACGGCTTCCTCGCCGCGCGGCAGGAACACATCCGCCGCATGCCGGGCCGCATCGTCGGCGAGACGGTAGACGCCGCGGGCAAGCGCGGCTATGTCCTCACCTTGCAGACACGGGAGCAGCACATCAGGCGCGAGAAGGCGACGTCGAACATCACGACGAACCAGACGCTCCTGGCGCTCGGAGGTTTCGTCTACCTGACGTGGCTCGGCCCGCAGGGATTGCGCGAGGTGGGGGAGACCTGCCTCGCCCTCTCGGCGTACGCGAAGCACGAGCTCGCAGAGCGCGGCTTCGAACCGTTGTTTGCAGAACGGACAACGTTCAAGGAGTTTGCCGTGCGGGTCGGACGGAACGCCCGCGAGGTCGTCGCCGCCGCGCGCGAGCGCGGCGTGCACCCGGGCTACGCGATCGGCCGCGACTACGAGGGGCTCGACGACGTCCTGCTCGTCGCCGTGACCGAAAAGCGGACGCGGCCCGAGATCGACCGGCTGGCCGAGGTCCTCGCGGAGGTCGCGCGGCGGTGAAGCTGATCTACGAGAAGTCGCAGGCCGGACGTCGCGCGTCGGCGATCCCGCAGCCCGACGGGTTGCCGACGGTCGAGATCCCGGACGAGCTGCGGCGCAGGGAGCCGCCGCGGCTGCCGGAGGTGGCCGAGCTCGATCTCGTCCGGCACTTCACACAGCTCTCGACGCGGAACTTCGGGATCGTCACCGGCTTCTATCCGCTCGGCTCGTGCACGATGAAGTACAACCCGCGGATCAACGAGCGGCTCGTGACGCTCCCCGGCTTCGCGAACCTGCACCCGCTGCAGGAAGAGGCCGGCGCGCAGGGCGCGCTCGAGCTGATGTGGCGGCTGCAGGAGATCCTCGCGGAGGTGACCGGCCTCCAGGCCGTGTCGCTGCAGCCGGCGGCCGGAAGCCAGGGCGAGCTGACCGGGCTGATGCTCGTGCGCGCCTACTTCGCGGACAAGGGCGAGTCGGAGCAGCGGCGGAAGGTCGTGATCCCCGATACCGCGCACGGGACGAACCCGGCATCCGTGACGATGGCGGGCTACGAGGTCGTCGGCGTCAAGACGGACGCGCGGGGCAACGTCGACGTCGAGGATCTGCGCGGCAAGGTCGACGAGCACACTGCCTGCCTGATGCTGACGAACCCGTCGACGCTCGGGTTGTTCGACGAGAACATCGAAGAGATCACGCGGATCTTCCACGGCGCCGGTGCGCTCATGTACTACGACGGCGCGAACCTGAATGCCGTCTGCGGCATCTCGCGGCCGGGCGACATGGGCTTCGACATCGTCCACATCAACCTGCACAAGACGTTCAGCCAGCCGCACGGCGGCGGCGGGCCGGGCGGCGGGCCGATCGCCGTGCGCGACGTGCTCGAGCCGTTCCTGCCGGTCCCGGCCGTCGTGCGCAAGGACGACGGCACGTTCGGGCTCGACTTCGACCGTCCGAAGTCGATCGGCAAGGTGCGCGGGTTCACGGGGCCGTTCGGCGTGTTCGTCCGCTCGTACGCATTCATCCGGATGTTCGGGCCGCGGCTCCGCGAGATGTCGGAGGTCGCGGTGCTGAACGCGAACTACATGCTCGCGCGGCTGAAGGACGCGTACGACCTGCCGTTCGATCGGCTGTGCATGCACGAGTTCGTGCTGAGCGCGCGCACGCTGAAGCGCGAGCACGGCGCGACGGCGCTCGACGTCGCCAAGCGCCTCATGGACTACGGCTTCCATCCGCCGACGATCTACTTCCCGCTCGTCGTGCCGGAGGCGCTGATGGTCGAGCCGACCGAGACCGAGGCGAAGGAGACGCTCGACGCGTTCTGCGACGCGATGCTGCAGATCGCACAGGAGGCGGCCGAGCAGCCGGAGCAGCTGAAGGAGGCGCCGCACCACCGCCCGGTGCAGCGGCTCGACGAGGTGCGCGCCGCGAAGCAGCCGGTCGTCAAGTACGGCTTCGGCGACCACCCGCAGCTGGAGGCAGCACGAGAACCGGTCGCGGCGCAAGCACCGAAGGGCGTGTAGCCGTTAGCGGCTGGGTTTGAACGCTTTGAGCGTTGTTCCGCGTGCGCCGTACTTCTGCGCCTTCGCGCGTGTGTCCTCGAACTTCGAGCGAGCGTACGTGTCGACGAGCTGTCCGGTCTCGATCCGCTCGAAGCCGTGCCGTTCCATCAACCTCGCGTACGCTGCTTCCAGCAGCGCACCGGCGATTCAGCCGGTCCAGAGGTCGATGTTTCGACGGCCCTCGGCGCTCACCGGATTCTCGATCGTGACGTCGGCGATCTGGACGCGGCCGCCCGGTACGAGCACGCGATAGATCTCCGAGTAGACAGCGTCCTTGTCGGGGACGAGGTCGATCACGCCATTCGAGATGACGACGTCGAAGCTCTCGTCCGGGAACGGGAGCGATTCGACCTGGCCCTCGACGAGCTCGACGTTCTGAACGCCGAGCTCGGTCGCTGCTCGCCGGGCTCGCGCGAGCATCGCCGACGTCATGTCGATGCCGACGACCCCTCCCTCGGGGCCGACCATCTGCGCTGCGACGAGCGAGTCGGTGCCTGCCCCGCACCCGAGATCCAGAACCCGCTCGCCCGCTCTGAGGCGTCCCAGCGAGAACGGGTTGGCGACGCCGGCGAACGACTCCACGGCGGTGTCGGGCACCTCGCCGAGCTCAGGCGGGTATTGAAGATCCTCCGCCCAGGTGCGGCCGGTCGGGAAGATGAAATCCCGCCCGGGCTCGTTCGAGACGGCGGAATACGTCTTTTTGATCTCGCTCTTCAGGAGGGCCAGATCGATCTCGACGACCGGCTGTTCGACGGACTCGGTCACGAGATCCGGATACTAGTAACGGTTGGTTCGCGCTTCAACGATTGCGGGACGATTCCCGCTGCGCCAGACTGTGACGATGGTCGCGGCCGCGCCGCCGCCGGTCGTGGTGCACGGCCCGCAACACCGCTGGTTCGCGCCCGGAGCGCTCGCGGCCGGCGCACGCGTCCGTTGTCGCTCGCACGGCCGGACGATCGTGTTGACCGTGCCCGCCCGCAAAACGGGAGTCCTGAGGGCGGCCGACGGGCTCGGCGGCGGGATCCAGGCGTCGGTCGAGGTTCGGCCGAACGGCGCCGTCGAGATCGACTGCGATCTGACCGGAGCGCCGCCCGTCCGCGCGACCCTGCCGTATGTGATCGGTCGCAACGGCCTCGCCCTGCTCCGCGGCACGAACACGCTCGCGCGGCTGCGCGCCGAGTACGGGCCCGGCACCACCATGCGCACGCGGCCGTGCCGCGTGCGCTGGCGCACGATCGGGCTCTCGGCCACGTTCGGATCGTGCGCGCCGAACGCACAACTCGCCGCCGCGACGGTGACGTCACGCCGATGGACGACGTTGAACGGCGTTCGCATCGGCGACTCGGTCGCGCGCCTGCTCTGGCAGGACCAGGGAGCGGCCCGCATCACGGAGCGGACCTGGGCGCTCGGCGGCCGGTCCGCCAGACCCCGGCTGCTCGCGCGCCTCGACCGAGCCGGCCGCGTGGCCGAGTTCGTGGTCGAGCGCTAACCCACGACCGCGGTGCGCCGCACCTTCGGCGCCGCCGCAAGCTGCCCGCATGCCGCCTCGATGTCGCGGCCGCGCGTCAACCGGACCGTCACCGGCACGCGCCACGCCTCGAGCTCGGCCCGGAACGCGGCGATGCGCGCACGTGACGACCCGTCGTACATGCCCCCGGCCGCCTCGGGCGGCCGGTCTTCCTGCCGGGCGTCGGCGGCTTTGCCGCCGGCGCTTCCAGCAATCGGGTTGTAGGGGATGAGGTTGACCTTGAAGTCGTCCGGCCCGAGCAGCTCGCCGAGCGCGGCCGCATGCTCGACCGAGTCGTTGACGTCGGCGAGCATCACGTATTCGACGAAGACGCGCCGGTTGACGCGCGCGGCGTGCCGCCGGCACTCGGCGACGACGTCCTCGAGCGGATAGCGCTCGTTGACGGGCATGATCGCCGACCGCAGCTCGTCGGTCGGGGCATGCAAAGACAGCGCGAGGCGGATCGGCTCGTCGACCTCGTCGACGAAGCGGCGCAGTCCCGGCAGCCACCCGACGGTCGAGATCGTCATGCGCCGGAACGTGATGCCGATGTCCGGTAGGCGACGCGCGGCCGCGAGCACCTCGTCGAGGTTGAGCATCGGCTCGCCCATCCCCATGAAGACCGCGTGGTCGACCTCGGTCAGCCGGCGGAAGTGGAGAGCCTGATCGACGATCTCGGACGCCGTCAGATTGCGCCCGAACGCCATCTGCCCGGTCGCGCAGAACGTGCACGTGAGCGGGCAGCCCGACTGCGACGACAGGCAGAGCGACCGGCGGCCGTCGCGGTAGCGCATCAGCACCGCCTCGACCGGGTGGCCGTCGGCGGTGCGGAAGAGCGTCTTGATCGTCCCGTCCTTCGACTCGCGCTGCGTCTCGACGGTCAGAGCCGAGAACGGCACGGCGGCGGCGAGCGCCTCCCGCAGCGCGCGGGGCAGGTTCGTCATCGCGTCGTAGCCCGCAGCGCCGCGCGCCGTCCAGTCCCACACCTGCGCTGCGCGATAGGCGGGCTCGCCGCGCTCGCGAAGCATCGACTCGAGCAGCAGCAGATCCACGCGGTTACGGTAGCGGTGAATGGCGGTGCACGAGGGCTTCCGCACGACAACCGTCGGGCTGCGCGACTGCTTCCCGCTGCGCCTCTACCACAAGGCGAAGCGGCTCGGCGCGTGGGATCCCGCAGCCGTCGACTTCACGCGGGACCGCCGCGACTGGGAGTCCCTCGACGAGCTGCAGCAGCAGACGATCCTCTCGCTGACGTCGCTCTTCGCCGCAGGCGAGGAGGCGGTGACGCTCGACCTCCTGCCGCTCGTGCTCGCGATCGCGCGCGATGGTCGCGTCGAGGAGGAGATGTACCTGACCACGTTCCTCTACGAGGAGGCGAAGCACACGGAGCTGTTCGCGCGATTCCTCGTGGAGGTCGCCGGCTCGCCGCCCGACCTCGAGCGCTTCCACGTGGCGTCGTACAAGAAGATCTTCTACGAGGAGCTGCCCGCGACGATGGAGCGCCTCCTCACCGATCCCTCGCGCGAGGCGCTCGCGCGCGCGTCGGTCACGTACAACATGATCGTCGAGGGCGTCCTCGCGGAGACCGGCTACCACAGCTACCACGAGTCGCTCGCGGCGAACGGGCTGATGCCCGGCCTCTGCGCCGCGCTCGTCGACATCAAGCGCGACGAGTCGCGCCACATCGCCTACGGCGTCTACCTGCTCAGCGGGCTCGTCGCCGAGGACGCAGCGATCTGGGCTGTGATCGAGTCGCGGATGGCGGAGCTCTTCCCGCTCGCGCTCGGCGTCGTCGATGAGACGTTCTCGATGTACGAGAACGGCGTGACGCCGTTCGGGCTCGAGCAGTCGATGTTCACCGACTACGCGTCCTCGCAGTTCGCCAGGCGCTACTCGCGCATCGAGCGCTCGCGCGGACGGACGCTCGCGGAGGTCGACGCGATCGCCGAGGAAGAGGCGGCCGCGTGATCGATCTTCGCTCCGACACCCTGACGAAGCCGACGCCGGAGATGCTTGCGGCGATGGCCGCAGCGGAGGTCGGCGACGAGCAGTACCGCGAGGACCCGACCGTCAACGAGTTGCAGCGCCGCATGGCAGAGCTGCTCGGGCAGGAGGCGGCGCTGTTCGTGCCCACGGCGACGATGGCGAACCAGATCGCGCTGCGCGCGCAGACGACGCCCGGGTCGACGCTCGTCGCGGAGGAGCGGACGCACGTGATCGTCTACGAGGCCGGCGGCCCCGCCATCCACTCCGGCCTGATGGTGCGCGCGCTGCCGGGCGAGGCGGGACGCTTGACGCCCGAGCAGATCGAGTCGGAGCCGGATCTCGGGCCGGGCGGGATGGTCGTGCTCGAGAACACGCATCGCAGCTCCGGCGGGCGCGTCTGGCCGGTCGGCGACTTCCGCGCCGCCGTCGATGCCGCGCACGAGAAGGGCGCGACGCTCCACCTCGACGGCGCGCGGCTCTTCAACGCGTCGGTCGCCACCGGGCTCGCGCCGAGCGACTGGTCGCGCCATGCCGACTCGGTGACGATCTGCTTCTCGAAGGGGCTCGCCTGCCCGCTCGGCGCCGTCGTCGCCGGGACCGCCGAGATGATCGAGCGCGCGTGGGAGAGCAAGTTCCTCTTCGGCGGCGCGCTGCGCCAGGCCGGCATCGTCGCGGCGGCGGCCCTCTACGCGCTCGACCATCACGTCGAGCGGCTCGCCGAGGACCACGCCCGCGCCCGCCGGCTCGACCCGGATGCCGAGACGAACTTCGCCGTGATCGAGGATGCGCCGGGACTGCAGGACGAGCTCCGCGACCGCGGGCTGCTGGTCGGCAACCTGCGGCCGGGCTGGCTCCGGGCCGTTACGTACCTCGGCGTCACCGAGGACGACGCCGACGGCGCGGCCGCGATCCTGAGCGAGGTCCGTGTCCACGCCTGAGACCGTTGCCGCTGCGCTCGAGCGCCTCGTCGTGCGCGAGCAGCGGGACAAGCGATTGCCGAGCATCACCGCCGCAGTGCTCCGCGACGGCGAGGTCGCGTGGGAGCTCGCCGTCGGCGAGGAGGCGACGCCGGACACGCAGTACCGGCTCGGCTCGATCACGAAGACGTTCACCGCCGCAGCGATCATGCAGCTGCGCGACGCCGGCAAGCTCGACCTCGAGGACTCGCTCGACCGTCATCTCGACGGCGCCGCCCACGCGCCGACGATCCGGCGGCTGCTCTCGCACACGTCCGGCATCCAGCGCGAGACGCACGACGACGCGTGGCTGACGCAGAAGTTCGCCGGCGTCGACGAGCTGCTCGAGACGCTGCACCGCGCGGAGAACGTCCTGCCGCCGGGGGCGCGCTTCCATTACTCGAACCTCGCGTTCGCGCTCCTCGGCATCGTCGTCGAGCGCGCCGGCGGCAGCGGTTATCGCGAGTACATCGAGCAGCGCCTGCTGCAACCCGTCGGCCTGACTCGGACGAGCTTCGATCCCGACGAGCGGGCCGCAACGGGCTATCTCGTGAAACCGTATGTCGAAGGGACCTGGAACGAAGCGCCGGTCGAGACCGGCGCGTGGATTGCCGCCGGCCAGATGTGGGGGACCGTGCGCGACCTCTGCACGTGGGCGGCGTTCCTCGCCGACCCCGACGAGACTGTCCTGTCGAAGCGGTCGGCCGAGGAGATGCGGACGCTGCAGTCGATGGCCGACCACGTTCGCTGGACCGGCGGCTACGGGCTCGGCATGCAGCTGTTCCGCGACGGGGACCGCATCGTCGCCGGGCACACCGGCTCGATGCCCGGCTTCATCGCGTTCGTCGGCGTCGCACCGGCCGACAAGGTCGGCGCCGCGATCCTCACCAACTCGAGCACGGCGCGGACGCAGCAGCTCGGCCTGAAGCTGATCGCGACGGCAATCGACGAGTGGCCGGTACCGCCCGAGCCGTGGCGTGTCGAGGAGCCGCCGCCGGCGGAGGTCGAGCCGCTGCTCGGCATCTGGTACATGGAGGGCGACCAGGTCGTGTTCCGCTGGCGCGAGGGGAAGCTCGAGGCGCAGTTCAGCGACGCGCCGGACTGGTCGCCGCCCGCCGTGTTCGACCGCGACGGCGACGGCCGCTGGCGCGTCGTCTCCGGCTGGGAGCAGGGTGAGGCGCTGCGGATCGAGGACGAGCGGATGGTGCTCGCCGGCTACCCGATCACGCGCGAGCCCGGAACCTGGGTTTGATCTGAGGGGTCCCGCCGGCACGGACGCGGCGAGCTCGGAGCGCGCCGATCGGGACGTCGAGCACGATCGACCCTACTCGTATTGCAGCGCTTCGAGCACGTTCAGCCGGCCGGCGCGCCGCGCCGGGAAGATCGCCGCGACGAGGCCGGCGATCACTGCGGCGATCACGAACACGACGAGCGTCACCCACGGGATCGTGAACGCCGGGTACTCGATCGCATGGCCGACGAGCGCGCCGAGGCCGACGCCGATCGGGATGCCGAGCGCGGCGCCGATCAGCGCGGTGACGACACTTTCATGCCGGATCATGTTCCGAAGCTGCCGCCGCGACATGCCGACCGCTCGCAGCATGCCGAGCTCGCGGGTCCGCTCGAACACCGTGAGGATCAGCGTGTTGATGATCCCGAAGAGCGAGACGACGATCGAGAGCGACAACAGGACGTATAGGAGATTGAGCAGCAGGTTGATGCCCTGCTCCTGGTTCTTCTTGAACTCGCTCTCGGTCTGCAGCTTCGCGTCGGGGTACGACGTGAGCGCGGCGTTCAGCCGCTTCGTGTTCTCGGGCGTGACGCCGCCACGCACCTTGACGAACGAGTACAGGTTCGTCGGGTTCGCGTAGGCGCGGTCGAACACGTTGTTCGGGATCGTCACGTCGGCGAACGGCGAGCCGCCCTTCGGCGGATCGATGATCCCGCGCAGCACGAGGTGCAGCCGCGTGCCGTTCGGCGTCTCGAGGCTGAGCGTCGAGCCGGGCCGGAGGTCGTGCTTCTTCGCGTAGTCCTTCGAGACGAACGGCGGCGCGTGCGCGCCCGCCGCCCAGTCGATGTCGATCACGCGCGGCATCTGCGGGTCCGAGCCGGTGATCCCGATCCGCTTGCCGAAGATGCGCGCCTCGCCGGCGCGCACCGCCGACACCGCCTGGACGCCCGGCACGTGCGCAAGCGCCTGCGCGGAGTCGACGCCCGTCGGGATGAAGCCGTTCTGCGAGGTCAGCGCGTAGTCGGCGGTGAAGAGCGCGTTGACGGAGCTCTCGAAGCGCGTCTTCAGGCCGGCAGCGAGCACCGCGACGACGGTGACGAGCGCGAGCCCGATCATCAACGCCGACGCCGTCGCGGCGGTGCGCGAGGGCGCGCGCATCGCGTTCTCACGCGCGAGCCGGCCGGGTGCGCCGCCGAAGCGCGCGCCCGGCGCACCGAGACGCGAGGCGAGCGGCCGCACGAGCCGCGGCGCGGTCAGCGCGACGCCGAAGAAGAGGAGCAGGACGCCGGCGCCGATCGCGAGTAGCCGCTGCTTCGTCGCAGCCGAGCTGTCGAGGCCGCCGAAGAGGAGCAGCGCGACGGCGAGCGCGGAGATTGCGAGTGCGAACGGCAGCCCGAAGCGGGCCAGCCGCGACTCCGGCAGCAGCGCGCCCTCGCGGACGGCCGCGATCGGCTCGACCCGCGTCGCACGCAGCGCGGGGCGCAGCGACGCGACGAGCGTCACGATCGTCCCGAGCACGAGCGAGACGACGATCGTGCGCGTCGCGAACACCGTCCCCGCCTTCGGCAGGTCGATGCCGAAGGAGACGAACAGCTGGTTCAGGAGCTTCGCGAGCCCCAGGCCTGCGAACAGCCCGACCACCGAGGCGAGGAAGCCGATGACGAGCGCCTCGACGATCACGGACGTGAGGACCTGCCGCCGCGTCGCGCCGAGCGTTCGCAGCGTCGCGAACTCCCGCACGCGCTGCGCGATCGTGATCGACAGCGTGTTCGCGATCACGAAGCTGCCGACGAACAGCGCGATCCCCGCGAACGCCAGCAGGAAGTCGGAGATGATCGACGTGAACGTCGACGTGTTCTCGGTGTCCTTTTTCGCCTGCGCCGTCCCGGTGCGGACCTCTGCGGTCGGCGGCAGGATCTTGCCGATCTCGTCGAGCAGGGCGCCGCTCGCGACGCCGGGCTTCGCCGAGACGTAGATCTCGTCGAGCTTGCCCTGCTTGTGGAAGATCTTCTGTCCGGTCGCGAGGTCGAAAACGGCGAGCGATGAGCCGCCGATCGACGCCGCGCCGAGCTTGACGGTGCCGACGATCCGGTACTGCTGCGCCGCGTTTCCGGCGACCGCGCCGATCGTGTCGCCGACCGTGAAGTGCTCCTTCGACGCCGTACGCGTGTCGATCGCGATCTCGCGGTCGCTGCGCGGCCAGCGGCCGCCGACGAGCTGGAGCGGGTTGAGCTTGCTGTTCGCGCGCTTCGGGTCGATGCCGAAGCCGAGCCCGCCGGCGTGGATCGCGAGCACCTTGCCGTCGTGGCCGACGAGCAGCGTCGGGTAGGCGACGTTCGCGCCCGCATCGGCGACGTCGGGCAGCGCACGCACCCGTCCGAGGAGCGACGCCGGGAACGACGGCGAGAGACCCGGCTGCTGGTCGTTGCCGCCGATCGCGCTCTTGCCGGAGACGATCGCGTCGGCGTTCCGGTACACGGTCGTGAAGAGGCCGTTGAAGCCGGCTCGGATCGTGTCGGTAAGGACGTACGTGCCGCTGACCATCGCGATCCCGAGGACGATCGCGATCGCGGTCAGCGCCGCGCGAAGCTTCCGGCCGAGCAGCCCCTTGAGCGCGACGTTGATCATTCGCCGAGCGTCGCCATCACGTCGAGCACCTGCGGTGCCGTCGCCTGCTGCAGCTCGCGGACGATCAATCCATCGTCCAGGAAGAGCACGCGGTCGGCGATCGCGGCAGCCCGCGGTTCGTGGGTGACCATCACCGTCGTCTGGCCGTAGGCGTTCACCGACTGCCGCAGCAGCTCGAGGATCTCACCGCTCGTCTTCGAGTCGAGGTTGCCGGTCGGCTCGTCCGCGAAGAGGATCGTCGGCCGCGTCACGAGCGAGCGGGCGATCGCGACGCGCTGTTGCTGCCCGCCCGACAGCTCGGCGGGCCGGTGGGTGCGGCGGTCGGCGATTCCGGTGCGGTCGAGCAGGTCGTCGAGCCAGCGCCGCTCGGGGCTCGTGCCGGCGATCGACAGCGGCAGGACGACGTTCTCCTCCGCGCTCAGCATCGGCAGGAGGTTGAAGAACTGGAAGACGAAGCCGATGTGCTTGCGCCGTAGCATCGTCATCGCGCGGTCGTCGAGCTCGGTGATCTCCTGACCGGCGATCGTGACGGTGCCGGTCGTCGGCTTGTCGAGGCCGGCGAGGATGTGCATCAACGTCGACTTGCCGGAGCCGGACGGCCCCATCACGGCAACGAGCTCGCCGACGGTCACGTCGAGCGAGATCCCGCGCAGTGCGTCGACCGCCGTCTCGCCCTCGCCGTAGCGGCGGGTGACGTCGCGCGCGGCGACGACGGTGCCCTCACGACCGTCGGCCATGCCGACGAGACTAGCTGGCGGTTACGCGAACCAGAACCAGGTGGCGACGCCGAGGAACGTCAGCACGAGCAACGCGCCTTCCCAGCGGACGGAGCGTCCGTCGCCGACGAAGGCGGCCGTCAGGCCGACGGCGAGCGCCATCGCGGCGATCTCCTCCCAGCGGAACGTCAGTGACAGGTGGTGCGAGAACGCGAGCGAGAGGAGCATGACGACGGGTGTGACGAGCAGTGCCACTTGCGCGCTCGACGAGATGGCGATCTCGCTCGCGAGCTTCATGTTCCCGTCGCGCGCGATCACGACGGCGCCGCCGTGCTCGGCGGCGTTGCCGATGACCGCGACGACGACGGCGGCGATGAAGAAGTCGGTGGCTCCGATTGCGTGCGAGAACGCCTCGAGCGAGTGCACAAGGATCTCGCTGATCACCGCCGTGAACGCCGTCGCGACTGCGAGCGCGCCGAGCGCGACGGGCAGCGACCACGCGTCCTCGTGCGCATCCTCGCGCTCCTGCTGTCGGTGGCGGCGCAGGTTGCGGCCGGCGACGACGGTGTAGACGAGCAGGAGCGCCACCGAGACCGCGATCGACGCGACGACCGCCGCGTGCTGCGAGCTGCCCGTCCAGCCGAGCACGACGGCCGGCCCGACGAGCACGATCGCCGCCGCGCACAGCCCGATCTGCGTGAACAGTGAGCGGCGGTCGAGCGCGCAGCCGTTCTGCGCGACGACCTGCGAGATCCCGAACACGAGCAGGAGGTTGGAGATCACCGAGCCGGCGAGCGACCCGCGGACGACGCCGAAGAGCCCGTCGTTCACGGCGACGAGCGCGATGATCAGCTCCGGCGCGTTGCCGAAGCTCGCATTGAGGTAGCCGCCGATGCCGGGCCCCGTGTGCTCGGCCGCGTTCTCGGTCGACTCGCCGATCAGCCACGCCAGCGGGATCAGCGACAACGCTGCGAGCACGAAGAGCGCGGTCTTGCCGGGGCTCGCGAACCGGTCGACGAGGATCGTGGCGGGCGCGAGGGCCAGCGACGCCCAGAGGATCCTGCGGGCCAAGGCGCAGCTAGCGTAACGACCCGTGCTCGAGGCGGTTCTCTTCGACTGGGGCGGCACGCTGTCGCAGTGGGACTGGAGCGACGAGCTGCACGACGCCGGCCACGACGCCGGTTTTCGCGCGATCGGCCGCGAGCCGTCGCCCGAGCGAACGCGACAGTTCCGCGCGGAGCTCCTGCCGCTCGTCGAGCAGCGCGACTACCGCGAGCTGATGCGCGAGTGGCTTGCGCCGGTCGGGGACGAGGAGCTCGACCGGTTCCTCGCCGCCGAGTACGAGGCGTGGCGGCCGGCGCATCGCGTCGCCGCGACGACGCCGGCGCTGCTCGAGACGCTGCGCGACCGCGGGCTCAAGACGGGGCTCGTCTCGAACGGGTTCGACCCGCCGGAGCTCGCCCGGGCCGAGCTTGCGCGCCTCGGCGTCGCCCAGCTGCTCGACGTGATCGTCCTGGCGCCGGAGATCGGCGCCCGCAAGCCCGATCCGGCGATCTTCCGTTGCGCCCTCGACGCGCTCGGCGTTGCTCCGGACCGCGCCCTGATGGTCGGCGACACGCTCGCCACCGACATCGCCGGCGCGAAGGCGCTCGGCATGCGCACCTGCCAGGCGCTCTGGTTCACGGCCGACACCGACGAGGAGCCCGAGCCGGACTTCCGCGCCTTCAGCCAGATGGACGTGATGACCGCCGTTTCCCGTGCCTGAAAATCGGCGAGAAGTCAAGTCTTGCGCAGCCCGGCGAACCTGACCCACAATCCGGCGCATGAGTGAGATCGCGCTCCCGCTGCGGCCGCAGGACGAGGTCGTCTGCCGGCTGTGCGCCGTCCACTGCGACAAGGTGGTCTATCCCTCGGCGTGCCTCAGCCGCTCGTGCCCGTTCGTCTACGCGTACGAGGAGCACGGGCACACGTTCATGGGCTGCATGCAGAAGATCTTCGAGACGGAGATCGACGTCGAGATGGTCAGGGCCGCGGAGCGGCGGCGGGAGGGCTTCGGCGCGGTCCGCGCGCTGCGGCGGCCGCTGCCGATGTGCCGCAGCGAGGTCGACCCCTGCTTCGAGCACCGCTCCGGCGAGCTCGGGTGCGTCAACCCCGAGTTCAAGGAGCTGCCGGCGGGGTCACCGACCTTCCGCGTGATCGCACGCTTCTCGGGCTGAGCCGCAGCAGGAGCAGCGCGCCGACGAGCGGCCCCGCGGCCGCGAGCGCGTACGCGAGCCGCCACGATGAGGAGGCGAGCGCGGCGAACGCGGGCGGCGCGACGGCGACGACGACGCCGAGGATCGTCTGCTGAAAGCCGAGCGCGGCGCCGGTCTTGCCGGAGCCGACCGTCTCGGCCGCAGCGGCGAAGCCGAGCGCGTTCCACGACATGCTGAGCGCGCCCGCGATCACGAAGGCAGGGAGGAGGAGCGGCAGCGGCCCGTCGGTCGACGCGGCGACGACCGCCGTCGCGGCCGCACACGCGACGCCGATCACGCGCAGCGGCCGGACGCGGTCGCCGACGCGGTCCGAGATGCGTCCCGAGCCGATGCGCGTGCCGATCGCGAGCACGTTGATCAATGCGAGCAGCCCGGCTGCCGCGTGCGTCGACACGTGCCGGTGCTCGTGCAGAAAGAGGACGATGAAGCCGGTGATGCCGATCTGCGCCGTCAGGTAGAGCGATGTGCCGCCGGCGAGCAGCCAGAGCATCGGCTCGCGCAGCGGCCGTCCGAGCTCGGCGACGACGCTGTCGCCGGGTGCCGACCCGCGGATGAACGCTGCGGCGAGCACCGCGCCGACGACGGTCGACGCACCGAGGACGAAGAACGCGAGCCGTGTCCCGCCGTGCGCGGCGAGCACGGGCAGGAGCGCGGCGCCGACCGCGCCGCCGATCGGGATCGCCGTCTGGCGGATCCCGAGCGCGAGCCCGAGCTCCGCCGCCGGGAACCAGCTCATGACGGCGCGGCCGCTGGCGGCGTTGACGCTCGCCCCGAGCGCGCCGGCGACGACGAGGACGAGCGTCACCGACGCGAAGGAGTGCGTCAGCCCGGCGCCGGCGAGCGCGACCGCGCAGCCCGCGAGCCCCATCGCGATCACCCAGCGCTCGTCGAGCCGGTCGGCGAGCAGCCCCCACGGCAGGAGCGTCAGCAGCATGCCGACGCCGACCGCCGCGAGAACGACGCCGACCTGGCGCAGCGACAGCCCGTAGTGCACGCGCAGCGCGGGGGCGAGCGCGGGCAGCGCGACCGAGGTCATCGAGAAGCTCGCCTGCGCGAGCGTCCCGGCGGCGAGGATCACCCAGCGGTAGCTCGTCTGTGAATCCCTTTTGCGAGGTCGATCTGCTCCCTGTCGGGGCCCTTCTTGGCCTTGCCCTCGACCTCGAGCACCGCCGGCAGCCCCTGCAGCCGCGGATGTCCCAGGAAGACGCCGAGCTGCTCGCCGAGGAGGCCGTCGCCGATGTTCGCGTGGCGGTCGCGGTTCGAGCCGAGCGCGCCGGCGGAGTCGTTGACGTGCAGTGCGCGGAGGCGGTCGAGGCCGATTGCGTCGTCGAGCTCGTCGAGCAGCGCGTCGAGGGTCGGCCGGTCGGTGACGTCGACGCCGGAGACGTAGAGGTGGCACGAGTCGAGGCAGACGCCGAGCCGCGGATGCCGGTCGAGCCGCTCGTAGATCGTCGCGAGCTCGTCGACCGACCGGCCGATCGTCCCGCCGGCGCCGGCGGAGGTCTCCATCAGCAGCCACGTCGTGTCGTCGCAGAGCTCGAGCACGAGCTCGAGGGCGGGTAGAACCCTCTCGAGGCCCTTGTCGAAGCCGGCGCCGAGGTGCGAGCCGACGTGGAAGACGACGCCGTCGGCGCCGATCCCGCACGCGACCTGCATCGTCGTCCGCAGTGCGATGACGCTCTTCTCGTAGATCGCGTCGTCGGTCGCGGCGAAGTTGCAGAGGTAGAGCGCGTGGCAGAGAACGCCGTGCAAGCGGACTTCGTCGCGCCGTTCCCGGAACTTCTCGAACGTGGCCGGGTCGTGGTTCGTCGGCCGCCAGGCGCGCGGGCTCTGCGTGAACACCTGCAGCGACTCGGCGCCGATCGCCTCGGCGCGGTCGACGGCCGTGTGGATCCCGCCCGCGGAGCTGAGATGTGCGCCGATGTGCATCAGTGCCCTGCCCAGTGACGCCGTCTAGCTTCTCGTACGCGAGCACCAAGCGATCGAAGGACGCAGGGAGCGTCGATGGCGGTGGCTATCGGCGCGACCGAGGACACCCGAGCGCGCAGCGTGATCGCGCGCGAGAAGCGGGCATGTGTCACTGGGCAGGGCACTTCAACCACTCTTGCAGCCGCGCTGCTTCCTGCGCGACGGCGAGCTTCTGCGTGCGCGACACCGGCGCCACGTACGTCACCGAGACCGTGCCGGCGCGGTCGTACGTCCAGGTGGCGGCGACGAAGCCGTCGACGAGGACGGTTGCGGCGACGTCGCCGTTCTTCGCGATCACGCCGCGGCGCAGCTCGTCCGTGATCACGCGGCGGCGGTCGGCGTGCCCGAGCAGTGTGTTGTCCCACTTCGGCAGGAAGCGCACGGGCACAGCCGTGTCGGCGGCGGGAAGCGGCGCCCGCGGCACGTCGAAGAGCTCACGGCCGTCGTCGGTGCGGAACGTCGGCAGCCCGTCGAGCGCGTGCGCGAAGTCGCGGACGGCAAGGCCCGACCAGTCGGCGATGTCGGCCTTCGTCGCCGGCCCGAAGGCGCGCAGGTAGCGACGGACGAGCTCGGCGCGCGCCGCGGCGCCATCCTGCTCATCGGGCTCCGGGTACGGGTGGTAGACGACACGGGGCGTCGTCGTCCAGAGCGCGCTCTCCGCGTTGTGCAGCAGGTGGGCGTGGCGGCGGACCGCGTGCATGATCCGCCGTGCGTCGATCTCCTCGTGGCCGAACGACCGGATGTACGCGACGACGTCGCTCTGCGTCAGCGGCGCGCGCGCCCGGACCTCGGCGAGCAGCCGCCGCGCGTGCTCGAGATGGTGCGGCTGGAACCACGTCGGCATGTCGCGGAGCGCCGCGTAGTAGAGCGGGTAGTCGCGCGCGGTGACGAGGTGCAGCGTCCCGCGCATCACGGTCGGCTTGAGGACGTCGCCGCGGCGGACGGCGCGCTCGAGCGTCTCGCGGCGGAACCCGGCGAGCCGTGACCAGAGGCCGATGTACGGCGACGGCGGCCACTGTGCCTGCAGGCCGGCGACGCGCTCGATCGCCGCGAGCACGCCGAGCTTGCGCCGCTCGAGCAGCAGCTGCCGCGCGAGCAGCGCGCGGTTCAGCTCGCGCAGCGTCAGGACGCGCTCAGCCATGCCCGCACCCGTTGCAGCTCGTCCGCGACCTCCGCCTTCTGCGTGCGCGTGACCTGGCGGAGGTACTCGACCGCCCCGCCGGCCTCCCAGGTTCCGGCGACGTAGCCGTCGACGAGCACGGTCTGCGGTACGTCGCCGTTCTGGCCGATCACGACGCGGCGGAGCTCGGCGGGGAGGAGGCGCCCGCTCTTCTCGTAGCCGAGAATCGCGTTGTCCCATTTCGGCAGCAGACGGACGGGCACGACGGCGTCGGCCGCCGGCAGCGGCCCACGTGGCACGTCGTAGAGGACGCGCCCGCTCTCGTCTTTGTAGGTCGGCAGCGTCTCGAGCGCATTGGCGAACCAGCCGGCGGGGATCATCGACCAGGCGGCGAGGTCGGCGGCCCGCGCGGGACCGAAGGCGCGCAGGTAGCGGAGCGCGAGCTGGGCCAGCGCATCCTCCTTCGCGAGCTCCGCCGGCTCGTCGACCGCATGGAAGAGCTGCGCCGCGGTCGGGCTCCACAGCGACGTCTCGGGCGCGTGCAGGAGATGGCCGCGGCGACGGATCGCGCGGAAGACGTGCTTCGGGTTCGGCTCGCCGATCCAGGCGAACGCCTCGCTCTGCGTCAGCGGCGCGCGGACGCGCGCCTCGGCGAGCAACGGCAGCGCGCGCTCGAGGCTCGACGGGCCGAACCCGAAGTGGCGGTCGCGCAACGACCACCAGAGCATCGGATAGTCGCGCTTCGAGACGAAGTGCAGCGTCCCGCGCATCACCGTCGGCCGCAGGACGTCGCCCCGCAGAATCGCCCGCTCGAGCTGCAGCCGCTTGAAGTCGAGCGTGCGCGTCCAGATGCCGATGTAGGGCGCGGCGGCCGACTGCGCCTGCATCCCGACGAGCTGCTCGATCACCTTGACCGGCGACAACTTCCGCCGCTCGAGCAGGAGCTGCCGCGCAAGCGTCGCGCGGTTGAGCTCCTGTTGGGTCAGGACGCGCAACGGCGGAGCTCCGCGGCGAGAATGAGAGCGCAGCGCACGGCGCCACTACGCTATCGCCGTGAGCGTGATCGTCCGCATGGCGCCGAGCCCGACCGGTTTCCTGCACATCGGCGGCGTGCGCACGTTCCTCTTCAACTACCTCTTCGCGCGCCAGAACGGCGGCCAGAACCGGCTGCGGATCGAGAACACCGACACGAGCCGCGAGGTTGCGGAGGCGGTCGAGCAGATCCAGGAATCGCTGCGGTGGCTCGGCGTCGAGTGGGACGGCGCGGTCACGTTCCAGCTCGACCGGATGGACGACTGCCGCCGCGTCGCCGAGCAGCTCGTCGCCGAGGGGAAGGCCTACGAGGACGAGGGCGCGATCCGCTTCCGGATGCCGGACGACGGCGTCACCGCCTGGGACGACGTCGTGCGCGGCCGCGTCGAGGTGCAGAACGACACCATCGAGGATCTCGTGCTCGTCCGTTCCGACGGGCGGCCGACGTACAACTTCGCGTCGCCGATGGAGGACGTGTGGGACCGGATCACGCACGTGATCCGCGGCGACGACCACATCTCGAACACGCCGAAGCAGATCAACCTGATCCGCGCGGTCGGCGGCGTCGTGCCGACGTACGCGCACGCGCCGAGCATCTTCGGCGAGGACGGCAAGAAGCTCTCGAAGCGGCACGGCGCGACCGGGATCGGGGAGTTCCGCGCCGACGGCTACCTCGCGCCGGCGCTGATGAACTTCCTCGCCCTCCTCGGCTGGGCGCCCGACGGCGAGACGACGATCATGTCGCGCGACGAGCTGATCGAGCGGTTCGACCTGGCGCGCGTCACGCCGAGCCCGTCGCAGTTCGACTACGCGAAGCTCGACTGGATGAACGGCGTCTACCTGCGCGCGCTGTCGCCGGACGAGTTCGCGACCGCGCTGCTCACCTATCTCCGCGAGCAGGGGATCGACTGGGACGAGTCACGCGTGCGCGCCGCGGCGCCGCTCGTGCAGGAGAAGATCGCGAGGCTCGGCGAGTTCCCCGCGTTCGCCGGCTTCCTCTTCAACGACGTCGAGCCGCAGGATCTCGACGGCGGCGCCGAGGTCGTCGCAGCCGCCCGCGACGCGCTCGCGTCACTCGAGCCGTTCACCGCGGAGTCGATCGAGGCGGCGCTGCGCGGCGTGCTCGAGCGACTCGGCCTGAAGCCGCGGCAGGGCTTTCAGCCGATCCGCGTGGCGGTGACCGGATCGAAGATCTCGCCCGGCCTGTTCGAGAGCATCGAGCTCCTCGGCCGCGAGACGACGCTCGACCGCCTCACCCGTTCCGCTTCATAGGCAGGGGCTTCGGCGGCGCCAGCGGGTCGAGTGCCCGCTGGAACTGCAGCCAAGCGCGCCGACGGAACTGTGCCGTCGGAACCGGAATTCCCGCTCCTGCTGCCCTCGTAGCGTCCCCCCGGGCCACCACGAGCCGCCTCGTGTCGCCCTGTCCGTGTCCCATTTGTAATGAGTAAACGACGTTCGGGGCGCGTGAGGTACGGCGGGTATAGTCCGCGCCGGGTTGACGGACGTGGGGGGTGACCGGGCCACGGTCCTCGTGGTGGACGACGAGCCGGCCATCCGGCTGCTCTGCCGCGTCAACCTCGAGCTCGAGGGCTATCGCGTCATCGAGGCGCAGTCGCTCGCCGAGGCGCGGCGAGTCGTCGCAGACGACGACATCGCCGCCGTCCTCCTCGACATGCGCATCGGGAACGAGCGCGGCGAGACACTGCTGGGGGAGCTGCGGTCGGCCGGCGTGCCGGTGATCGTCGTCACCGGCTCGGCCGAGCTCGACGCCGCGTGGTCGCGCGACGCGGACGCCGTCCTCGGCAAGCCGTTCGCGATCGACGAGCTCGTGAACGCCGTCCGCGCGGTCGCGAACGCGCGGTAGGCTCAGCGCGATGGCCACCACCGGGGTCCGCAACGCGGCCGAGTACGAGTCGCGGCTGCAGCAGTTCGTCTTCGAGCGCGCCGAGGAAGGGCGTGCCGTGCGCGTCGGCGAGAAGGAGGTCTCCGAACAGGCGGCGATCATCGAGCGCTATCGCGACCTCTTCACGCGCGAGCAGCTCGACGGGCTGCGCACGGAGGAGAGCGGCGCCGACGGCGAGGAGCGCGAGCGGCTCTACCGGTTGCGCAAGACGTGCGAGTCCGGCGTCATCTCCGCCGAGCTCGCCGAGCAGGAGGACGCCCTCGAGAACGCGATCCTTGCCGCGCGGGTCACGTTCCGCGGTGAGGAAATGCCGCTGCGCTCGGCGACGGCTCGCCTCGCGGTCCTCGCTGCGTACGCCGACCGCGAGGAGCTCGGCGAGCTGGAGCGGTCGGCTTCGGCCGAGTTCAACCCGGCGCGCCGCGACCTGCTCGAGGCGCGCGAGCAGCTCGACGCCGACGTCACGGGCGAGCCGGATCCCGTCGCGCGGACGGAGGAGGAGAAGGCGATCTCGCTGCGCGACCTCGAGCGCGCGCTCGTCGCCGCAGCCGATGCCTCGACGGAGGCGTACGGCCGCCTACGCGACACGTGGTTCGAGCGCCTGCTGGGCGCGGAACGCGACGAGCTCCCGTCGAACGCGCATGTCCACTACCTGCGGCGCGTATCGCCGCTCGAGTCGACGTACACGAAGGAGAAGGGCGTCGACGTGTGCCTCACGACGACGCTCGCGCTCGGCTTCGACCTGACCGCGATCCCGAACATCCGGCTCGACGTCGAGGACCGGCCCCAGAAGAACCCGCGGGCCTGCGTGATCGCGTCGAACCCGCCGGAGGTCGTGCACCTGATCACGCGCGCGCAGGGCGGCCTGTCCGACTACCAGGCGTTCCTGCACGAGGCCGGCCATGCGCTGCACTACGCGGGCTGCGACCCGCGGCTGCCGTTCACGTTCCGCTCGATCTCCCGCGACCACGCGCTGACCGAGATCTACTCGTACATCTTCGAGGCGATCACACGCGAGCCGGAGTGGCACGCGCGGTACTTCGGCCTGAGCGACGGGCAGGCGGAGGAGAACGCGGGGGTGACCGTGTTCCTGGAGGCGCTGCTCTACCGCCGCTACACCGCGAAGCTCCGCTATGAGCTCGGCTTCTGGAGCGCGTTCGCCGACGAGCGCGGAACGTCGCCGCGCGACTATTCGCCGTTGCTGACCGACGCGACGGGGATCCGCTACGACGAGCGCAACTATCTCGCCGACATGGACGCCGGCTTCTACTCCGCCGACTACCTGCGCGCGTGGATCCGCTCGGCGCAGCTGCGCGCGTACCTCGTGGGCCAGATCGGCGCCGAGTGGTGGCGGTCGCCGCAGACGGGCGAGCTGCTGCGCGAGCTGTTCCGCGAGGGAACGAAGCCGACGAGCGAGGAGATCGCCGGCCGGCTCGGGTTCGAGCCGCTCGACACCGGGCCGCTCGTCGCGGATCTGACCGCCGCCTAGCGCACCGGTGCTCGTCGACGGGCACGAGGACCTCGCGCTCAACGTCGTTTCGTACGGTCGCGACTACCTCGGCTCGACGGCGCTCGAGATCCGCGCGCGCGAGGACGACGCGCCGCCCGGCGGACGCTGCATGGTCTCGCTCGCCGACTGGCAGGCGGGGGGCATCGGCGTCGTCGTCGCGACGATCGCGGTCATCCCGGCCGACCACGGCTTTCCCGGCGAGCAGTCGTACGTCACCGCCGAGGAGGCGCGCGCCGCCGCGCTCGCGCAGCTCGCCGTGTACGAGGAGTGGGACGCGTCCGGCGCGCCGGTGTCGATCGTCCGCGAACGTCGCGACCTCGACCGCGACGGCGTGCGGCTCGTGCTGCTGATGGAGAACGCCGATCCGATCCGCGACGTCGCCGACCTCGCGTTCTGGGTCGAGCGCGGCGTCCGGATCGTCGGGCCGGCGTGGCACGCGAACCGCTACGCGGGCGACACGCGGCAGCCGGGGCCGCTGACGCCGCTCGGCCGCGAGCTCGTTCGCGAGCTCGGCCGGATCGGTGTCGCACTCGACGTCACGCACCTTGCGGAGGAGGCAACGCTCGAGGCGTTCGGCCTGAGCGACGGGCCGGTGACCGCGACGCACGCACACTCGCGCCGCACGGTGGCGCTCGACCGCTTGCTCGGCGACGGCGTCGTCGCCGAGATCGCGGCGCGCGACGGTGTCGTCGGGTTGCTGCCGGTGAACTGGGCCCTCGCCGGCGCCTGGCGGCGCGGCGACGCGCGGCCGCCGCTCGACCGAGTCGTCGACGCGGTCGAGGATCTCCTTGCGCTCGTCGACGTGTCGCACATCGGCGTCGGCACCGACTACGACGGCGGCCAGGGAGCCGAGTCGGCGCCGGCCGAGATCGAGACGATCGCAGACCTGCCGAAGCTCGGCGACGCGCTCGTGGCCCGCGGCTACGCGCGCGCCGACGCCGACGCGATCCTCGGCCGCAACTGGCTCAGGTGGCTTCGCGCTGTGCTGTGAGCAGCGCGTGCACCTCGCTCGTCAGCGCGGTGTTCGCGTTGAGCAGCTGGATGATCTCGCGCGTCTGCGTGTCGGCCGTCTCCTCGAGCGCGGTATGCCGCCGTTCGACCATCTCGGTGTGATCCTTGTCCCGGTCGGCCTGGCGCGTCTGTGCAAGCAGGATCAGCGGCGCTGCGTAGGCGGCCTGCGTCGAGAAGATCAGATTGAGCAGGATGTACGGCCGGCCGTCGAAGCGGCCCGCCCACGCGAACGAGTTGGCGACGATCCAGGCGGCGACGACGAGGGTCTGCCCGATGATGTACTGCGGCGTCCCGAAGAACCGCGCCGTCTTCTCCGCGAACCGTCCGAAGGGGTCGTCGCCAAACGCACCGTGATGCCGGGCCACGCGTCGAGGCTAGAGAAGGTCTCGGACGATCCACTGCAGCGGGCGTTTCCGCAGCTGCTCGTCGAGCTCGATCGCGGCTCGGCCGGCGCGAAGCGGACGAGCACGCCGAACGCGATCGTCAGCACGACGACCGTCGCAAGCCAACGCGCGATCGTCGACGGGATCGCCCGCCGCCGTGCACGGCATGTGCAGTCCCAGCGTGACCGTCGCGGCGGCGTCGAGCGCGGCGGTGACGATCATCGCGATCGCGATCGAGACCGGAAAGCGGACGTACCACGGCCGCTCGTCCTTCGTCCCGTAGATCTTCGAGAGCGCGCTCATGCACGCGCGGACGGTGCCCGAGACCTCCCAGATCGCGAGGGAGGACGCGAACGCCGCGACCGAGCCACGGCCGGTGGTCTCCCCGTCGCCGACCGCGAAGAACCGGGCCGCGACCAGTTGCAGTACAACATTGGAATGAGTTCGGCGCGCCGTCCCGAAGTCGAGTCCACCATGGAGGCGCGACGGTCCCCGAGCGAGAGCAGGACGGCGGTGGATCTCGAGCTCTGCCGGATCGAGCGCTGGCGCGGCTACGCGACGTCGTCGTTCTACGTGCAGGCGGACGACGCGACGCTCTTCGAGTCGCGGGCGTTCCGCTGGCGGCGCAAGGACGCGCCGCCGGACACGGGCGCCGCGCGGGCCGCCTACGACGCGCTCGTCGAGCAGCTCGTTGCCGCCGGCTGGACCGAGCACGCGCCCGGCGCAACGTGGTACGAGACGACGTTCAGCCGGCCGGCGCCGAGACGGCGTCCCGCCGAGCGGGCTCCCGCGCCTGCGCCTGCGCCCGAGGTGGTCGTCGCGCCCGAGGCGCCTCCGGAGCCCGAGCCCGTCGTTGCCGCACCCGCGCCGCCGCCCGCTGCGCGAGTCGTCGTGCCGGCACCGCCATCCGCTCCGCGACCGCGCCGCCGCTGGCCGTACGTCGCCGGAGCGTGCGTCGCCGTGCTGGCTGCGGTGCTCGGCGTGCTCGCGACGCGCGGCGGCTCGCCGTCGAAGCCCGCCGCACGTCCGCCGGCCGCGAAGCCGCATGCGACGGCGCGCAAGGTGGTGCAGGCGGCGCCGCCGGCTGCGGCGCCACACGGTGCTGCGACCGTCGACGTCGTGATCCGCGCCGTCCGCGACGGCGGCTCGTGGGTCGAGCTGCGCCGCGGGTCGTCGACCGGGAAGGTGCTGTTCGCGGGCTCGCTCGCGCCCGGCGGCCGGATGCTTCACTTCAGCGCGCCGCGTCTATGGGCGCGCTTCGGCGCCGCCGCCAATCTCGCGATCACGGTCGACGGCAAGCCGCTCGCGCTGCAGGGGACCTTCGACAAGGTCTTTACGGCGCGTCGACGCTGACGCTCGACGGCGGCGGAGGTCAACGGTGACGATGCGCTCGCTGCATGGCTCGTCTAGATGAAAAAGCCCCCTCGCGGGGGCTTTGGAGAGGCGCATACGGGATTCGAACCCGTGCCGCCGCCGTGAGAGGGCGGTGTCCTAGGCCACTAGACGAATGCGCCCTAAACGCGGGTTAGTGTAGCCGCGATCCGGATAAGCGGTCTGCATGTTCCAGTGGATCACGCGTCTGTTCCAGTCGCCGCGCGCTGACGCGGAGAAGCAGCAGGGCGACGTGCACGCGCTCGACCGCACCGACGATCCGCGCGGCGGCGTGCAGAGCGACGAGTACCGGCACGCGCAGCCGATCGAGATCGTCGAGGACGCGGGCGTCGCGATGGGCGGGCCGGGCGGCGCGGTCACCGGGGATCTCTCGGCCGACGAGCGGCGCGACCGCGACCGCTCCTAGTCCTCGCGCCGCACCGCCGAACGCGCGGCAATCCCGAGCGCGACGACGGCGGCCGCGGCGCCGAGGAGCGTCCAGCCGATGCCGCCGCCGGCCGCCGCCGCCGACCCGGCGACGACGACCCCGGCGGTGACGAGGCCGCCGAGCACGAGCGCGCCGACGCCCGCCGCGCGCGCGCCGCGGACTCGGCGCTCGTGCGCGATCGGGAGCCGTTCGTCGATCGACCACGTCGTCAGCTCGCCGCACAGCAGCAGGCCCGCCGCGACGAGCGGCGCACCCTCGTCGAGCGCGTGCCGGCCGACGAGCAATCCGAGCACGTACGCGCAGCCGGCGAACAGCAGCGCCGGCCCGAGCAGCTCCTCGTGCCCGCGCAGCAGCACGAACACGAGCTGCCCGGCCCCGACTGCCCCGAGCACGATCGTCAGCGCGAGGACGTTCGTCGACAGCGCGCACGCCCAGGCGACGATCCCCGCGTAGACGACGACGGCGAGGACGGCGAGCGTTACGCGCGTGCGCGTCTGGCGTGGCGTCTGTACGTCCTCACCTCCTCCAGCACGGCGTCGAGCGCTTCGCCGTCCGTCCAGGCGACGATCGGGATGCCGGCGAGCTCGTACCGCCGCCGCCGCGCATCTCGAAGCATCGCCCACACCCGGTACGACAGCTGCGCCAGCGTGTCGGACTGCGGACGGACGAACGGCACCGGCGAGACCTCGACGACGATGAGGTCGAAGCCGCGCGCGCGCAGATCGAGCAGCGCCGTCGTCGACCGGGAGTCGAGCAGCGGCGTCAGCGCGAGTACGAGCGCGCGCGGCGGCAGCGTCCGCGGCGGCAGGACGTCGATGTTCTTCGTCGCGAAGCTGAGCACGATCCCGATCTCGAGCAGCGAGTCGGCGATCCGGTAGAGCTGCCGCGTGCCCGATGCCGGCAGGAGCCAGGACAGGAAGCCGCCGAAGCTGACGACGCCGACGCGGTCCTTGCGCTGCAGGTAGCGATGGGCGAGCGACGCCGCGGCGCGCACCGTCATGTCCAGCGTTCCGCGCGAGCCCTCGCCGACGCCGGCGAACGTGTCGAGGAACAGGACGATGTCGGCGTTGCGCTCGGGATGCTGCTCGTTCACCCAGAGGTCGCCGCGCCGGGCGCTCGCCCGCCAGTTGACGCGCCGCAGCCGGTCGCCCGGCGTCCACTCGCGGATGTCCGCGAACTCGATGCCGTCTCCGCGCACCCGCGACACCTGGTTGCCGATGTAGACCTGCGTCTCGAGCGGCTCGAGCAGTGCGCGCATCGTCTCGACGCTCGGATAGACGCGGAGCGGCGCAGCCGGCCCGATCTGCGTCTCCCACGCGTGGAAGCCGAGCGCGTCGTGCGCGCGCACGAGCGCAGGCCCGACGCGGAACGCGCCCCAGCGGTCGCAGCGGACGGCGAGCGCGACCTCGGCCGCCGACGCGTGCACGGCCACCGGGTTGCGGCCGTCCTGCACCGAGAGCTCATCCGGGAGCGGCAGCAGGACGTCGAGCCGCGACGCGTTCTCCGTCCCGGTCAGTGCGACCGTCGCGCGCACAGCCTCACCCTCGAGCGCACGGTCGCGGTCGAGGGTGAACGAGCCGCGGAGCGTCGGCCCGCGTGTCAGCGACGCGCCCACCGCGGCGGCGAGCGCGAACGGCGCCGCGAGCGCGACGAGCTCGACGCGACCGGCGGCGAGGCCGGCGATGAGACCGACTGCTGCGAGCCCGGCATAGGCGGCGAGCCGCGGCGAGTCGGCGCGGGTCACGCCGTCGCGCGGAGCGAGTCTTCCGCCGGCGGCGTCGGCACGGCCTCGAGCGCCTCGGCGACGACGTCGTCGCCGCGGATCCGCTGCACCCAGAGCTCCGGGCGGAGCGTCAACCGGTGCGCGAGCGCAGGCACGGCGATCGCCTTCACGTCCTCGGGAACGACGAAGTCGCGGCCGTCGAGCGCCGCCTTCCCGCGTGCGAGCTTGAGCAGCGCCAGCGTGCCGCGCGGGCTCGCGCCCACCGCGAGCCGCGACGACGTCCGCGTCGCGGTCACCAGGTCGACGAGGTAGCCCTCGATCACCGGCGACACGTGCACGGTCTCGAGCGCGCCCTGCATCGCGAGCAGTGTCGGCGCGTCGACGACCGGGCGCAGCTCGACCTCGTCCTCGCCGCGCGCGACGCGCCGCGCGAGGAGCTCGATCTCGTCCTCGCGGGTCGGGTAGCCGATTCCGGTGCGGATGAGGAAGCGGTCGAGCTGCGCCTCCGGCAGCGGATAGGTCCCTTCGTACTCGATCGGGTTCTGCGTCGCGAGCACGAGGAACGGCGGGTCGAGCCGCCGCGTGTCGCCCTCGCTCGTCACCTGCCGCTCCTGCATCGCCTCGAGCAGTGCCGCCTGCGTCTTCGGCGGGGCGCGGTTGATCTCGTCGGCGAGGAGGAGGTTGGTGAAGATCGGCCCGGGCAGGAACGTGAACTGCGCGTTCCGCTGGTCGAAGATCGACGAGCCCGTGACGTCCGACGGCATCAGGTCGGGCGTGAACTGGAGGCGCGCGAACTCGAGCGACGTCGCCTGCGCGAACGAGCGCGCGATCAGCGTCTTCGCAAGCCCCGGGAAGTCCTCGAGGAGGACGTGCCCGTCGCAGAGGAGCGCGAGCAGGATCAGCTCGAGCGCGTCGCGCTTGCCGACGACCGCGCGCTCGACCTCGTCGAGGATCGACGCGGCGCGCTCGCGGAGCTCCCCGAGCTCCATCAGAGCCGCTCCAGCGTCTCGACGAGCGATCGGATCCGGCGCAGCGGCAGCCCCGGCGCCTGGCGGTCGGGTGGGGCGGGCGCGTCGGCGCGCACCAGGTTCCACAGCTCGTCGCCGAGCCGCTCGCGCGCGACGTCGGCGCGCCGGTCGAGGTCGATGCCGAGCCGCGCCTCCGCGATGTCGCGCAGCAGCGGCCGGAACCGCTCGTGGACATGGCCCGCGCTCGACGACGCGAGCGTCAGCTCGCGCGAGACGCGGATCAGCTCGGTCGGCCGCGTCGGCGCCACGCGCTTGCGGAGCAGCTCCTCGACGAACGGCGACGTCGACAGGTCGTGCGTCGCCTCGGCGAGCGCGCGCGTCAGGGCTGCGAGCGCGATCGCCGCCAGCGCGATTGCATAGCCGGCGATGATCGTCTCGGTGCGCAGCGGCCGCAAGCCGAGGAGGATGGCGAAGGCGACGGTCGCCACGGTGAGGGTGAAGGCGTATCGCCGGACGACGGTCACGCCGGGACCGCTTCGCGCGCAGGATGCTGCAGCTCGTCGCGGACCGCGACGAGCGCGTCGATCGCCTCGTCCCTCATCGACTCCGCCGGCTCATGCTGGCTGAACTTTGCCCGCTCGAAGAGGCCGGTGAGGCCCCGCGCGGCATCGGCGCTCGTCTCGAGCTCGACGAGCGAGCGCTCGAGGTACTCGAACGGCGCCTCCGACGGCCGCCGCGGCACGCCCGCCGCGCCGAGCGTCCGCTCCATCCGTGCGTACGCGGCGATGATCGCGCGGCGGATGTCGGGGTCCCGCCGCAGGTCGTCGATCGAGTCGTCGACCGCCCGCGACAGGGCGGTTCGCCGCCGCATGGCGAGCGGCCGCGGCGTGAGCCGCGGCGCACGCGTCCGCCACAGGTAGATCCCGACGCCGCCGATCAGCAGCACGACGAGCGCGAGCTCGTCCCAGCGGAAGTGCGGATTCCGGGTGCCCTTCAACGCCTTCTGGCTCGGCGTGGGCGACGTCGCTGTCCGCTGCGTCAGCGTTTCGCTCTGCGGCTTCGCGATCCGGTTCAGGAACGCGTTTCTCGAGACGAGGAACGCGAGCGCGCAGCAGACGAAGAACATGATGAGCGAGCTGAGCAGGTACCACGGGCTCCGATCGACGTTCTGCCGGTCGCCGCCGCGCATCGAGATGATCGCGGCGACGACGACGATCACCATGCCGATGGCGAAGAGGACGAGCGTCGTGCCGACGTAGTCGAAGAAGCTCGCGCTCGGCCCGGCCCCGGCGTGCGGCGACAGCGGCCGGCCGCGGCTCGCGACGCCGACGATGACGAGCAGCCCGGCGACGACGGCGGCGGGGATCAGCAAGCGCGGGCTCATTCCGGGAGTCTCGCAGCCGCGGTGCGCCAGTCGAAGACGAGCGGGCCGCGCGTCTCGACCTCCTGCCAGGAGACGGGCGCCGACACGGTCGGCCACGCCGTCGCGCGCAGCGACCACGGCGCGACGATCGACCGAGTCGGATCGTTCTGCAACCAGTCAACGAGCACGTTCCCCGCACGCGCGTCGCGCCGCTGCGTCGTCACGACGCCGGGCACATCCTCGGCGAGCTCGCGTGCCCATGCCTTCGTCTCGTCGAACGTCATCCCCGCGACCGGAACGAGCACGTGGAGGCCCAGCGATCCCGACGTCTTCACCCACGCCGACGCCGGCAGACGCTCGCGGAGCGCGAGCGCGACGTCGCAGCACTCGGCCATCCCGGCGGGATCGCCGGGGTCGAGGTCGAGGACGAGCCAGTCCGGCTCGGCTGCGCCGACGCGGACGAGGAACGGATGGAACTCGATCGTGCCGAGCTGCGCCGCCCACACGAGATCGTCGACGTCGTCGATCACGCACATCCGGAAGCCGCGCACCTCGGCGAGCCGACCGGAGGGCGGCACACCCGGACAGTTCGTCTGGTACCACGCGCGAGCGGCAACGCCCGACGGCGCCCGGAAGAGCGTGACCGCGCGGTCGCGGAGGTAGGGGAGGATCGCCGGCGCGACGCGCCGGTAGTAGTCGACGACGTCGCCCTTGGTGACGCCGTTCGGGTAGAGCTGCCGGTCGAGGTTCGTCAGCCTCACGCGAGCTGCTCGAACGTGCACGTGCGCGCGTCGCGATCGGGGCGCCAGCGAACGAAGCGCGCCGGGTGACGGAACCGCCGTTCGTCGACCTGGTCGTACGCGACCTCCGCGACGAGGACGGGCCTGACGGGCGTCCAGTCCATCGTCATGCCGGGCGCCCACCGGCCGGCGGCGCCGCGGAGGCGGCCGACCGAGCCGCCACGGAGGAGGAAGCCGTGCTCCCAGGGATGGCCCGGCAGCTCGGCGACGTGCGGGCGGAGGTCGTCGAGCAGCGACTCCGCTTGCCGCACACCGAACGAGGCGGCGACGCCGACGTGCTCGAGCGCGCCGTGCGCATCCCACAGCCCGAGGAGGAGCGAGCTCGGCAACGGCCGGTCGGCGCGCCGGCGGAAGCCGGCGACGACACAGTCCGCGGTCCTGCGGCGCTTCACCTTGATCCAGCCGCGCTTGCCCGGCTGGTACGGAGCGGCCAGATCCTTGGCGACGACGCCCTCGTGCGTGTCGAGCCACGCGCGTGCGGCCTCGATCGACGTCGTCGCATCGCCGACGTCGCCGACGAGCTGCTCACGGCGCTCGCGCAGCGGCCGCTCGAGGAGCACGTCGTCGCCGGCGGCCAGCACGTCGAACGCGACGAGTGACGCCGGCGCCTCGCGCGCGAGCAACTCGACGCGCGACGCGGCCGGATGGAGGCGCTGCATCAGCGCCGGGAAGTCGCCGCTCGCCGGAACGAGCTCGCAGTCGAGCACGACCCGCCGCAGGTCGAGCGCGCGCACCTGCTCGACGACCTCGGGGAAGTAGCGCGCGAGCGGGTTGCCGTGGCGCGACTGCAGCTCGACGTCGTCGCCGTCCCGGAAGACGAGGCACCGGAACCCGTCGAGCTTCGGCTCGTAGACGACGTCGCCGGCGGGGAGCTCGGCGGCGAGCTTCGCGAGCATCGGCGGGATCGGCGGTGCGAGCGGCAGCCGCAATCAGTGCGTCGCGACCCAGACGATCAGCGCGAGCGCGATCAGCAGGCCGATCATCGCCGCGACCTGCCACCGGTCGCGGGCCGCGGACGGCGCGGCCGCGACCGCTGCGAGGCGCGGCGGCTCGGCGACCGGCTCGGGCTCCGGCGGCGGCGGCGGCGCCGGCGGCTCGGGCGCGGGCTCCGGCTCCGGCGTCGGCTCCGGCAGGAGGGCGAACGGCGGCTCGTCCAGGTCGTCCTCGCCGGGCTCGATCAGCGTCGGCCGCGACAGCTCCGTCTCGTACCACTCGCCGCGCTGGCCGGTCGGCGTCCAGCCGTCGGCCTTCAGCCGCGCCACCAGCTCGTAGTGGGCGAGGCGTGCCTCCTGGGAGTCGGGCGGCTTCTTGCTCCGCCAGCTGAAGCTCGTCGACGGCTCGATCACGGCGACGTCCGTGGGGCCGTCCACGGGGACGGCGACGAAGCTGGACGAGAGATATCCCCGCCACAGGTCGATCCGGCACGTCTCGACGTGGAGCCGCCACTCGAGCTCGTCTTCGGGGAGCTGCATCGCTCTGGTTCTGTCCGCCCGCGGCCAGACCGGAACCCCGGAAGCCACATCTGCGTTGAATTCTTGTGCGTCGATTGGTCGCCGTGCTCGTCGTCCTGCCCCTGGCGGGGGCGGCGGCAGCGGCTGCGCTGGCCGTCGACCTGCCGCCGACGCCGACCGTGACCACGCCGACCGTCTCGACCCCGGTCGTCACCGTGCCGTCTGTGACTGTGCCGCCGGTCACCGTCACCGCCCCGGCGCCGCGCGTCCCGAGCCCGATCCCGACCGTCCCCGTCTCGACGACGGCGCCGGTGACGACGACGCCCGCGCCTGCGCCGCCGCCCGTCCACGTGCCGACGACGACGGCGGCGGCGGGAACGACGGTGTCGCCGAGCGGCGCCGCGCAGCCCTCCTCCGGCACAGCGTCGTCGCGCAGCTCGGGCTCTGCCGCGTACTCCGCGACGCCGCTCGATACCGCGCCGTCGACGAGCGCGACGCAGAGCAGCTCCGCCGCGGCCAGGGCCGTGCGCCGTCCCGTCGTCGCGCACTTCCGGCTGTCGCGCCGCGCCGTGGTGCACGTCGCGGTCTGGCAGCAGGCGCCGCGCTGCCGGTTCATCGGCCGCTACACGCAGTCCGCCGCGAACGGCGCGAACGTCCTCCGTATCCGCCGCCGCGTCGACGGCCACCGGCTCGGCCCCGGCAGCTACCGGTTCGTCGCCAGGGCGCTCGGCCGGAAGCTCGTCGACGTGCGCGTCCGCTTCGTCCGGACCCGGCGCTCGCTCCTGGCCGTCCGGCGCACCGGCGTCGAGGACGTGTGCACGAGCCAGGCCTTTGCGACATTCAACACCGCGCTCGTCAGCGCCGTTCCGGCACTCGGCGGCAACGGCGCCGCGGCGACGGGCAACGGCGGACGCGCTTCCGGCACGACGCACTCGTCCGGCACGAAGTCGGCCTCCGGCCCGACCGCGCCGTACCGGCCGCCCGCGCTTGCACCCCCGTCCTCGGTGCTGACGAGCGGGACGTCGCGCGCGCTGCTGCTCGCACTCCTCGTCGTCGCGGCCGGGCTGCTCGGGCTCGGGTCGCTGCCGGAACGCGCGCCGGTCGGCGGCGCGATCGCACGGCATCGCGCCGCGGTCGGCGCGGGCGGCCTCGCGCTGCTGCTCGCTGCCGCGATCGTCCTCTTCTTCTAGGCGGTCCGGCGGCGCAGCGTCGCCGCGCCGAGCAGCAACGCGAGCAGCGCGCCGGCAACGGTGACGGCGACGTCGGCGGCGAACCAGCCGCCGTACGGCCCCGCCTGCGCGACACGCGCGAGCGCGTCGTACGCGTACGTCAGCGGCAGCACGTCGGAGATCGCACGCAGCCAGCGCGCCATGTCGTGCCGTGCAACGAACAAACCGCACAGGAGCAGCTGCGGGAAGACGAGAGCCGGCAGGAACTGCACGGCCTGGAACTCGGTGCGCGCGAACGCGCTCGCGAACAGCCCTAGCGCCATGCCGAGCGTCGCGTTTGCGAGCGCCAGCGCCACGACGGCCGCGCGCGAGCCGCCGACGTGCAGCCCGAGCGCGCCGAATGCAAGCGCCGACACCGCGACCGCCTGCACGACGGCCGCGACCGCGAACGCAGCGGCATACCCGAGCAGCAGATCGACCTTCGCGAGCGGCATCGACATCAGCCGCTCGAGCGTCCCCGTTGTCCGCTCGCGGAGCATCGTCACCGACGTGACGACGAACATCGACACGAACGGGAACAGCCCGAGCAGCGGCGCGCCGACATGCTGGAACACCTCGGGGCGTCCGGTGAAGATCTCCTTCAGCATGAACTCGAGCAGGCACGGCACGCCGACGATCAGCGCGATCGTGCGCGGGTCCCGCCGGAGCTGCGCGAGGACGCGCAACGCGGTCGCCGTCATGCCGCCTCCACGAGGCGGAGGAAGACTTCGTCGAGCGCCGCCGCCTGCGTCCGCCGTCGCAGCTCGTCGGGCGTCCCCGTCGCGAGCACGGCCCCGTCGCGGAGGAGCACGAGCTCGTCGCAGCGATCGGCCTCGTCCATCACGTGGCTCGACACGAGCAGCGTCGCGCCGCTCTCGGCCAGCTCGTGGAAGAGCTGCCACAGGTCGCGGCGGAGGACCGGATCGAGCCCGACCGTCGGCTCGTCGAGGACGAGGAGCGCGGGGTCGCCGAGGAGTGCCGTCCCGAGCGACACGCGCGCGCGCTGGCCACCCGACAGCCGCGCAACCACGCGGTTCGCGACGTCGTCGAGGAACACGCGGCCGATCACCTCGTCGACGTGCGCCGCCGGCACACCGAGGATTCGCCCGAAGTAGCGGATGTTCTCGCGCACGGTCAAATCCGCGTAGACGGACGGTGCCTGCGTCACGTACGCGACCCGCGAGCGCAGCGTCGGCTCGCCCGCCGGCGATCCGAGCACCTCGATCGCGCCGCCCGCGACGCGCTGGACGCCGACAATCGCGCGCAGCAGCGTCGTCTTGCCGCTTCCGCTCGGCCCGAGGAGCCCGGTGACGGCGCCGGCCCGGACGTCGACCGACACGCGGTCGAGGACGGTGCGGCCGCCGCGCTCCACCTGCAGGTCGCGCACCGCGATCGCGTCCACGGCACAAGCGTCGCACACGAGCCGCAAGGAGCTTCCGTGATTCCCCCGATTCGCCGCCACGGCCGGCGCGGGACGATCTCGCCATGAAGATCGATGAGCTGATGCAGACGGACGTCGTCACCACCTCGCCCGACGCGACGCTGAAGGAGGCGGCCGCGCTCCTCGTCGAGCACCGCATCTCCGGCCTGCCGGTCTGCCTGCCCGACGGCCGCGTCGTGGGCGTTCTCTCCGAGGCGGACATCCTCTTCAAGCAGGACGGCTCTCCGTTCGAGCTGTCGGGCTTCCTCGCGCGCCTCCTCGACCAGGCCTACGGCGATCGCCAGCGCTTCGAGGCGACCACCGTCGCCGACGCGATGTCGTCGCCGGCGATCACGATCACGCCGAAGCACGACGTCAGCGAGGCGGCTCGACTGATCATCCGGCACAGGGTGAACCGCCTGCCCGTCGTCGACGGCTCGCGGCTCGTCGGCATCGTCACGCGCGCCGACCTCGTGCGCGCGTTTCACCGCGACGACCGGGCGATCGCCCACGAGATCGAGCAGGACGTCCTGCTGTCGTCGCTGTGGATCGCTCCCGGGCCGATCGGCGTCGACGTGCAGAACGGCGTCGTCACGCTGAGCGGCGTCGTCGAGACGAGGACGATCGCCGAGGTCGCCGCCGCCTACGTCCGCCGCGTCCCCGGCGTCGTCGCCGTGGTGTCCGATCTCGAGTGGCGGTTCGACGACGCCAGGCAGCGCCGCCGCACGCGCGCCGGCCGCCGCCTCGTCCAGCACGCCTGATCTCAGTAGTTCGCGGCAAGCCGGATCGGTGCCCGTGCCGATCCGCGGTGCCGCCGCAGCGGCGATCGTCGAGCGAGGCGACGAGTGTCGAGACCGAAGGAGGGCTGGTCATGCCGCAAACGAATCTCGCGGGCCGGGCCGGACGCTGGAGCGCGGCCCACTGGAAGACGGCCGCGTTCGGCTGGATCGCGTTCGCCGTCGCCGCCGTGGTCATCGGCGGCGCCGTCGGCGCGAAGCAGATGGAGAGCTGGGCGATCGCGAACGGCGACTCCCGCACGGCGGAGCAGATCCTCGCGAACGCAGACTTCAACACTCCGGCGCGCGAGAGCGTCCTCGTCGAGTCGCGGACCGCGAAGGTCGGGTCGTCGCAGTTCACCGCGGCGCTCGCCGACGTCGCGCTCCGGCTCGGGCTGCAGCCGAACGTCACGAACATCGTCTCGCCGCTCGACCATCCCGGCGCCGGCCTCGTCTCGCGCGACCGGCACGCGGCGCTCGTGCAGTTCGACATTCGCGGCAAGGCCAAGGATGCGCAGCACAAGGTGCAGCCGATCCTCGACACCGTCGAGCGTGCGCAGGCGCTCTACCCGCAGCTGATCATCGAGGAGTTCGGCGAGGCGTCTGCCAACCATCTCGTCGGGCAGCGCTTCGGCGACGACATGGCGCGGGCGGAGTACACGTCGCTGCCGCTGACGCTGATCATCCTGCTCGCCGCGTTCGGCGCCCTCGTCGCCGCCGGCCTGCCGGTCGTGCTGGCGTTCTCGGCCGTCCTCGCCGCCACGGGGCTGAACGCGCTCGCGAGCCACGTCGTCCCGACGGAGGAGCAGACGCTCAGTGCGATCATCCTCATGCTCGGGATGGCGGTCGGCATCGACTACTCGCTCTTCTACCTGCGGCGCGAGCGCGAGGAACGGCACGCGGGCACGCCGCCGCACGAGGCGCTGCTGCGCACCGCGCGCACCTCGGGCCAGGCGGTGCTCGTCTCCGGGTCGACGGTGCTGATCGCGATGGCGGGCATGTTCGTCAGCGGCAACTCGCTGTTCAGCACGATCGGGCTCGGGACGATGATCGTCGTCCTCGCGGCGATGATCGGCTCGCTGACAGTGCTGCCGGCGATCCTGCACCGGCTCGGCGACAAGGTCGACCGCGGCCGGATCCCGATCTTCCGCGGGCAGCCGCGCGACGACGGCGCGTGGGGCCGCCTGATCGGCGGCGTCCTCCACAGGCCCCTGCTCTCGGCGCTGCTCTCGGGCGGCCTGCTGTTCGCCGCCGCGCTGCCGGCGGCGGGAATGCACACGAAGCTCCCGAACCTGACCGACCTGCCGCAGGACCTGAAGATCGTCCGGACGTACGAGCGCATCCAGGCGGCGTTCCCGGGCTCGCAGACGCCGGCAGTCGTCGTCGTCAAGGCGCCGAAGGTCGACACGCCGCAGATGCGGAAGGCGTACGCGCTGTTCCGGAGCCGGGCGCTCGCAACCGGCGAGCTCTTCGCGCCGTTTACGCTCAGCGTCAACCCCGAGGGGACCGTTGCGCGGATCGACTTCGCGGTCGCCGGCAACGGCGACAACGCCGCGTCGCTCGCCGCGCTGCACACGCTGCGAGACGTCGTCATCCCGCCGATCGCCGAGCGCCTTCCGGATACGGAGGTGCACGTGACCGGCATCACCGCGGGCACACACGACTTCAACGCGCAGATGCGGGCGCGCCTGCCGTGGGTCTTCCTGTTCGTGCTCGGGCTCGCATTCGTCCTGATGCTGATGGCGTTCCGGTCGCTGACGATCGCCGCGACCGCGGTCGCGCTGAATCTGCTCTCCGTCGGCGCCGCCTACGGGATTCTCGTCTCCGTCTTCCAGCACGGCTGGCTCGCCGGCGTCTTCGGCTTCCAGACGAACGGTGCGGTCGTGAGCTGGCTGCCGCTGTTCCTGTTCGTCGTCCTCTTCGGCCTGTCGATGGAGTACCACGTGTTCATCCTCAGCCGTGTCAAGGAGCTCCACGACGAGGGGGTGGCGACTGAGGATGCGGTACGGCTCGCGATCACGCGGACGGCGGGCACCGTCACCAGCGCCGCGGTCATCATGGTCGCCGTCTTCGGCCTGTTCGCATCGCTCAGCATCATCCAGATGCAGCAGATGGGCTTCGGCCTCGCCGTCGCGGTGCTGATCGACGCGACGGTCGTGCGTGCGGTGCTCGTGCCGTCGGTGATGAAGCTGCTCGGCGAGCGGAACTGGTTCCTGCCGTCGTGGCTCGAGTGGCTGCCGTCGCTCTCGCCGGAGGGTGAGCGGCGGCGGCCGCAGGGACGGCGGCCGGTCGCGGCGGCCTAGACTCGCGGCGTGGACCGCGCCGAGCTCCAGGCGACTCAGGCGCCGCTCAAGGAACGCTACCGCGACGATCCCGCGGCCGCGCTCGTCACGCTGCTCGCCGAGGGCGAGCTGGGCGAGGGGATCGCCTGCAGCGTCGAGACGGGCCGCGCGCTCGTCAAGGCCGGACTGCATCCGGCGACGGGCGGTACGGGCGCGCTCGCCTGCTCCGGCGACATGCTGCTGCAGGCGCTCGCGGCGTGCGCCGGGGTGACGTTGCGCGCGGTCGCGACGTCGCTCGGCATCGACGTCGCCGGCCGCGTTCGCGCCGAGGGCGACCTCGACTTCCGCGGCACCCTCGGTGTGGCGAAGGACGAGGGTATCCCCGTCGGCTTCCGGGAGATCCGGCTGACCTTCGACCTCGAGCATGCGGCGTCGCCCGAGGAGCTCGCGACGCTGCTCCGGCTGACGG
>DASXWV010000037.1:0-26592 GCA_036503495.1 Gaiellaceae bacterium
GAACGCCGCCTCCGCCTTCTCCGCGTTCTCCGCCGCGACCTGCGCGGTTCGCTCGGCGATGCGCGACTGCTCGGCCAGCGACTTCGCTTCCGTCGCGAGCGACGCGCGGCGCGCCTCGAGCTCGAGCAGCACCGCCTCCGCGGTCTCGCCGGCGAACCACAGCTCGCCGCGCTGCGGGTCGTAGCCGTAGCCCTCGCGCGTCACCGACGGCACCGTCGCCGCCAGCAGCTCGTCCTTCTCGACGACGGGCAGCTCCTGCACGAGCTCACGCGGATCGCGGCCGGCGAGCACGCGCAGCGAGCCGAGGCCGGCCGACGCCGCGCGCTCGAGCAGCGCGAATGCCGCCTGCACCGTCGGCGCGACGACCGCGGACGCACGCGCACCGAGCGCCGCGGCCACCGCGCGCTCGTCTCCGGCCGACACGTCGAGCAACGACAGCGCGAGCCGCTCGCCCTGCTCGACGAGCGCACGCGCCGCCGGCGGAATCCCCTCGCGCTCGGCGAGCGAGCGCTCGAGTGTCGCGAGCCGCTCCTGCGCCGTCAGCGCGCGCTCGGCGAGCGTGTCGCGCTCGTGCGCGGCGTCGCGTGCCGCGGCGCGGGCGTACAGGGCCTCGCGCTCGAGCTCCTCGGGGGTCGGGCCGCCGCGCCGCGCGTCGTCCTCCGCCTCGGCGAGCTCGGCGGACAGGCGCTGGATCAGCCGCTGCGCGGATTCGCGCTGGACGGCGAGACGCGCCGCCTGCCGGCGCAGCTCGTACGACACGGCGAGCGCCGCCTCGCGCTCGCCCGCGGCACCGGTCAACTCCGCTTCGATCTCCCCGCGCTCTGCGAGCACCTCGTCGAGCCGCGTCTGCGCGCTCGTGCGCAGTGCACGCTCCGCGGCGACGAGCTTTCGCAGCGCCTGCCGCGCACGCTCGCAGCGTGCCTCGCGCTCGACGGCGGCAACGCGCGCGGCCTCGGCGGCGTCGGCTGCAACCGACTCGAGCTGCGCGACCTCGGCGGTCGGGTCGCCGACGTCGGTCTCGGCGTCCGCGAGCTCGGCGCGCACCTGCTCGACGAGCGACGCCGACGACTCGCGGCGCAGCCCCAGCCGCTCCGCCGCGGAGCGCAGCCGGTAGAGCACCTGCATCGCCGACTCGCGCTTGCCGGCGGCGTCGGCGAGCTCCTCCTCGGCGCGGCCGCGTTCCGCGAGGACCGCCTCGAGCTTCTCCTCGGCGGCGCGGCGCGCGAGTGCGGCGGCCGTCTTGCGGCCGTCTGCCTCGCTCAGCCGCTCGTCGAGCGTCGCGAGATCGAGCTCGGCGATGCGCGCGCGCAGCTTCGCGATCTCGCCCCGGAGCTTCTCGGCGCGCTCGGCGGCGGTCGCCTGCAGCGCGAGCGGCCGCAGCCGCTTCTTCACCTCGTCCTCGAGGTCGCGTGCACGCTCGACCTGCGTCGCGACGCGGGCGAGCTTCAGCTCCGCGCGGTGGCGGCGCGCCTTGAAGCGGCCGAGCCCGGCCGCCTCCTCGATCAGCGCCCGCCGCTCCTCCGGCTTCGACGCGAGGATCGCCTCGACCTTGCCCTGGCCGATGATCGAGTGCATGCCCTGCCCGAGCCCGAGGTCGGCGAGCAGCTCGACGAGGTCGAGCCGCCGGACGGCGGTGCGGTTGAGCAGGTACTGGCCCTCGCCGCCGCGGTGGAGCCGGCGCGTGATCGAGAGCTCGGAATACTCGACGTCGACCGGGCCGTCCCCGGCCGTGTTGTCGAAGAGGAGCTCGACCTCGCAGAAGTCGGCCGGCCCGCGGTTCGCGGCGCCGGCGAAGAGGACGTCGTCCGGCTTCTCGGCGCGCAGCTCGCTCGGGCTGAGCGAGCCGGCGGCCCAGCGGATCGCGTCGGCGACGTTCGACTTCCCGGAGCCGTTCGGGCCGACGATCACGCCGACGCCCGGCTCGAGGCGCACCTCGACGGTGTCCGGGAAGGACTTGAAGCCACGCAGCTTGACGGCGCGCAGATGCACCGGGAGGCAGGCTAGCGAGGGTTCCGGCTAGCGCTCGTCGTCGCGCGCGAGCGGCTCGTCCGCGTCGTCGCGATCGCGGAAGATCTCGAGGATCCCCTTCTCCTGCTCCTGGGCCGCCGCGCGCTCCTCGTCCTCCAGCTGCTGGAGCTTCAGCTCCGAGTTGGTCGGCCGGCGCTCGGTCACGCCCGGGAGGGTACCCGCGATCGGCGCCGATCAGGCGGCCGCCGCCGCGTCCAGCGCGGCGAGGGCCTGCTTCGCGGCCTCCTGCTCGGCGGCCTTCTTCGAGCCGCCCTCGCCGACGCCGAGCTGCTCGCCGTCGACGATCGCCGCACAGGTGAAGTGCCGCTCGTGCGGCGGCCCCTCGGCCTGCAGGACGGAATACGAGACCTGCCGGCCCGTCCGGGCGAGCGCCTCCTGCAACTCGGTCTTGTGATCGACGTGCGTCGTCAGCGCATAGTCGATGCGCGTCCGGAACGCGTCGACGACCGCCTGCTCGATCGCCGGGAAGCCGTGCTCGAGGAAGAGCGCGCCCAGCACCGCCTCGAGCAGCGCCGCGAGCACGTTGCGGTTGCGCGAGAGCCGCTCGAGCTCGTCCGCCGCGAGCTCGGTCGCCTGGCCCGCGAACCGGTCGCCGAGGCCGAGCTCGCGCGCGACGAGCGCGCAGCTCGCGCGCGAGACGACGTGCGAGCGCACCTTTGCGAGCCGCCCCTCCGAGAAGTCGGGGTAGCGCGCGTACAGCTCGTGCGCAATCGCCAGCTCGAGCACGCTGTCGCCGAGGAACTCGAGGCGCTCGTAGGAGACGCTGCGCTCGGGCGCCCACGAGGCGTGGGTGAACGCGATCTCCGCCCGCGCGCGCGGGAGCGCCCCGATCAGCTCAGCGAGGCTGCTCAGCTCGGCGAGGCTATCACTGGTGTGTCGAGACGTAGTCGACCGCCTGGCCGACGGTCGTGATCTTCTGCGCGTCCTCGTCGGAGATCTTGATGCCGAAGTTGTCCTCCAGCTCCATGATCAGCTCGACGAGGTCGAGGGAGTCGGCGCCGAGGTCCTCCTGGAACGACGCGTCCTCGCTGATGTTCTCCTCGGGAATCTGGAACTGATCGGTCAGGACCTCCTTGACCTTCTCGTACACCTCGTCGCGCGACGCTGCCATGTCACCTCATTATCGAGTCGGGGGCCGAAAGCGGGCCGATCATACAACGCCGGCCCGTTGGCCCAGGCGTTCCGTCAGTCGGCCGACGACGTCGTGCTCGACGCCGCGGGCGGCGAGGCGGATCGCATTTGCGATCGCGGTCTGAGAGGAATTGCCGTGCGCGATCACCGCGAGGCCGCGCAGGCCGAGCAGATACGCGCCGCCGTAGGTGTCGGGATCGAGCCGGTCGCGGAGGTTCCGCGCCGCCGGCCGGATCAGCAGGCCGCCGAGCTTGCCGCGCGTGCTCGCGGTGATCTCCGCGCGCAGACCCTCGAGGATCGTGCGGATGGTCCCCTCGAGCGTCTTCAGCACGACGTTGCCGGTGAAGCCGTCGGTGACGACGACGTCGGCGGCGCCGCGGAGGATGTCGCGCCCCTCGCAGTTGCCCTGGAAGTTCAGATCGCTCTCGCGGAGGAGCGCGTGCGCGTCGAGCGCCAGCTGGTTTCCCTTTTCCGCTTCCTCGCCGATCGACAGCAGCCGGACCGTGGGATTGCGCAGGCCGAGGATCTCTTCCGCGAAGACCGCGCCCATCGTCGCGAACTGGAGGATCTGCTCCGGCCGCGCATCGGCGTTCGCGCCGGCGTCGAGCAGCACCGACGGGCCGTTCTGCGCCGGGATCGGGACGGCGATCGCCGGCCGCAGGACGCCGGGGATGCGCCGCAGCTCGAGCAGCCCCGCCGCGAGCACCGCGCCGGTGTTGCCGGCGCTGACGACGGCGGCCGCCTTTCCTTCGTGCACGGCGCGGATGCTCGCGACGAGCGAGCTTTCGGGCTTCGCGCGGACGGCGTCGGCCGGCTTCTCGTGCATCTCGACGACGCCGTTCGTCTCGACGAGCTCGAGATCGCTCGTGTCGAGGCCGGCGTCGCCGTAGACGACCGGCGTCAGGTGGTCGGTGCGCGCCGCGCGCGCACCCGCCACGATCTCGGCGGGACCGCGGTCTCCCCCCATCGCGTCGACCGCGATGACGGGCATCGGCTACGGAGCGTCGATGCGGAGCGGCTCGACCTCGCGGCCCTTGTAGGTGCCGCAGGTCATGCACACCCGGTGCGGCCGCTTCGGCTGCCCGCAGTTCGGGCAGACGTTGACGCGCGGGGCGTCGATCGCGTGCGTCGCGCGGCGCTTGTCGCGACGCGATTTCGAGGTTTTCCGCTTCGGAACAGCCATGATTGAGGCGGCATGGTAGCCGAAAGCATTCTCGAGCTGTTCGACCGGCAGATGCGGCGCGACGTCGCACCGGACGGCATCTTCACGAGCGACGGGTGGAGCGCCGTGCTGTGGCCGCCGGCAGACGGCGACGTCGAAGCGCTCGTCGCGCGGCTGCGCGCGATCGACGGTTACGCCGAGTGGAAGTACTACAGCCACGATCTGCCGGCCGATCTCCCCGAGCGCCTGCGCGCAGCCGGGCTCGAGCCGGACGAGGAGGAGGTGGTGCTCGTCGCGGAGTCGGCATCGCTTGCGCTCGCGGTCGACGTTCCCGACGGCGTCGAGGTGCGCGTCGCGTCGACGGACGAGGACATCGAGGCGTTCGTGTCGCTGACCGACCGCGTGTTCGGCGACCGCTACGGCGGCTCCGGTTTCTTCGGCGACCGCGACCGGCGGATTGCGATCGTCTGCTTCGCCGACGGCGAGGCGGTTTCGGGCGGGCGGCTCGATCTCGAGCCCGGCGTCGACTTCGCAGGGATGTTCGGCGGCGCGACGCTACCCGAGTGGCGCGGCCGCGGGCTCTACCGCGCGACCGTCGCGAAGCGCGCCGAGATTGCGCGTGAGCGCGGCTACCGCTACGTCTACGTCGACGCGCTGCCGACGAGCCGGCCGATCCTCGAGCGGGTCGGCTTCGTGCAGATCACGTCCACGTGGCCCTACACCTTCGGCAAACTCGAGTCATGAGAACACTCGGACAGGGACTGACCGTTTCGGATCAAGGGCTCGGCTGCATGGGGATGTCGGCCTGGTACGGCGAGGTCGACGAGGACGAGGCGATCGCGACGATCCACCGCGCGCTCGAGCTCGGCATCCGGTTCCTCGACACCGCCGACATCTACGGCAACGGGCACAACGAGCAGCTCGTCGGCCGCGCGATCGCCGGCCGCCGCGACGAGGTCGTGCTCGCGACGAAGTTCGGCAACCGCCGGCACGACGACGGACGGCGCACGATCGACGGCTCACCCGGCTACGTGCGGAGCGCGATCGACGCGTCGCTCCAGCGGCTCGGCGTCGATCACGTCGATCTCTACTACCAGCATCGCGTCGACGCGGACACGCCGATCGAGGAGACGGTGGGTGCGATGGCGGAGCTGGTGGAGGCCGGAAAGGTGCGGCACATCGGTTTGTCGGAAGCCGGCGCCGACACGATCCGGCGCGCACATGCTGTCCATCCGATAACCGCGCTGCAGTCGGAGTACTCGCTGTGGACGCGCGACCCCGAGCAGAACGGCGTCCTCGAGACGTGCCGCGAGCTCGGGATCGGCTTCGTCGCGTACGCGCCGCTCGGGCGGGGCTTCCTCGCCGGCCGGTTCGACTCGCCGGACGATCTCGACGAGGGCGATTTCCGCCGCAGCCATCCGCGCTTCTCCGGCGACAACCTCGAGCACAACCGCGCGCTCGCGGAGACGGTGAAGCAGCTTGCAGCGGAGAAGCAGGTCACGCCGGCGCAGCTTGCGCTCGCCTGGGTGCTGTCGCGCGGCGGCGACGTCGTGCCGATTCCCGGCACGAAGCGGCGCACGTATCTCGAGCAGAACGCCGCCGCGTCGCAGGTCGAGCTGAGCGACGACGACCTGCAGCGGCTCGACGCGCTCGGCGAGCCGCAGGGCGACCGCTACGCCGACATGTCGAGTATCGGCCGGTAGCGGGCTACCGGCCGATTCACACGAACTGCGCGAGCGGGAGAGCGCGGTCTCCCGCTCGCTCCGTGCAGTAGAGCTCGTCGTGCGGACGGTCGTGCCTTCGGCAGGACCGCCCTCATCGGCGCTCGCCAAGCGCTTCGGTCTTGGCTCGCTTTGTTAGAGCTGGCCGCGAAGCTCGTCCAAAGCCGCCCAACGCGGATCGCCGGCGAGCTCGTCGTGCCTGTGCGGCTCCTCGTTCAGGTCCTTTCCGCACACGGGGCACAGGCCGGCGCAGTCGGGCGCGTGCAGGATCTTGTCCGGCAGCTGCAGCGCCAGCGCGTCGCGCGCCCACCCGCTCAGGTCGAGCTGGTCGTCGTGCACGTACTCCGAGACGAGCTCCGGATCGCCGCCCGGGTTCGTCGCCTGGTACTCGCGCGCGTGCACCGACTCCTCGACGACCGTGTCGCGCAGGCAGCGGAAGCACGGCCCGCGCACGCCCGCGCGGAACGACAGCTCGTAGACCGTCCCGGTCGTCGCTTTCGTGATCGCGAGCCGCGCCGGCACGACACGCGGCTCCGGCTCGTACTCCTCGCCGCCGAGCGTGAACGGCTCGAGCGCGATCTCGACGTCCTCGCGCAGCTGCTCGCCGCTCCGCAGGCGCGCCTGGCGGAGATTGAAGTGGGTCACGCCTCAACTATGCCGCTAGGCGTGGCAGCTCGGAGAGCCTCGGCGCGCCCCGGAACTCGCTGCGCCGCGCCTCCTGCCGCCGGATGTACGGCTGCAGCGCCTCGGCGACCGGCTCCGGCGCCGAGCGGCGCTCGTGGCGGATCGCCAGCAGCGCCACCGACGAGAGGATGACGAGCCCGGCGGTGATCTCGCGCGCACCGACGTGCTCGCCGACGAGCAGCCAGCCGAGGAAGACGGCGACGGCCGGGTTGACGTAGGCGTAGGTGGAGGCGAGCGGCGAGGGCGCATTGAGGATCAGCCAGCCGTACGCGGTGAAGGCGACGAGCGAGCCGAAGACGACGAGGAACGCGAACGCGCCCAACGATTCCGCCGACACATGCCGAACGTGCTCCCCCGACGCGACGGCGACGACGCCCAGCGCGATCCCGGCCGTCAGCATCTGCATCGCCGCCGAGAGGAACGTGTCGCCCGGCAGCGGCGCGACCCGCGCGTACGCCGAGCCGGCGGCCCACGCAAACGACGCGACGAGCACCACGGCCGCGCCGACGAGGTCGATGTGGCCGCTGCCGCCGACGAGGAGCGACACGCCGAAGAGGCCGACGGCGATGCCGGCTGCGGCGCCGAGCGGCAGCCGGATCCCGAAGCAGACGCGGTCGATCAGCGCGATGAAGAGCGGGACGCTCGCGACGAGGAGCGCCACGAGCCCGGACGCGACGCGCTGCTCTGCCCAGGCGACGCCGCCGGTGTCGACGACGAGCAGCGCGCCGCCGACGACGGCCGCGGCGCCCCACTGGCGACGCGTCGGCACGCCCGCCCCACGCCGGCGCGCCCACGCGTAGAGCACGCCGCCGGCCAGGAGGAACCGCACTGAGAGCATGAGGAACGGCGGCAGCGTCCGGTCGGCGACCGCGATCGCGAGGAACGTCGATCCCCAGACGACGTAGACGATGAGGAGGGCGCCGGCGAGCTTCATCCCTTCAGTGTGCGGGCGGCATTCGATCAGCACAAATGCAGTTACGATTGGTATTGATGAATTTTTCTAATGTTGAGCTGCGCCATCTCGCGGCCCTCGAGGCAGTCGGGCGGACGCGCTCCTTCGTCGCGGCGGCCAGGGAGCTCGGCTATACGCAGTCGGCGATCAGCCAGCAGATCGCCCGGCTCGAGCAGTCGGTCGGGCAGCGGCTCCTCGATCGCCCCGGCGGCCCGCGGCCGGTGCAGCTCACCGACGCCGGGCGCCTCCTGCTCCGGCACGCCGATGCGATCGTCGCACAGCTCGACGCGGCGGAGGCCGACATGGCGGCGCTGGCCGAGGGAGCGGCGGGGCCGCTGCGCGTCGGCATCTACCAGAGCGTCGGCGCCCGCATCCTCCCCGCCCTCCTGCGGCGGTTCCGCGAGGCGTGGCCGCGCGTCGAGGTGCGCGTCCGCGAGGAGACGGACGCCGCGTCACTGCTCAAGCTGCTGGAGCACGGCGAGCTCGACCTCACCTTCGCCGACCTGCCGCTGCTCGAGGAAGGGCCGTTCGAGTGGAACGAGATCCTCGTCGACCCGTACGTCCTGCTCGTGCCGGCCGGCGACCCGCTGGCGGAGCGCGAGTCGGCGCCGCCGCTGCGCGAGCTCGCCGGCCTGCCGCTCCTGACGTGGCGGCAGTACGGCGAGCCCGAGTCGTCGTTGCGTGGGCGCGTGCCGGATCTGAACGTGATCTTCCGCAGCGACGACAACGGCACCCTCGTCGGTCTCGTCGCGGAGGGGCTCGGCTACGCGGTCGTGCCGCAGCTCGTCGTCAATCCGCGCAACCCTGCGTACGTCGCACTGCCGTTCGGCAACCGCATCCCGCCGCGCCATCTCGGGATCGTCTGGCACCGCGACCGCTACCGCAGCGCCGCCGCGGAGGCGTTCATCGAATTGTCCAGCGATTCGGCGGCCAGTACGTCGCCACGACAGGCCCGATGAACGCGCTGCGCGAGACGGCGCCCCAGGTGCGCGAGTCGCACGAGCCGATGCGGTTGTCTCCCATGACGAAGTACTGCTTCGGGCCGAGCCGCCGCCAACGGTGCGTGACGCCGTCGCGGTCGTGCAGGCCGACATACGGCTCGTGCAGCGGCTTCCCGTTCACGTAGAAGTAGCCGCCGATCTCGCTGACGCGGTCGCCGGGCAGGCCGATCACGCGCTTGAGGAAGGTGCCGCCCTCGTCGCACTGCGCCTTCGCGTCGGGCGGCGCGTGGAAGACGGCGATCTCGTAGCGGCGCGGATCCCGGAAGTGGTAGACGATCTTCGCGACGATCACGCGGTCGTTGAGGCGGCCCGTGCAGCCGAGACCGGGGCGCGCGCACTGCAAGGTCCGCTCCATCGAGCTCGTCGGCACGCGGAACGGCTGCACGACCCACGCTTCGAGCGCGAGCACGACGACCGCGGCGACCGCGAGCGTGACGACCCATTCCACGACCGTGCGCCGCACCGTGGCGCAGGGTAATGAAGTTAGAGACCGAACCAGAATGAGCGACTGTGTCGCGCGGCCGCGCTAGGCGGCGCATCGGCGCTCCCTGCGTCCTTGCGCTGCACTCGCCTATCGCACCCGCTCGACGAGTGTCATTCTGGTTCGGTCTCTTAGTAGCCGAGCTCTTCGGTGGCGCCGTCGGCGCCGACGCCGGCGCCGACCACGCTCTCCTGCGAGCGCTCGTGCAGGCGCTCGCGGCCGCGGCGCACCGCGGTGAGGAAGCGGTCGAGGTTGACCTCGAGGGACGCGAGCATCGAGTCGGCCCAGTCCTCCATCTCGAGCCGCGCCTCGCGCGCGTCGCGGCGTGCGTCGTCGACGATCTCCTGCGCCTGCCGCTCGGCGATCTTGACGATCTCCGTCTGCGACGCCTCGCGCACGGCCTGCTCCCGCGCTTCGGCGAGCAGCCGATCGACCTCGCGCTTCGCTTCGGCGAGCATCTCCTGCCGCTCCTTGACGATCCAGCGCGCCTGCTTGATCTCTTCGGGGATCGTCGCGCGCATCTGGTCGAGGATGTCGTAGATCTCCTCGCGGTCGATGCGAACCTGGTCGGTGAGCGGGACGGCCTTCGCGTTGTGCACGAGGTCGTCGAGCTTGTCAATGAGAACGAGAACGTCCATCCGCGCCGGATTCTAGCTTCGCCGCCATGGGGGTCGGTCCTCCAGGGACACGCCCTCGTGTCAGACTCTTAGGAGACCGTGACGCTTTCGTGACACTCCTGTGACACGTTGCGCCGCGGGTATGCAGGGAATTCGTGCCGGACGGCCGCTCCACGCCCATTGCGGCCATGGCGAAGAGCGGCACGGCCCCGTGTCAGACACGGTTTTAGAAGCGTTCGGCCAGCCAGTCGTAGATTTGGCCGAGCTTCGTGGCGGCGATCGAGAGGTGGCCGTCCTCGTCGCTGATGTGCGTCTCGACGCCGGGGATCCGGCCGGCGAGCCATTCCGCGTGAGCCACGGGCACCATCTTGTCCTGGACGCCCTGCCAGAGGAGCGTCGGGACGGCGATCGCCGCCAGGTCGAAGCCCCAAGGCGCCGTGAACGCGAGATCGTCGTCGCGCCAGCCGGCGATGCCGGGCTCGAGCGCACGATCGAGGTTGCGCTTCGCATGCGCGGCGCGCTCGCCCGTCAGCACCTCGCGGTCGACCGGCGGCAGCAGCGTCGACATCACCTCGCGGATCTGCTCGGCCGTCGCCGCGCGCAGCTCCGCGGCCATCGGCTCGAGGAACCGCTCGAGCGGCTCCTCGCCCGCGAGCGCCGCATCCCACTCCTCGATGTTCTGCTCGCCCTGGCCCGCGAGCCAGTCGAGCCCCTCGGCACCCCACGGCGCCGGCGACGCGATCGCGCCGGCGGCGACGCAGCGGCCGGCGAGCAGCGCGCCGCACGCGAACGAGTGCGGACAGCCGCCCGACCCGCCGAGCGACGCGAAGCGGTCGATCCCGAGCTCGTCGAGGACATCCTCGATGTCGGCGGCGACGTCCGCGACCGATCGGCCGGCGTCCGGCGTCGAGCCGCCGTAGCCGGCGCGGTCGTAGCTGACGATGCGAATGCCGCGCCCGCGCGCGAGCTCGAGGTCCGGTGGGAACGAGAGGCCGCTGCCCGGCGTGCCGTGGTGCTCGACGACGACGTTCCCGGCCGGATCACCCTCGTCGTACACGTGCACGACCCGCCCGTCGCGCAGCGTGACGTCGCGCTCGCTCATTCCCGCTCACGGCGCCGGCAAAGCCGGCCCCTCCGCTCGTTGATGAGCTCCGTCAAGCCGACGCTCATTCGCCGGGATTCTCCGGCGTGCCGGGACGGCCGTTCGGGAAGAGCTCCTTGAAGCGGCTCGCGACGGGCTCGGGCACGAGCTCCGACACGTCGCCGCCGAATGCCGCGATCTCCTTGACGCCGCTCGACGAGACGAAGCTGACCTGCGGGCTCGCCATCACGTAGACCGTCTCGACGTCGGGCGCGAGATGGCGGTTCAGCTGGTTCATCTGGAACTCCCACTCGAAGTCGGAGATCACGCGCAGCCCCTTGACGATCGCCTTCGCATCCCACTTCTTCGCGAACTCGACGACGAGCTCGCGGAAGACGTCGACCTCGACGTTGACGAGGTGCGAGAGCGCTGTCTGGAGGAACGCGATCCGCTCTTCGGTGGTGAACATCGGCGACTTGTGGTGCGGGTTGCCGACGACGCCGACGACGACGCGGTCGAAGATCCCGGCCGCGCGCGTGATCACGTCGACGTGCCCATTCGTCACCGGGTCGTACGAGCCCGGGCAGATCGCGGTGATCATCCGTACACCGTGATGCGCGCCGAGCCGTACTTGCGCGAGGTGCGCAGCTCGAGCGGCAGCGCAGGCTCGACGCGCGCGCCGGTCTCGACGACGAGCACGCCGCCGCCGGTGAGCACCAAGGGCAGGTAGCGCGCGAGCTGAGGTTCGAGGTCTGGGTACATATCGTACGGCGGGTCGACGAAGACGAGATCGTACTTCCTCGTCTCCGCGGCAATGACCGCGACCGCGTCCTGCCGGAGGACGGTCGCGCGCAGCCGGAGCTTGTCGAGGTTGCGCTCGATCGCGCGCACCGCGCCGGCGTCGCGCTCGACGAACACCGCGCGCGCCGCGCCCCGCGACAACGCCTCGAGCCCCATCGCACCCGAGCCGGCGTAGAGGTCGAGCACCTCGGCGCCGTCGACCGGCCCGAGGATGTTGAACACGTTCTCGCGGACGCGGTCCGAGGTCGGCCGCGTTCCCCGGCCCGGCGGCGCCTCGATCCGGTGACCTCTGTGCGTGCCGGCGATGATCCGCATCAGAGCCGGCGGATCGCCTCGGCGGTGTCGATCACCTCGCCGAACTCGCCGTCGAGGCTCGCGAGCGCCGTGCGGTGGATCGTCTCCGCGTCGAACTCGCCGCGCGCGTGCGTCGCCGTCGCGTCGGCGACGAACCACGTTTCGAAGCCGAGGTTCGCGGCCATCCGCGCCGTCGTCGAGCAGCAGTGATCGGTCGTCAGCCCGGCGACGACGACGGTCGAGGCTCCCGCCTCGCGCAGCCGCTGTTCGAGGTCTGTGCCGATGAACGCGCTGTTCACCCGCTTGTCGACGACCGGCTCGTCGCGCAGCGGCTCGGCCTCGGGCTTGAACTCGAATGCGGGCGTACCGCGCCGGAAGAGACCCTCGGGCCGGGCGCTCTCGTGGCGCACGTGGACGACCGGCGCGCCGCGCGCACGCCACGCGGCGAGCAGCTCCGCGATCCGCTGCTCGGCGCCCGGGTTGTTCCTCGGCGGCCACGACGGGTCGTCGAACGCTCGCTGGACGTCGATCAGCAGCAGCGTCGGGCGCACGGTCACGCCTGCAAGTCGAGCGCGTCCACCTCGTCCGCGAGCAGGCCCGGCGTCGTCGCGTACGCGCGCGCCCGCTCGAGCAGCGGCCGGTCGCGGCGGATGTGTGCGAAGCGGAGGTCGCTGATCCCGTGCTGCCGCGTCCCGAGGAGCTGGCCGCCGCCGCGCAGGTCGAGGTCGACCTCTGCAAGCTCGAAGCCGTCGGTCGATGCGACGAGCGCCTCGAGCCGCCGCTGCGCCGTCTCGGTCAGCTCCTCCCGCGCGCGGGAGACGAGCAGGCAGTACGACTGCTCGGAGCCGCGGCCGACGCGGCCGCGCAGCTGGTGCAGCTGCGCGAGGCCGAACCGGTCGGCCTCCTGGACGATCATCACCGTCGCGTTCGCGACGTCGACGCCGACCTCGATCACCGTCGTCGCGACGAGCACGTCGAGCTCGTGCGCCTTGAAGCGGGCCATCACGTCGCGCCGCTGCTCCGGCTTCAGCCGGCCGTGCAGGCAGCCGACGCGGAACTCGCGCAGCTCTGCGCGCCGGAGGCGCTCGGCCTCCTCCTCGGCGGCGCGCGCGAGCGTCGTCTCGGACAGCTCGACGAACGGACAGACGACGTACGCCTGCCGGCCGTCGCGGAGCAGCGACGTCAGCCGCGTGTAGGCCTCCGACGCGCGGTCCTCGGTGATCCAGCGCGTGACGATCGGCTTGCGCGAGGCGGGCGGCTTCGCGATCTCGGAGACGGCGAGGTCGCCGTACACGGTCAGCGCGAGCGTGCGCGGGATCGGCGTCGCGGTCATGTGCAGCACGTGCGGCTCGCGGCCTTGCGTCAGCGCCTTGCGCTGCTCGACGCCGAAGCGGTGCTGCTCGTCGACGACGGCGACCGCGAGGTCGCGCAGCTCGACGCCCTCCTGGATCAACGCGTGCGTGCCGACGACGACGTCCGCGTTGACGGCGAGCTCGCGCTCGCGTTTCTTCGACGCGCTGGTCAGCAGCGCGCACGTGATGCCGAGCTCGAGGCAGATCGGGCTGACGACGAGGAAGTGCTGCTCTGCGAGCGTCTCGGTCGGCGCCATCAGCGCGCCCTGCCGGCCGTGCTCGACGGCGCGGAGCAGGGCATACAGCGCGACGACGGTCTTGCCGGAGCCGACGTCGCCCTGCAGCAGCCGCTGCATCGGCACCGTGCGCCGCAGGTCGTCGTCGAGCTCGCGGATCGCCTGCTCCTGGTACGGCGTCAGCGCGAACGGCAGCGCCGCCCGGTAGCGCGCGATCAGCTCGCCGGGCTCGCCGAGCGACGGCGCGAGCGTCTGTTCGCGCGCCGCGGCGCGACGCGCGATGCCGATCTGCAGCAGCAGGAGCTCCTCGAACGCGAGCCGCTCGCGGGCGCGTGCCGCCTCCCCCTCGGACTCGGGCCGGTGGAGCGCGGCGAGAGCGTCGCGCTTGAGCGGCAGCCGCTCCTGCTCGCGCAGCCCGGCGGGGAGCGGGTCGAAGTAGTCGGTGACGTGCGGCAGCGCGTCGCCGACGACGCGCCGCACGGTCTTCGGCGCGATCTCCTCCGCCGCGGGATACACGGGCGCGAAGTCGGCGGTCGCGCGCGCGCCCTCACCGACGTCGTACGACTTGACGTCGAAGCCGTAGCGGCCCTGCTTGCCGCGCAGGCGGACGTGCGTGCCCGGCGTCAGCTGGTCGGCCAGCCACGGCTGGTTGAACCACGCGGCGCTGATCGTCGCCGTGCCGTCGCTGATCCGCGCCGTCACCATCGTCCGCCGGCCGCGCAGCGGCCGTTTCGTCACGTTCAGCACCTCGCCGACGATCACCACCTCGTCCGCGTCGCGGTGCAATGCGGCGATCGGCACCTCGTCCGCCGCCGACTCGTACCGGCGCGGCGCGTGCTCGAGCACGTCGCGCACCGTCTCGAGGCCGAGCTTCGCGAGCTTGCGCTTGACGGTCGAGCCGACGCCGGGCAGCGTGTCGAGCGCGCGCTCGAGGTGCGCCGGCTGCGGCGCGCGCGGGGTGCGCGGCCAGCCCTGCGGCTGGTCCAGGCCTGCGAAAACCGTCTGTCGACGGGTCGGTGTCATCGTGCTCGGCGCCAGAGCGTGGCAGACGTTAGACCGTGGACCGGACGGCACCTCACGCGCTTCCCGGCCGGACGACCCCGTGCTCGTACGCGAAGACGACGGCCTGGACGCGATCGCGCAGGTCGAGCTTCGCGAGCACGCTCGCGACGTGCGACTTCACGGTCGACGGCTCGACGACGAGCTCCGCTGCGATCTCGGCGTTCGTGAGGCCGCGCGCGAGGAGCCGCAGCACGCCGGCTTCACGCGCCGTCAGCTCGCGAAGCGCGGCCGCTTCCTCGCGCGGCTGCGCGAACTGCTCGATCAGCCGGCGCGTGCTGGCAGGCGCGAGGAGCGCTTCGCCCTCGTGCACGGTGCGGATCGCGGCGACGAGCTGCTGCGGCGGCGCGGTCTTCAGGAGGAAGCCGGACGCGCCGGCCCGGAACGCATCGACGACGTACTCGTCGAGGTCGAACGTAGTCAACATCAGCACGCGCGCGCGGCCGCCCGACGCGACGATGCGCCGCGTCGCCTCGATCCCGTCGAGCTCCGGCATCCGCACGTCCATCAGGACGACGTCCGGCGAGACAGATGCAGCGGCCGCGACGGCCTCCGCGCCGTCGCCCGCCTCGCCGGCGACCTCCAGATCGGCTTCGCCGCCGACGATCAGGCGAAAGCCGGCCCGGACGAGCGCCTGGTCGTCCGCGAGGAGGACGCGGATCACGGTGCTGCCGGGAGCGTCGCCCGGACGAGGAAGCCGCCCTCGTCGCGGCGGCGCGCTTCGAGCTCGCCGCCCCAGACGGCGACGCGCTCGCGCATGCCGATCAGGCCGTTCCCGCTGCCGCCGCCCGCGCCCGCTCCGTCGCCGTCGTCGAGGATCTCGACCTCGACGCGGTCGCGGACGTAGCGAAGGGTGACGACGGCCCGCGCGTCGCCCGCGTGCTTGAGCGCGTTGGTCAATGCCTCCTGGACGATGCGGAACGCCGATAGATCGATGCCCGGCGCAAGCGCGATCGGCTCACCCTCGACTCGCAGGTCGACGGGCAGCCCGGCCTCGCGCACGTTGGCGACGAGACGCTCCACGTCGCGCAGTGTCGGCTGCGGCGCCAGCGACGCCGTTCCGTCGCTGCGCACGACACCGAGCATCCGGCGCATCTCGTCGACGGTCTCGCGCCCCGTCGTCTCGATCGCGTCGAGCGCGGCGCGAACGTCGGGCTCGTCACCGCGGAGCACGCGCGCCGCCGCCGCAGCCTGCACGACGATCATCGAGACGTTGTGCGCGATCACGTCGTGTAGCTCGCGCGCGATGCGTCCGCGCTCAACGGCGACCGCGGCTTCCGCCTGAAGCTCGCGCTGCGACTCGAGCTCGCGTGTCAGCCGCTCGAGCGACCGGGCGCGCTCGCGCCAGCTCCGGATGACGCGGCCGACGAGCCAGAACCCGAACGTCCAGATGACGAACGGCAGCGCCCCGGACGACACCGCAGTGGCGATCGCAGCGGGCACGACGGCGAACGCGAAGCCGAGCCGAGCCCGGTCTTCGTGCGCACCGACGCTGTACGCGGCGACGACGAGCGCCACGAAGACCTGCAGCGGCCCCTGGCGAGAGCCCGCGTACGCGCCGGCGAGGACGCTGCCGGCGAGGACCGCGACGAGCACCGGCAGCGGGAACCGGCCACGGAAGAGGAGCGGGAGCGAACACAGGAGTGCGGCGCAGACGTCGATCCAGACCGGGCCGTACCACGCGGACCCGTGGCGGATCGCGATCTCGACCAGCCCGAGGACGGCGATCGCCGCCGCGAGCGCCGGGTCGCCGAGACGCTGCAACCGCGGGCTCGTCAGCTGGGACTGCATGCGCCCGACGGTATCGCGGCCCGGCCGCGGTCGCATCCGCCGTGCGGCGGAATCGAGGTTCGGCCGCACGGCGGAGTGAACTTCCCCGTGCCGGCCGATGTCGGCCGCACGCGCCGCCCCTAGCGTCGAAGCGTCACCGATCAACCGGAGGAACGAAATGCTCAGGTACCTGCTCGTCATCGTCGCACTGCTCGCCGCCGCCCTCCTCGCCGGCCGCGCGTCGTCGGCATCGACGAAGACGTACACCGTCCAGCTCGACCGGAGGACGCTCGTCACCGCGCTCGACGCGAAGCCGAAGGGACGCTCGTCCGGTGACCTGACCGTCTTCTCGGCCACCGTCCGGAGCGGCGCCGAGGCGGTCGGCCGCCTCGAGGGGATCACGACGGCGATCGATCCGCGCTACGAGGGCGTCAGCTTCTCGTTCGTCGTCTTCCTGCCGGGCGGGACGCTGACGCTCGCCGGCGGCGGCTTCAACAAGCACGTGCCCGGCCTGCCCCCGCACCTGCCGAACGACCTCGCCGTCACCGGCGGTACCGGCAGCTACGCCGGAGTCGGCGGCGTCGCGAGCCTGCAGGACGTCGGCCCGACGACGCAGCGGCTGACGCTCAAGCTTCGTCCCTGAACCAGAAGAAGCCGACCGTCCCCGGCCCGGCGTGCGCGCCGATCACGGCGCCGAGGCTCGTCTCCTGCTCGAGCGCCGCCTGCGGGCGGCGGTCGCGCACCATCTTCTCGAGCTCGCGCATGCGCTCCGGCGCGTCGGCATGCGCGATGCCGATGCGCAGCCCCGGCTCGTCGGTCGTCTCCCGGTCGAGCGCGTCGACGAACTCCTGGAACGCCTTGCGATTGCCGCGCACGCGCTTCACCGGCACGACCTCGCCGTCGCGGATCGAGAGGATCGGCTTCACGTGCAGGAGCTGACCCGCGAACGCGCGCGCCTTGCCGATCCGCCCGCCGCGTGCGAGGAACTCGAGCGTGTCGACGGTGAACAGCAGTCCGTGCACGTCGAGGTATTGCTGTACGAACGCGTCCACTTCCTCATCGGTCGTGCCGCGCTCGAGCCGTCGCTGGATGCCGAGTGCGAGCATCGTGATCGCGACCGACGCCGACTCGGAGTCGATGACGCGTACGCGCTCGTCGGCCGCCGCGACCGCGCTCCCGTATGTGCCGGAGAGGTTCGACGCGAGGTGGATCGAGAGGATGCGCTCGTACTGCGCGAGCTCGCCGTACGCCGCTGCGAAGTCGCCGGGCGTCGGCTGCGACGTCGTCGGCAGCTCGGTCGACGTGCGCAGCCGCTCGTAGAAGTCGTGCGCGGTGAGATCGACGCCGTCGCGGTAGCTCTCGGTGCCGAAGTTGACGTAGAGCGGCACGACGCGCCAGTTCGGGTGGTGCTCCTGCGCGTCCGGGAAGTCGGCGGTCGAGTCGAGGACGATCGCGGTGTTCGCCGCGGTGAGGTTCACGCGGCCGCCTGCTTGATCGTCTCGATGATCACCTCGAGCTCCTGGTCCTTCGTCAGGCACGCCGTCGCGCCGGCCGCGTACAGCGCCTCGATCTCGCGCGAGTTCGCCGACGCGGTGAGGACGACGACGCCGATATGGGGATGCGCCGCCTTGAGCGCCGTCGTCGCCTGCACGCCGTCCATCCCCGGCAGCCGGTAGTCCATGAGAACGACGTCGGGCTCGTGCTGCTCCGCCGCGGGCAGCGCCTCGCTGCCGTCGGCGACCGCGGCCACCACCTCGACGTCCGCACGCATGCCGAGCAGCAACTGGAGGGCATCGCGGAACACCTGGTTGTCCTCGACGAGGAGGATCCGGACCGGCCGCGCCACGCCGCGGACTCTATTCGGCGGACAGCAGCAGGGCGTAGTGCGGCTGTCCGCCCTCCTGGACGTCGACGTCGACGTCGGGGTGGGCGGCCTCGATCCGTGCGAGGAGGCCGTCGAGCGGCGGTGCGTCCTCGCCGACGAGGAGCGTCAGGACACTGCGCGATCCTCCGAGCAGGCGCTCGGCGACGGCGGCGGCGGCGTCCTCGAACGACTCGACCGACGCAACCGGCTGCTCGTCGGCGAGGCCGAGCCAGTCGCCCTTGCGGATCGTCACGCCCGCCAGCTCGACGTCGCGCGAGGCGACCGTCACCTCGCCTGTGACGACGGCGTCGATCGCCTCGCGCATCGCCGCCGCGTTCTCGGCGGCGCCGACCGAGCCGTCGAAGGCGAGGAGCGCGGTGATCCCGCTCGGGATCGAGCGCGTGCCGACCACCTCGACCGCGCGCCCCTGCGCGTGCGCCGCTGCGTGCTCGGCGGCGAGGACGATGTTCGAGTTGTTCGGCAGGATCACGATCTCCGACGCGTCGACGTCCTGCACGGCCTGCAGCAGCTCCGCGGTCGACGGATTCATCGTCTGGCCGCCCTCGATCACGAGGATCGGCCCGACCGGCTCGGCGAGGCTCTCGAACAGCTTGCGGTTCCCCTCGCCGGCGACGACGGCGACGACCCCGCACGTCGCAGGCGGCGCGTCCGGGACGGCCGCGAGCAGCCTCTCCTCGCGGTCGTGCGTCTGCTCGTGCATGTCGGCGATCTCGACGCGGCCGATCGTGCCGACCCGTGTGCCGATCGACAGTGCCGCACCCGGGTCGTCTGTGTGCACGTGCACCTTGATCGCGCTCTCGTCGCCGACGACGAGCATCGAGTCGCCGAGCGGCTCGAGCTCCGCCTCGAGCGCGTCGCGGTCGAGCTGTCGCCCCTCGACGAGGAAGACGGTGCAATACCGGTAGCGGGAGAGCTCCTGGTGGATCGCCTCGAGGCTGATCCCCTCGGTGCGGGCGGGCGGCTCGGGGAGCGGCTCGCCGCGCACGGCGGCGGTGACGCCGCGCACGAGCTCGAGCAGCCCGGCGCCGCCGGCGTCGACGACGCCCGCGTCGCGCAGCACCTGCAGCAGTTGCGGCGTGCGCGCGACCGCCTCCTCCCCGCGCTCGACCAGAAGGCGCAACAGCTCGGGGATCGGCGGCGCGCCGTTCGCGGCCTGCGTCTCCGCCTCCTCGGCGAGCTCGCGGATGACGGTGAGCATCGTCCCCTCGACCGGCTTGCGGACCGCGCTGTACGCGGCGTCGCTTGCGCCGCGCAGCGCGCGCGCCGTCGCCTGCGCGTCGATCGCCGCCGACTCGACGTCGCCGAGCACGTCGGCGGCGCCGCGGACGATCTGCGAGAAGATCACGCCCGAGTTGCCGCGCGCGCCCATCAGCGCGCCGCGCGACACGTCGCGCGCGAGCGAGTGGCGGCTCGCGGCGGTCGTCTCCTCGACGGCGTCGACGACCGCGCGCACGGTCATCGTCAGGTTCGTGCCGGTGTCGCCGTCGGGAACGGGATAGACGTTGAGGTCGTCGATGCGCGCGCGGTTCGCCTCGAGCGACGCGAGCGCCGCGTCGGCGAGCCTCCGCACGACATCGAGGTCGCCGTTGAGACCGGTCACCGCCCTATTTGATCACGAGCAGCTGCGTCCATTCGTCCCGCACCCCGATCCGCGCCTCGGCGAAGCCGGCGGCGTGCGCGAGTGCGATCAGCTCCTCGTCCGTGTGGAAGTGGCCGAGGCTCGCGATCGGCTCGGGTGAGGCGGGCGTGCCGCGGCCCTCCGGCGCGGTCGTCCAGATCGCCGCCCGTCCCCGGGCGCGAGCGAGGACGCGCCGCATCTCGCGCAGCACCTGCAGCGGCTCGGCGAAGAACATGAACGCCTGGATCGAGCTGACGGCCGTGAAGTAGCCGTTCTCGAACGGCAGCGCGTCGGCCGAGCCGAGCGCCGCGTACGGCGCCGCGAGCTTGACCATCTGGCGGCTGTGGTCGACGCCGGCGACGGTGCAGCCGACCGTGTCGCGGACGTGTCGGATCAGCGCGCCGCCGCCGCAGCCGACGTCGAGCAGCCGGTCGTCCGCGGTCAGCTCGAGCGCGTCGAGCAGCTGCGGCCAGAGGAAATCGTGCGAGTGCGGGTCGCCGTAGGTCTTGCGGGCGGCGCGGCCGGACGGCTTGCGCGCGAGCCTGTCGGCGCGGCGGCCGAGCCGCCAGCGCGCTAGATGGCCTTTTGGACTTTCCCGGCCTTCAGGCACCGCGTGCAAACGTACGCACGCTGGGCCTTGCCCCGCAACAGCACGCGGACGCGCTGGAGGTTCGGGTCGAAGCGCCGCTTCGTGGCGACCATCGAGTGGCTCCGGTGGTGACCGAAGCTCGGCTTCTTCCCACAGACTGCGCAGACCTTGGACATCGGCGCGCCATGGTAGCGAAAGGCGGTCAGCTCGCTTTCGCGGCGGCGCGCAGCTGCTGGAAGACATCGGCCATCTCGAGGCCGCGCCGCACCGCCTCGGCGCCGCTCGCCGCGGCGTCGCCTTCCTCGATCAGCACGCCGAACGCGACCGGGATGCCGGTCTCGAGTGCCGCCAGCTGCAGCCCCGACGCCGCCTCGGCGGCGAGCACCGGCGAGCCCGTCGCGTCGCCGAGCGCGACCACACATGAGTAGCGGCGCGTCTTCGCGAGCGCCATCGCGCCGAGCGCGAGCTCGAACGCGCCCGGCACGAGCATCACAGTCACGTGCTCGCGGCCGACACCGATCTTCTCGAGCTCGTCGAAGGCCGCACCGAGCAGCTCGTTCGCGACCCGCTCGTTCGTGCGCGACGCAACGACGGCGACGCCGCGGCGCGCGCTCCGAACCTCGCCCTCGAGCAGCTCCACCTCGTCGGGGATGTCAATCCCCTCCTGGTCGTGCGACCCGACGCGAAGCTCCGGCTCGTCCTCCTCCTCGTCGGTCTCCTCGACCTCCGATTCGGCGTCCTCGTCGACCCGGTCGTCGTCGCCCGGCCACTGTCCGCTCATGAGCGCAGCCTACGCGAGCGCCTGGACGAGTCGCCGGTACGACCGCGTCAGATCCTCGCGGCCGAAGATGGAGTTGCCGGCGACGAGCAGCGACGCGCCGGCCTCGGAGGCGCTGCGAATGTTGTCGTTGTCGATGCCGCCGTCGACCTGGATGCGGACGCCGCGCGGCAGCAGCTGCCGCAGCCGACGGATCCGGTCGAGCGCCTCGGGCATGAACTCTTGCCCGGAGTAGCCGGGGTGGATGCTCATACAAAGCACGATGTCGACGCCCTCGGCGGCGGCTGCCGCGACCGGCTCGGGCGGCGTCTCCGGGTTGAACGCGAGCCCGACCTGCAGCCCGTGCTCGCGCGCCGCGGCGATCGTCCCGCGGACGTCCTGCACGACCTCGTAGTGGAAGGTCGCGCTGTCGGCGCCCGCGCGCGCGATCTGCGGAAAGTGCTTCACGGGGTTGTCGACCATCAGATGGCAGTCCATCGCGCCGCCGAAGCCGTGCACGATCGGCGCGACCGCCTGCAGGACGATCGGCCCGATCGTCACCGGCTCGACGAAGTGCCCGTCGCCGATGTCGAAGTGGAAGATGCGCGCGCCCGCGCGGAGAAGCGCATCGACCTGGTTGCCGAGGTCGAGGAAGTCGGCCGCGTAGAGCGACGGCTCGATCTCCACCGTCCTGATCCAGTCAGCCCAGCCCACAGCGCGCCCTGACCCTATGTCCTCAATCGGCTGATGAAGAAACCGCTCGTGCCGTGGACGTGCGGCAGCGTCAGGAGGAACTCCGGCCGCCGCGGATGGACGAACTGCGGCCATTCCGCCGCGAGCGAGTCGTCGATCGTCAGGCCGCTCGCGTCGACGACGGCCTCGTTCTCGTCGGCGTTGAGCGTGCAGACCGAGTAGACGATCGTCCCGCCCGGCCTCGTCCGCTCGGCGGCCGCGCGGAGGAGCTGCAGCTGCAGCTCCGGGAGCGGCGTCGCCCGCCAGCGCAGGTCGGGCCGCTGCGCCAGCACGCCGAGGCCCGAGCACGGTGCGTCGAGGAGCACGCGGTCGAAGCCCGTCAGCGCGGGCGGCAGGTCCGTTCCGTCCGCCTCGACCACCGCGGCTTTGTGACGAAGTGTCACAAGGTTCGCGCGGAGCTCGCTCGCGCGGCCGTGGTCGATCTCGACAGCCGTGACCTCGCCGCGCAGCTGCGCCGTCTTGCCGCCCGGCGCGGCGCAGAGGTCGAGGATCCGCTCGCCGTCGCGCGCGGCGACGGCGAGGCCGGCCACCTGCGAGCCTCGGCTCTGGGGCCAGATCCGTCCTTCGGCGACGGCGAGGTCGTCGACCCGCGCCACGCGGTACGCGTCGCGGACGTCGGTCGGCTCGGCGCCGGCCGGAGGGTCGCCGCGGACGAGGCGGACGACGGTCTCGAGCGGCTCGTTCATCGAGCGCTCCAGCTCCGTTGCGGCGGACGCGCCGAGGTCGCGCACGAACGTCTCGTGGATCCAGTCGGGGTACGACTCCTTCAGCGCCCCTTCCGGGAGCGCGTCGAGCAAGCCGCGGATGCCGGCGGCGAGGCGGCGCATGACCGCGTTCGTGAACGGGACCGCGCGCTCGAGCCGCGCGCGCCGCACGAGCTCGACGCTCTCGTTCGCGGCCGCGTGCGGCGCCGTGTCGGTGTAGCCGAGCTGGTAGGCGCCGAGGCGCAGCGCCGCGCGGACCGGCGGGTCGAGCTTGCGCACCGGCCGCTTGCCGAGGGCCTCGATCGCGTGGTCGAGCGTGCGCACGCGCTGCACCGATCCGTACGCGAGCCGCTGCGCGAATGCGCGGTCGCGCTCGTCGAGGTCTTTCGCGGCGGTGCGGAACGCGCGGTCGGCGTAGGCGTCCTGTTCGAAGACGCGCAGCAGCGTCTCGTACGCGGCGCGGCGCGCCGCGCTAACGGCGGCCACGGAGATACGCGTCGTAGGGCATGCGGCGCCCACCGGCAGGCTGCACCTCGAGCGGCTCGAACGCGCCGTCGGCATCGACGCGCGCGCGCCACACGAGCAGGTCGCCGAGCCGGGCGCCGATGTGCGGCGACAGCGCGCGGACGCGGTTGACGAGCTCCTGCGGATCGTCGGCGAGGTCGAGCTCACGGTCCGCCGCCGTGATCTTCTCGGCGTACGTGACGCCGTCGTCGGGCTGCGGCGCGAAGTGCGGGTCGGCGATCACATTGTCGAGCAGCCGCGCCGCGATCTCCGCGGAGCGCGCGTAAACGGCGCCGGCGTCGTCCTCCGCGGCGATGTCGAACGGCTCCTGCGCTGCGATCGGGCCGGCGTCGAGCTCCTTGATCGTCTGGTGGATCGTCACGCCGGTGCGCGCGTCGCCGGCGATCAGCGCTCGCTCGACGGGGGCGGCGCCGCGCCAGCGCGGCAGCAGCGACGGGTGGACGTTCAGCCAGAGGCCGCGCTCGAGCAGCGACTCCGGGATGAGCAGGCCGTACGCGCACACGACGACGACGTCGGTGGGGATCTCGACGCTCGCGTCGAGCTTCGGCGGCTGTGCAACGGGGATGCCGAGCCGCTCGGCGACCGCTTTTGCGGGTGTCGGCTGCAGCGTCCGCCCGCGGCCGCGCGGCTTGTCGGGGCGCGTCAGCAGCAGCGCGACCTCGTGGTGCCGTGCGAGCCGCTCGAGCACGTCGGCGCCGAACGGCGCCGTCGCGGCGACCGTGACGCGGCGCACTACGAGAGGACGATGCGCGGCCGCAGGATCGCGAGCGCTTCCTTGCGCGCCTCCGGCGTCGTGCGGTCGATCATCAGCACACCGTCGAGATGGTCGGTCTCGTGCTGTGCGCAGCGCGCTTCGTAGCCGTCGAGCTCGTAGCGCACCTCGGCGCCGTGCTCGTCCTGCCCGACGACCGTGACGCGGAGCGACCGCTCGACCGGGACGGTGACGCCCTGGATCGACAGGCAGCCCTCGTCGGAGACGTCGGTCTCGTCGCTCAGCTCGACGAGCTGCGGATTGACGACCGCGACCGCCTCCTCTTCCTCCGGCTGAAAGACGAAGAGGCGCTGCAGGACGCCGACCTGCGTCGCGGCGAGCCCGATCCCGTTCGCATCGGCCATCAGCTGCTTCATCCGGTCGGCGAGCTTCACGAGCTGCTCGTCGAACTCCACCACCGGGCGCGCCTGCATCTTCAGCGCGGCGTCCGGATACTGGCGGATCTGCGCGAGCGCGAACCGTCGCCGAGTCTCGCGCTCGGGGTCGAGCTCCTCCTCGATCACCTGCCCTTCGATGCGCTCGTCGGCGTCGGTCATGCGGTCGGCACACTACCCCCGATGGATCCGCGCGAGCTCAAGGAGATCATGAGCCAGGGCGCGATCCGGCCGGAGACGCCGCAGGATCGCCGCGAGCGCAAGCTGCTCCAGGAGGAGCTCGACACGAGCCCGCTCAAGGGGCAGCCGCTCCGGCAGCGGCTGCGCAACTTCCGTCCCGACGCCGACTCGGCGATCCGCGCGCTCGGCGGGCCGACGATCTGGATGCGCCGGCTGCGCGCGATCGAGGACGAGCTCGACCGGCACGAGGAGCAGCTCGACGCCGCCTGGCACGAGCTGCGCGAAGAGCTCACGGACGCCGCCGAGTTCGCGCGCGCCTGGGCCGACACGGCAGAACGCTGGAGCTTCGCGCAGATCAACGAGCTGATCGAGCGGCACAACCGCAACTTCCCGGCCGAGGCACGGCTGCCGATGGACCCCCGCACGCGCGACTTCGTCAAGATCAACGGCCGGCCGTATCAGCGCCGGCCGCTCGACGCTCGCTGGATCCTTGCGCGCTGGCCCGCGGACCGCGACGCCGGGTGATCCGGCCGCTGACGGTCGACGACGCGGACGAGCTCGCCGCGCTGTACGTCGCGAACCGCGAGTTCCTCGCGCCGTTCGAGCCCGTTCGGCCCGACACGTTCTTCACCCCGGCCGGACAGCGTGAGCGGATCGAGCTACGGCGCGACGACACCCGGCTGTTCGCGATCCTCGACGACGGCGCGATCGCCGGGACGATCAGCCTGACGAACGTCGTGCGCGGCGCGTTGCAGAGCGCGCACACCGGCTACTGGATCGACAACGCGCGCAACGGCCGCGGCCTCGCAACCGGCGCCGTCCACGACATCGTCGAGTTCGCGTTCGGAGAGATCGGCCTGCACCGCCTCGAGGCGGGAACGCTCGTCGACAATCTCGCTTCGCAGCGCGTGCTCGAGAAGAACGGCTTCGAGCGGTTCGGCCTCGCGCCGCGCTACCTGCACATCGCCGGCGACTGGCGCGACCACGTGCTGTTCCAGCGGCTGAACGACTAGACCGACTGCGGATCGACGTCGACGACGGCGCTCAGCCCGGCCCGTCGCATCGCCGGCGCCGCCGCCGCGAGCAGCGCCGCCAGGCGTGTCGCGAGCGCGCGCGGGCGCTCCGTCTTGCCGACGAGCTGCGCGCGGTGCTTGCCGCGCAGGCGCAGCAGCGGCGCCGGGCCGAGCAGCTCCGCGTCGGGGAGCCCGTCGCGCAGCTCCTCGAGCGCGCGCAGCGCGTCCGCCTGCTCCGGCCCCGTGACGACGACGCGCACGAGATGGCGGAACGGCGGATACGCGAGCGCGCGTCGGCGCTCCAGCTCCGACGCGTTGAAGCCGCTGACGTCGTGCCGAGCCGCGTGGGCGATCGCCCGGGCGTCGGGCTGGAACGTCTGCACGACGACACGACCCGGCGCATCGCGGCCGCTCCGCCCGGCGAGCTGCGTCAGCAGCTGGAAGGTCCGCTCCTCGGCACGGAAATCCGGCAGCCCGAGCCCGGTGTCGGCGTCGACGACGGCGGCGAGCTCGACGCCGGGAAAGTGATGGCCCTTCGCGACCATCTGCGTCCCGACGAGCACCACCCGGTCGGCGTGCGCGAAGCGCTCGAGCGGCGCGTGCACGTCGGCGACGTCGGCGTCGAGGCGGATCACCTCGAGCTCCGGCACCTGCTTCGCGAGCTCGCGCTCGAGCTTCTGCGTCCCCGCGCCGATGCGCGCGAGCTCGGCCGAGCCGCACACGGGGCATACCTCGGGCAGCGGCTCGAGCCGGCCGCAGTGGTGGCAGCGCAGCGACCCGTCCGCGTGCAAGGTCAACGCGACGTCGCAGTTCGGACATCGCCGCGTCTCGCCGCACGCGCGGCAGTGGATCGCGGGCGCCACGCCGCGCCTGTTCAACAACAAGATCGCCTTGCCGCCGCGCTCCGCGATCCCGCCGAGCTCGAGCCGCTCGAGCGCCGCCCACGACTCCGGCCGCGGCGTCGCCGAGCCGAAGACGGCGACTGCACCTTCCAGTGAGGCGCGCTTCGCGGCGACCGTTCGCGCGTCGTAGCGCGGGTCCGACTCCTGCTT
>DASXWV010000038.1:0-20108 GCA_036503495.1 Gaiellaceae bacterium
CGACCGGGTCGCTGTTCCAGCTCGTGGCGCGAAACCGCCGCCGGTACGGCGGCTACGTCGTCCACGCCGCCGTCGTGCTGCTCGCGATCGGCGTCGCCGGCTCGAGCGCGTACCAGACGGTGCGCGAGCGGACGCTGTCGGTGGGGCAGAGCATGACGGCCGCCGGCTACACGCTGACGTATCGCGAGCTGGAGAGCGTCCAGGGCGCGAACTACAAGGGCTTCCGCGCCGTCGTCGACGTCTCGCGGGGCGGCTCGCACATCGCGACGGTGACACCGGGCGAGAACATGTATCCGATCGAGGGACCGGCGAACGAGGCGTCGGTCTACCACGATCCACGGACGCTCGGCGACGTCTTCACGACCGCACAGATCACGAAGGGGAACGTGATCGACCTCAAGGTGCTGACGAAGCCGCTCGTCAACCTGATCTGGGCTGCGGGCTTCATCTTCGTCTTCGGCGCGCTCGTCGCGCTCTGGCCCGACGCCGTCGAGCAGCGACGCCTCTCGGAGCGCTACGCCGCCGCTGCGGCGTGACCGCGGCGCTCATCCTCGGCGCGATCCTCGCGCTGGCCGTCGTCGTCTTCGTCGCGCGCCCGTTCCTGCGCGAGCCGGCCCCCTCGAGCGACGCGCTCGACGAGCTCGGTGCAGCCGAGCGGGCGCGGCTCGACCTGATCGAGGAGCGCGACCGGGCCCTCGCGGCGCTCAAGGAGCTCGAGTTCGACCATCGCACGGGGAAAGTGACCGACCAGGATTACCGGGCCCAGGTCGGGCCGCTGCGCCGCCGGGCCGCGGAGGCGTTAAAAGCGCTCGACGTCGGGCAAGAACCCCAGCGTGAGCGCCTCGCCCGCCACTGAGCCCTGCCCGCACTGCGGCGCCGAGACGCCGATCCGCGCCCGTTTCTGCCCGGAATGCGGCACGCCGCTCGAGGAGCCGGCGAAGCGGACGATGCAGGTCGAGGTGCCGCCGGAGGAGACCGGGCCGGTGCCCGTTTCGATGCAGGTCTCCGAACCGCGGTGGTTCGGGGTGACGCCTCCACCTCTCCTGCTCGGCCTGGCCGTTGCGGGCGTCGTGCTCGCGATCGTCCTCTTCGCCGTCGGCCACTGGCCGTACGGTCTCATCCTCCTCGGCCTCGCCGCGCTCGTGTTCGCCGCCTTCATGGAGGCGGCGCGTCGGCGGCCGCACGAGCACGCCGCAACGCGGGCAGGCGTCGCCGTCCGCGAGCGGGGGCGTTCCCTCTGGGAGGAATATCGTGCGCGGTCGGCTGCGACCGCCGAGGCGCGGCGGATTCAGAGCGGCCTGCTCCTGATCGAGACCGAGCGGACACGGGCGCTACACGAGCTCGGTGCGGCAGCACGCGTCGGCGACGGCCACCGCGAGGCCGCAGCGAGGGCGCTGCTCGACGAGCTCGACGAGCGGGAAGCGGCGCTTCGTGCGCAATTGAACGAGCGCCTCCGCGATGCGGGCGAGAGGATTCGGCAGGCCCGTCTCCCGGTACAGGACACGATGATGGTGCTGCCTTCCGAGCCCGCCCCGCCGCCCGGCGAGGCGACCCCGCCCCAGCCGGCGGTCGTTCCGGAGCCCTATCCGCCGCCGGATGAGGGTGATCCGCCGCAGCCGGCGCGCGTCCCCGAGCCCGGCCCGGACCAGCCGCGCAAGGACTGACCGCGGCGTAGGCGAAGATGGCGCTGGATGGCCCGGCGCCTGCTGCTCCTCCTCACGGTCTTCGCAACGATCGCCGTCGCCCCGGCGCTCGCCGGCGACGGCTACAGCGACCAGAAGGCGGTCGTCGATGCCAAGCTCGCGCGCCTGCACTCGAAGCTCGCCGCCCAGCATGCACAGGAGTCACGGCTCAGCTCGCAGATCGCCTCGCTGACGACGCAGATCAAGGGGCTCGAGCACCGCGTCGGCGACGTCTCGTCGAAGCTCGCGCTGCTGCAGGCGGACCTTGCGCTCCATCAGCGGCGGCTCGACAAGCTGAACGAGCTCTTCCATCTTCAGACCGTCCGCTTCCACACGTTGAAGCGCGAGTACCGCGTCGCGGTGAACCGGCTCAACCTGCGCCTCGTCAGCATCTACAAGGACAACGAGCCGACCGCAATCGACGTCGTGCTCGCGGCGCGGAACTTCGACGACGTGCTCAGCCAGCTCGACTATCTCGGTGCCGTCGCAAAACAGGACAAGCGCATTGCGTCGCAGGTCGCCTCGGCGAAGCGGCAGGTTCGCGTCGCCCGTGCGCAGACGCGGACCGTGCGGCAGGGCGTCGCGCAGGAGACCCGCGTGATCAGCGCGCGGACGCAGCAGCAGGCGATCCTCCGCAACGAGCTCCTCGCGAGCCGGAGCAAGCTGGCCAGCGCACGCTCCGGGAAGTCGCAGGTGCTGTCGGTCACGCGCAAGCAGATCCAGGACGAGATCGCGGAGTCGAACGCGCTCGCGGCGTCGAGCGCGCAGCTCGCGGCGAAGATCGCGGAGTCCGAGAAGCAGTCGGCGAGCGCTTCGTCGTCGCCGAGCGCGAGCGGCAGCCCCCCGCCCGCGCCGAGCTCCGGTTTCATCTGGCCGGTCTCGGGGCCGATCACGAGCCCGTTCGGGATGCGCTGGGGGACGCTTCACCCCGGCATCGACATCGGCGTCGGCAGCGGCACGCCGGTGCACGCGGCCGGCAGCGGCACCGTCATCTGGTGCGGCTGGATGTCCGGGTACGGGAACCTCGTGATGATCGACCACCACAACGGCCTCGTCACGCTCTACGGTCACAACACGAGCGTCGCCGTCAGTTGCAACCAGCAGGTCTCGCAGGGCCAGGTCGTCTCCTACAGCGGCTGTACCGGCTTCTGTACCGGTCCGCACGTGCATTTCGAGGTACGCCTCCACGGCAGCGCCGTCGACCCTCTCGGCTACCTGCCGTAACCCCAGGCGCCCCCGCGTCGTTTACTAGTTGTAATTTGGAAATCCGGGCGCGGAGCAGGCCCGCGAATTTCCACCAGGTCGTCTCCCGACGACGCCGGCCGCCTCCCCCCGGGGCGGCCGGTTTGTTTCCGGGCCGCGCTGGCGCGGCCCGGTCATGAGGAACTTCGCGCGGACGGGAGAGCGCGGTCTCCCGTCCGCTCCGTGCTGGGACGGCTCACTTTGCCGCCGCCGTGGCGCGGCCTTCGGCCGGGCCAGGGAGGGGCGGCGGATGGGCTACCGCTTTCGTACGGCTTTTCTCAGGACCTCGTCGTAGAGGTCCAGGCCTTCGCGGTACAGCCTTGCTTCTGGGCCGGCGGCGATGCCGACTCGCTCCGGGACGACGCCCCAGATCTGCACGTCCTCGCGCCGCCACCAGTCGATCGTCTCCTGCAGGTCGTTCGTCCCGAGCCGCGCCGCGGCGATCACCAGGCCCCGCGGCGTGCGGGAGGGAACCATGCCGAGCGTCACCGCGACGCGCGCGAACTCGACCCCGCCGGCGCGCGTCGGGATGATCACGCTGTCGGCCGCCGCGATCGCCGACTGGACGATCCGCTCGTCGCCCGGCGGCGTGTCGACGATCACCACGCCCTCATCGGCGCGCATCGCGCGCGTCAGCGTCCGCTCGGACGGCGCCTCGATCACCTCGACGCCCTCGAGCGGGCGCTCCTCGAGCCAGACCGCCGACGACGCCTGCCGGTCGGCATCGACGAGCACGACCGGGTCGTGGCCGCGCTCGACGGCGACGGCGGCGAGATAGACGGCGGTCGTCGTCTTGCCGACGCCGCCCTTCAGATTCGTGACGACGATGTTCACGGACGCAGCCTAGAAGGTCTGCAGGAGGAGGAAGACGTTGAGGCTGACGATGATCGCCGCGACCACCGCGGCGGCCGCGTTCGTCGCCGGGGCATTGACGAGCGTGCCCATGAGCCGGCGCCGGCTCGTGAACCAGACGAGGGGGATCAATGCGAACGGGATGCCGAAGCTGAGGGCGACCTGGCTGAGGACGAGCGTGTGCGACGGGTCGGCGCCGACGGCGATGACGACGAACGCCGGGGCCATCGTCGCCAGCCGCCGGACGGTGATCGGGATCCGGCGGCGGATGAAGCCCTGCATGACCACCTGGCCGGCGAGCGTCCCGATCGCGCTCGACGACAGCCCCGAGAAAAGGAGGGCAATCGCGAACAGCGCGCTCGCCGCGCTGCCGAGCAACGGCGTCAGCGTCTTGTGCGCCTCCTCGAGCGAGCCGACGTCGTGCAGGCCGGTGCGAAAGAAGGTCGACGCCGCCATCACGAGCATCGCGATGTTGATCAATCCGGCGATCGCCATCGCGATCAGGACGTCGATCTTCGTCAGCCACATCAGCCGGCGCGCCTGCTCGTCGTCCTGGGGGACGATCCGTCCCTGCGTCAACGCCGAATGGAGCCAGATGACGTGCGGCATCACGGTCGCGCCGAGGATCCCGACGGCGAGCAGGACCGATTCGCGGCCCTGGAACCCCGGCACCACGGCGTGGCGTCCCACGGCGGCGAAATCCGGCCGCGCCTTGAAGATCTCGATCACGTAGCAAAGCCCGATCGCCAGCACGATCACGGCGATCACCGCCTCGAGCGGCCGGAAGCCGAAGCGCTGCAGGCCGAGGATGAGAAACGCCGCGACGCCGGTGATGAACGCCGCCGGGAGGAGCCCGATCCCGAACAGCAGATGGAAGCCGAGCGCCGCGCCGAGGAACTCCGCGAGATCGGTGGCGATCGCGATCAGCTCGGCCTGCACCCACAGCCCGATCACGACGGGACGCCGGAACTCGTCGCGGCACACCTCGGCGAGATTGCGGCCCGTCGCGATCCCGAGCTTCGCCGAGAGCGTCTGCACGAGCATCGCCATCAGGTTCGAGGCGACGATCACCCAGACGAGCGTGTAGCCGAACTTGGAGCCGCCGGCGATGTTCGTCGCGAAGTTGCCCGGGTCGATGTATGCGACCGCGGCGATGAACGCCGGCCCGAGGACGGCCGCCAACCGTAAACGGCCGCCCGGCACCACAAAAGTTAGGCTAGCCTAAATTTCGCGGACGGTGTGGAGGTCCGGCAGGTGGCGCCACTGCTCCTGCAGGTCGAAGCCGTAGCCGACGTAGAGCTCGTCGGGGACGACGAAGCCGACGTACCGGACCGGCAGGTCGTCGACGAGCCGGCGGTACGGCCGGTCGAGCAGCGTCGCCGCGACCACAGAGCGAGGCTCGCGGAGCGCGAACGCGCGCACGAGGTAGTTGAGCGTCAGGCCGGTGTCGACCACGTCCTCGACGATGATCACGTCGCGGCCGCCGATGTCGGCGTCGAGGTCCTTGAGCACGCGGATCTGCTCGTGGCCGCCCATCTGCGCGCTGCCGTAGCCGGCGAGCTCGACGAAGTCGAGCGCATGGTGGATCGGCATCGCGCGCGAGAGGTCGGAGATGAAGACGAGGCTTGCCTTCAGCGAGCCCACGAGCAGCGGCTCGCGGCCGTCGTAATCGCGCGCGATGTCGGCGCCGAGCTCGCGCACGCGCGCGCCGAGCTCGGCGGCGGAGAGGTAGATCTCGCCGATCCTGGGATCTATGACGCCAGATCCAGGCGGAAGTGCTGCGCCAGCCGCTCGAGGTCGCGCTTGTAGAAGAGCTTGACGCGCACCTCCGGGTACCGCTCGCGCAGCTTGCGCAGCTTGCGGTTCTTCCGCGTCACGAGCGACTGCTTCATCACGGTGAGCTCGACGTAGAGATCCTGATCGGGGAGGTAGAAGTCCGGCGTGAACGCCTCCGTCACACGTCCCTCGTCGTCCTCCTCGAGCACGAACGTCCGCGGCTCGTACAGCCACGGAATGCCGTAGTAGTCGAGCACCTTCGCGCACTCCAGCTCGGCCGGGCTGGCGAAGCGGGGTGGCGAGGTGCCGCGATATGCCTGAAAAACAGGGATATCGAGCCCCATCCACCCATCACCGTACCGACGCTGTCGGACGGTGAAACTGATACAAACGCGCCTCGTGGCGCGCCTGAGCCTCGTTCCGCAGAAGCGCGAGTTCTTTCACCTGTACAACCGCGCCGCGGCGAACACGGTGGAGATCTCCCAGGCGCTGATCCGCCTCCTCGACGAGTTTCCCGACGGCGCCCAGGCGCGCATGCGCGACATCAAGGAGCTCGAGCACGAGGGCGACCGGATCACGCACGACCTCATCGACCTGATCAACCGCACGTTCGTGACGCCGTTCGACCGCGACGATATGTACCGGCTCGCCGGGGTCCTCGACGACGTCTGCGACCACATCGACGACTCGGCGGAGAAGATCCTCGGGTACGGCGTGCGCGACGTCCGCGCGCAGGCGCGGCAGCAGGCCGAGGTGATCCAGCGGTGCGCCGCGAAGCTCGCCGAGGCGGTCGACCAGCTCGAAGGGTTTCGTGACTCGAAGCGGCAGCTGATCGAGCTGCGCACGCTCGAGGACGAGGGCGACGACCTGTCGCGCCGCGCGATCGCCGACCTCTTCGCGACGCAGTCGGACGCGATGGTCGTGCTGCGCTGGAAGGACATCCACGAGCAGCTCGAAGAGGCGATCGACGCCTGTGAGAACGCTGCGGACGTCCTCGAGGCCATTCTCGTCAAGAACAGGTGAGCGTAGGCTTGACGGAGCTCGCCAAAGAGCGGAAGCGGGAACTCTGAGCGAGGTCCTCCTCGTCGCGGTGGTCGTCATCGGCCTCGCGTTCGACTTCACCAACGGCTTCCAGGACACGGCGAACGCGATCGCGACGTCGGTGTCGACGCGGGCGCTCTCGCCGCGCGTCGCGGTGATCATGGCCGCCGGCCTGAACCTCGCCGGCGCCTTTCTCACCACCGCCGTCGCGAAGACGGTCGGGCAGGGGATCATCGACACCGGTCTCGCGAACGAGAAGACGGTGCTCGCGGCGCTGATCGGCGCCGTCTGCTGGAACCTGATCGTCTGGCGGCTCGGACTGCCGTCGAGCTCGACGCATGCGCTCATCGGCGGCCTCGTCGGCGCGGCGCTCGTGCAGAGCGGGTCGCGCGGCGTCGAATGGCACGGGCTCGCACACAAGGTCGTCATCCCCGCGCTCGCGTCGCCGGCGATCGGCTTCGCCACGGCCTTCGTCGTCCTCGTTCTGGTCTTTCGGATCTTCGTCTGGGCGCGCCCCGACGTCGCGAACCGCGGCTTCCGCTACGCGCAGATCGTCACGGGCGGGTTCGTCGCGTTCGTCCACGGGGCGAACGACTCGCAGAAGACGATGGGAGTCCTGACGCTCGCGCTCGTCGAGAGCGGTCACCTCTCGAAGTTCGAGGTGCCGACGTGGGTGAAGATCGCCGCCGGGCTCGCGATCGGGCTCGGCACGTACGCCGGCGGCTGGCGCGTCATCCGGACGGTCGGCCAGCGGCTGTACAAGATCGAGCCGCCGAGCGGCTTCGCAGCCCAGGCGGCCGCCGGCGCCGTCCTCTATACGGCGACGCATCTGGGCTATCCCGTGTCGACGACGCACACCGTCTCGGGCGCGGTGATGGGCGCGGGCGCGACGCGGCGGCTCTCGGCCGTCCGCTGGGGCGTGGCCGGGAACATCGTCACCGCGTGGCTGCTGACGATCCCCTGTGCGGCCGCCGTATCGGCGGCGCTCTTCTTTCCCGTGCGCTGGATCTTCTAGCCTCCCCTGGGTGTCCTTCACGATCGCGCAGCTGAGCGATCTCCACTGCGGGCAGCAGTTCTTCCTGCCCGACCTCCTCGAGCGCGCGATCGTCGAGGTCAACGACCTCAAGCCGGACGTCGTCGTCTGCTCGGGCGACCTCACCTCGCACGGCTTCAAGGACGAGTACGCCCTCGCGCGGCGCTACCTCGACCAGATCGAGTGTGACTCGCTCGTCGTCATTCCCGGCAACCACGACTCCCGCAACGTCGGCTACGTCCACTTCGAGGAGCTCTTCGGCTCGCGCAACTCCGTCGTGCGCGTAAACGGCGTGACCGTCGTCGCCGTCGACTCGACCGAGCCCGACCTCGACAACGGGCAGATCGGTCGCGGGCGCTACGGCTGGATCGAGGAGCAATTCGCGGATCCGGCAGACCTGCGGGTCTTCGTGCTGCATCACCATCTCCTGCCGGTGCCGGGCACCGGCCGCGAGCGGAACATCGTCAACGACGCGGGCGACGCAATCGAGTGCCTGCAGCGTGCCGGCGTCGACCTCGTCCTCTCCGGGCACAAGCACGTCCCGTACGCGTGGCGGCTCGAGGATCTGTTCATCGTCAACGCCGGCACCGTGTCGTCGTCGCGCTTGAGGGGACACGGCCGCCCCTGTTACAACGTCGTCGAGATCGAAGGAACGCACGTGAGCGTCTGGCGCAAGGTCCCCTTCCACGAGCAGGAGCGGATCATCCAGTTCTCGACGGAGACGAAGACGTACGAGAAGTACACGGCGCGGATCGAGCGGGAGGTGACGTCCGACCGGTGAAGGCGATTGCCATCGTTGACGGGGAGCACTATCCGGACGTGGTCCGGGCCGCGCTGCGCGAGCTGCCGTACGAGTTCGTCGGCGTCCTGCTCGTGGGGGGCACGGAGAAGCTGCGCGGCGCGCCGGAGTACGGCGTGCCGGTCGTCGAGGAGCCGGGGGACGCCGAGATCGTCGTCGACCTCTCCGACGAGCCGGTGCTGACGCCCGAGCTGCGGTTGCAGCTCGCCGCACGCTTCCTTGCGCTCGGCCTGCCGTACGTCGGCGCCGACTTCCGACTCGACCCGCCGACGTTCCATCCGTTCGACGTGCCGTCGCTCGCGGTGATCGGCACCGGCAAGCGGGTGGGGAAGACGGCGGTTACCGGCCACGTCGCACGGCTGCTCGCGCGCGACCGGCGCGTCGTCGTCGTCGCGATGGGGCGCGGCGGGCCCGAGGAGCCCGAGCTCGTCGACGTGCCGCCGACAGTCGACGATCTCGTCGCGCTGTCGCGGAGCGGCCGCCACGCAGCGTCCGACCACCTGGAGACGGCCGCGCTCGCGGGCGTGCCGACCGTCGGCTGCCGCCGCGCGGGCGGCGGGATGGCCGGGGCGCCGTTCACGTCGAACGTCCTCGAGGGCGCACGGCTCGCAGCGTCGCTCGATCCGGACGTCGTCGTCTTCGACGGCAGCGGCGCGGCGCTGCCGCCGATCGCCTGCGACGCACGGATCCTCGTCGCCCACGACCTGCGCGGCCTCAACACCTACCGCGCCCTCGTCAGCGACCTCGTGCTGACGACGAGCGACGAGGTCGCCGCCGCGGCGCGCTCGCTGCGCAGGCCGGTCGTCCGCTTCGCGATGCGCCTGCGCCCGCTCGAGGAGCCCGAGGGGCGCGTCGCCGTCTTCGCGACGGGGCCGGTGCAGCTCGAAGGCGCCGCGTTCGTCTCGCGGTCGCTCGCCGACCGCGCGCGTCTCGCCGAGGAGCTCGAGCGCGTCGAGGCCGACACGTACGTGGTCGAGCTGAAGGCGGCGGCGATCGACGTCGTCGCGGAGCACGCGCTCGCGCGCGGCGCGCGCGTCGTCCTCGCCGCGAACGACGTCGTCGCGCACGGTCTCGACGATCAGGTGCTCACTTTGCTCGAACGGCGGCTGGCGCGCAGCGCGCGTAGGCTCGACGGAGCGCGCCAGGGAGCGGAGGCGTCGGCTTCGCCGACGCTGGAGCGGGGATGAGCGAAGCCAGGCGGATCATGCCGCTGCCGCTCGGCGGCGAGCACGGGCTGCCGTACTCGCGCGGCCTGATGGCGCGTGCGCTGATGGCGGTCGGCGTTCCCGCCGACCGCGCATACGGGCTCGCGCGCCGCGTCGGCGACGACCTCAACTCGCGCAACACGGACGTCGTCGAGCTGAACCGGCTGGAGGCCCTCGCGGTCGAGAGCCTCGGCGAGGTCGAGGGCAGCGAGGCGGTGCGGCAGCTGCGCCGCTACCAGGAGCTGCGCGAGCTCGACCTGCCCGTCGTCATCCTCGTCGGCGGCGCCACCGGCACCGGCAAGTCGACGGTCGCGACGGAGATTGCGTACCGGCTCGGCATCACGCGCGTCACGTCGACGGACTTCATCCGGCAGACGATGCGGGCGTTCTTCTCGCCGGAGTTCATGCCGGCGATCCACCACTCCAGCTTCGAGGGCGACCCGTTGCTGGCGACGTTCGAGGAGCAGGCGCGCAACGTCCTCGTCGGCGTGCGGGCAGCGGTGGAGCGCGCGCTCCAGGAGGGCTGGTCGATGGTTCTCGAGGGCGTCCATCTCGTGCCCGGCCTCGTGCCGCTCGAGCTCGAGGGGGCAATCGTCAGCTCGTGCATCCTGCGCATCTCCGACGAGACCGCGCACGCGCAGCACTTCTTCACCCGCGAGGCCGGGACGCAGCGCCCGATGTCGAAGTATCTCGACCGGTTCGACGCGATCAGGCGCCTGCAGGAGTACCTCGTCCGGCGTGCGGATGCGAACGGCACGCCGGTCGTCGAGAACGAGACCGCCGAGCTCGCGACGCGCGCCGTCGCCGAGCTCGTCCTGTCTGCGGCGGAGCGCGCGTGACCGAGACCGCGCCGCAACTCGACGAGGAGGAGGTCGGCCGGCTCGAGGCGATGTGCCTCTGCCAGTCGTACCTGCGCGCGACCGAGCACGCCGCGCTGCGGGCCGCCCGGTGGCTGGGGCGGGACGATCAGGAGGCCGCGGAGGAGGAAGCGGCCGCCGCGATGCGGCAGACGATCGACTTCCTGCCGATCACGGGGAGGGTGGTGATCGGTTCGATCGGCGCGGAGGGCGGTCTCCTGGCCGGCACGATGGTCGGCGCGGGCGGCGGTGACGTCGATCTCGCGCTCGACCCGCTCGAGGGCCGCGGCGTCGTCGCGCGCGGCGGGAACGGCGCGATGTCGATGATCGTCGCCGGCGAGGCGGGCAAGCTGACGATGCTGCCGAACATGTACATGCGCAAGGTCGCAGTCGGCGCGTCCGCGCGCGGCGCGATCGACCTGCTGCGACCGGTTGGCGAGAACATCGAGGCGATCGCGAACGCCTTCGGCCGCCGCGTCAACGACGTGACGACGATCATCCTCGACCGGCCGCGCCATCACGACCTGATCGAGGAGATTCGCAACTCCGGAGCGCGGATCAAGCTGATCCAGGACGGCGACGTGACCGCATCGATCTCGGCGGCTATCCGCGGGACGAACGACCATCTCGCGATCGGCATCGGCGGGACGCGCCAGGCCGTCCTGTCAGCGGCGGCGCTGCGCTGCCTCGGCGGCGAGCTGCAGGCGCAGTTCTGGCCGACGACGCGGACGGAGATCGACGAGCTGCGCTCGCGCGGGATCGACGACTACTCGCGCGTCTTCCGCACGGAGGACCTCGCGCCGGGCGAGATCATCGTCGCGGCGACCGGCGTCTCGAACGGCGACCTGCTCCGCGGCGTGCGCTTCCTCGCCGACAGCGCGCGGACGCAGTCGCTGCTCATGTGCACGCGCTGCAACTGGGTGCGCTTCGTCGACGGCATCCACTTCTTCTCGCGCGAGCGGCGCGAGGAGGTCCGGCTGCTCGGCTTCTAAGAGATCGAACCAGAATGACGCTCGTCGAGCGGTCGCGATAGGCGAGTGCAGCGCAAGGGACGCAGGGAGCGCCGATAGTTCAATTATCGGCGCGACCGAGGACGCGGCGATGCGCCGCATAGCGCGGCCGCGCGACACAGTCGCTCATTCTGGTTCGATCTCTAAAGGGACTGCGGCTTCGCCGCGTAGCTGCACTGCGGGACGTGGTCGCCCGCCAGGAGGAGCAGCAGCGACTGCAGCTGCTCGCGCTGCTCGTGCGTCAGCGGCGCGAGAAAATCGTCGTCGATCCTGGCGGCGAGCTTCCGCATCTTCGTCAGAGCCTTCTGGCCCTCCGCCGTCATCTGGACGACGTGCCGGCGGCGGTCCAGCGGGTCGCGGCGGCGCTCGACGAGCCCCGACTCCTCGAGCTCGTCGAGGAAGCCGACGAGCTGGCCGCGGTCGTAGCCGAGCGCGTCGGCGATCTCGCCCTGGGTGCCGCGCTCGCCCTCGGCGAGCACCGCGAGGATCGCGTAGTGGAAGGGGCGGATCCCGCCCTCGTCGTAGGCCTCGCTCGAGACCTCCTTCGCAGCACCGCCGAGCCGCTTCAGGAGGAAGACGGGGGAGGAGACGAGCTCCACCGGCATTCGGAGCGACGACTTCTGTGCGATTTCACTCACGGTGAAGGAAGTGTAGCGCGGCCTACGGTTGGACTGCTAGATTGTTGACTTCACCAACGATCTGGGAGATCAATCAGTGCTTTCATCTACGAATTCGAGCAAGCGCAGGCAAAACGCGGCGCTGGCCCTGATCGTCACGGCGCAGTTCATGGTCATCCTCGATGTCGCGATCGTGAACGTTGCGCTGCCGTCGATCAAGCCCGCGCTCGGTTTCTCGGAGTCGGGGCTGCAGTGGGTCGTCTCGGCGTACGCGATCGTCTTCGGCGGCGCGCTGCTGCTCGGCGGCCGCATCGCCGACGTCCTCGGGCGCCGGCGGCTCTTCATGGTCGGGCTGCTCCTCTTCGCGCTGAGCTCGCTCCTCGGCGGGTTCGCGTGGTCGGCAGCCTCGCTCGTCGTGTTCCGCGGGCTGCAGGGCCTCGCCGGTGCGCTCCTCGCGCCCGCCGCCCTGTCCCTCCTGATGACGTCGTTCGCGGAAGGCGCGGAGCGCAACCGGGCGCTCGGCATCTACGGCGCGGCGTCGGGCAGCGGCGCGGCGGTCGGCGTGCTCCTCGGCGGCCTGCTGACGAGCTACCTCGGCTGGACGTGGATCTTCTTCGTCAACGTGCCGGTCGGCGTCTCGGCTGCGCTGCTCGCACCGGTCGTGCTCGCGGAGAGCCGCGCCGACCTCGGCCACCGCCACTTCGACGTCGCGGGGGCGACGACCGTCACCGCGGGCCTGATGCTGCTCGTCTATGCGCTGACGCGCGCGCCCGAGGACGGGTGGACGGCGTTCGGCACGCTCGGGTCACTGGGTGCGGCGGCGCTTCTGATCGCCGCGTTCTTCGCCATCGAGCGCCGCTCCTCATGGCCGCTGCTGCCGCTGCGGATCTTCCGGCTGCGGCTGCTCACGTCGGCGAATGCGACGATGGCGATGCTCGGCGCAGTCGTCTTCTCCGAGTTCTTCCTGTTGACGCTCTACCTGCAGGACGTGCTCGCGTACAGCGCGGTGAAGACGGGCCTCGCGTTCAGCGCCTTCGCGTCGTCGGTCGTCCTCGCATCGAACCTCGCGCAGCGGATCGTCGAGCGGTTCGGCGTCCAGCGGACGCTGGCCGCCGGCGTCGTCCTCTCGGCGCTGTCCGTTGCGTATCTGACCCGGCTGCCGCTGGACGGCAGCTACTTCGCGGACATCTTCCCCGGCTTCGTCGTCGGCGGCATCGGCCTCGGTCTCGCGTTCGTGCCGATCACGATCGCGGGGCTGCAGGGAGTCGACCGCAGCGACGCGGGCGTCGCGTCCGGCCTGATCAACACGAGCCGGCAGATCGGCGGCGCGCTCGGCATCGCCGTGACGACCGCGATCGTCGCGAGCTCGTCCGCGCACGCGACGACCGCCGCCGCGGTCGACCACGGCTTCCGGAACGCGCTCTATGCGCTGACGGCACTGCTCGTCGTCGCGCTCGTCACGGTCCTCGCGCTCGTCCGGGCGCCGCGGCCGCAGCGCGACGAGCACGCGAGCGACGAGCTCGAGATCCTCACCCTTCAGGAGGCAGCATGAGCACAGCGCAACGCTCGGAGATCGAGTCGCTCCTCGAGCAGCTCGACGACACCCGCCGGCGGATCTACCTGTCGAAGGCCCGCGGCGTCCGCGCCGCGGGCCTGCGCGACCTCAAGTCCGAGTACGCGTCCGTCCAGGAGAGCCTCCGCCTCTACACTGCACTCGATGGCGACTGAGACAGAAGTCTTCGAGGTGCTGCGCCAGGTCGAGGATCCCGAGCTCGGCATGGACATCGTCGATCTCGGCCTCGTCTACGACGTCGACGTGGAGGGGCCGAAGGTGAAGGTGATCTACAGCCTCACGTCGATGGGCTGTCCGGCCGGCCCGCTGATCGCGCAGGACATCGATTCCGCGGTGCGGCAGGTCGAGGGGGTGGAGGACGTCGAGATGGAGCTGACGTTCGACCCGCCGTGGACGCCCGACAAGATGTCGGACGACGCGAAGTTCATCCTCGGCTTCGGCTAGGGAATCGCGAGCACGATCTTGCCGAGCTGCTCGCCGGCCTCGAGCCGCGCGTGCGCGGCTTGGATCTCTGCGAGCGGGAGGACCTCGTCGACAACCGGCCGCGCGCGGCCCTCGGCGATCAGCTCGTACGCCCCCTCGAAGTCCGCCTTCGTGCCCATCGTCGAGCCGAGGATCGATAGCTGCTTCCACCACACCCGGTGCAGCGCCGCCGGCGGGTTCGGGCCGGTCGTCGCGCCGCACACGGCGATCCGGCCCTCGCGTGCGGCGACGTCGAGCGAGGTGCGCCAGGTCGCTTCGCCGACGTGCTCGACGACGACGTCGGCGCCGTGGCCGGCGGTCGCCTCCTTCACGGCCGTCTTCACGTCGCCGGTCGCATGGTTGACCGTTGCGTCCGCTCCGAGCTCGCGTGCGCGGTCGAGCTTCGCGTCGCTCGACGACGTGACGATCGTCCGCGCACCGAGCGCTTTCGCGATCGCCAGCGCGGCGGTCGAGACGCCGCCGCCGATTCCCCAGATCAGCACCCATTCGCCCTCGCGCAGGCCGGCGCGCGTGACGAGCATCCGGTACGCCGTCTCGAAGACGAGCGGGAACGCGGCCGCCTCCTCGAACGACAGGTCGCCGGGAATCGGATAGACGTTCCCTGCCGGCACCGCGATCAGCTGCGCGTTCGTCCCGTCGCCGTGCTCGCCGATCACGTGGATCGCACCGTCCGGAGCTTCGACGCCGGGGTTGATGACGACCCGCTCGCCGGTGTCGACGCGCACGCCCGCCCCGTCGGCGCCGAGGATGCGCGGCTTCGGGACGGAAGGGAGCCCTTTCCGGATCCACACATCGAGGTGGTTGAGCGCCGATGCGCGGAGCCGCACGAGCACCTCACCCGGCCCCGCGACCGGGTCCGGAACCTCCTCCTGCACGAGCACGTCGGGGCCGCCGTCCTCGTGAATCCGCACCGCGAGCATGTCGCGGCACACTACCCGCGTGCACCTGCAGCAGCTGGCAGCCGAGCTCGGCCTCGACGTTCTCGGCGTCGCGCGCGCGGAGCCCTACGTCGAGACCGAGCAGCACATCCGTGAGCGCCGCGCGCGCGGCCTCTTCGCGGACATGAAGTTCACGATGGCGCAGCCGGAGACGTCGTGTCATCCGGAGACGCTTCTTCCCGGTGCGAGGACCGTCGTCTCGGCGGCGCTCTGCTATTACGCGCCCGAGCCGGATCGAGCACCGGGGAAAGGGAGGCTGCCGCGCTACACGTGGCGGGACGGGTACAGCGAGCTGCGCGAGAAGCTCGACGCGCTCGGCCGGGCGCTCGGCGGCGAGTACCGCGTGCTCGTCGACGCCAACCAGCACGTCGACCGCGAGGCGGCGGTCCGCAGCGGCGTCGGCTTCTACGGCACGACCACGATGCTGATCACGCGCCGGCACGGTGCGTGGGTCGGGCTGGGGACGCTCGTCACCGACGTCGACCTCGACCCGACGCCGCCGCTCGGGCTCGACTGCGGCGAGTGCACGCTCTGCATCGACGCCTGCCCGACCGATGCGCTCGCGACCGCCGGCACGCTCGATGCGACGCGCTGCCTCTCGTACTGGTCGCAGGCGCCGACAGCCGTTCCGCTCGACTATCGCGAGGAGCTGGGCGCGCAGGTCTACGGCTGCGACATCTGCCAGGACGTCTGCCCGTGGAACCGCGGCGTCGAGAAGCGTCGTGCCGGTGCGGAGCCCGGCGAGGCGCACGTGTCGCTCGTCGAGTGGCTCACCCTCGACGCCGACGAGCTGCGGCGGCGCTACGAACGTCTGTACGTTCCGCGCAACGACGGCCGCTGGCTGCGCCGGAATGCGCTCGTCGCGGCCGGCAATGTCGGCGGCGACGCGGAGCGCGAGGCGGTCGCGGCGTACGCGGACGACGACGACGAGATGCTGCGCGAGCACGCGCGGTGGGCCCTCGACCGGATGACGGACCGCGCGTGACCGATCGTCTTGCCGTCGAGCGCTGGATCGCGTGGGTGCGTCTCGCGGGCGCCGCGTTCGCGATCCTCGAGGTCGCGACGTTCTCGCCGCATCCGAATGCGGACTACCGGCCGGCGCAGTGGTCGCTGACCGGCGCGTTCGTCGCCGGGGCGATCGCGATCTGGGCCGTGACGCGGATCGCACGGCCGGCGTGGGCGCCGCCGCTCGGCCTCGCCGCGCTCGTGTTCGACGCCGCCGTCGTCGCGGCCTACGCCATCGTCTTCGGGTACGAGTACGGCAACCAGACACGCTGGGCGCTGATCTTGGTCGTCGTGGAGGGAGCGCTCCGCTATTCGCTCGTCGGCGGCGTCGTCGTCCCGCTCGTCCTCATCCCCTACTTCTGGTTCAACGAGTGGTGGCGCGCACGTGAGTTCGGGCCGCCCGGGTTCATCGCCGACCGGGTGACGTTCATCTCGGGCGTGATGCTCCTGAACGGCCTGATCGTCGGCTGGCTGATGCAGCAGCTCGCGAAAGAGGCGGTGACCGGAGCCGAGCGCGCGGCCGAGGCGGAGCGGCTGCGCGACGCGTTCGGCCGCCGCGTCGACGTCCTCGAGGCGGCGAACCGCTCGGCGCGCGCGCTCGGCTCGTCGCTGGACATCGAGCAGGCATTCGGCGCGTTCATCCGTGAGGTGCGCGGGCTCGTGCCCTTCGACCGCACCGCGATCGTCCTGATCGAGAACGACATCGCGCGGACGATCGCGACTGCCGGCGTGGGCGCCGACGATGTGTTCCCGCCCGGGAGCGTCGGCCCGCTCGAAGGAACCGTCGCGGAGCGCGTCGGTGCCGGCGAAGTCGTCGTCCGCCACGATCTTGCCGAGCAGGCGTTCCCGGAGGATCGGCTCCTGCTCGAGCTCGGCCTGCACAGCGAGCTGATCGCGCCGCTGATGATCGGCGCGCGGCCGATCGGCATGATCTCGCTCTCGCGCGAGCGTGTCGACGCGTTCACCGACGACGAGGTCGAGCTCGTGGCGCTTCTGGGACGGCTCGTCGCAACGGCCGTGCAGAACATCCGCAGCTACGAGGCGGAGCGGAGCACCGTCGAGGAGCTCCGGCGCCTCTCGGCGCTGCGCGCCGACTTCGTCTCGCTCGTGTCGCACGAGCTGCGCAGTCCGATGGCGGCCGTCATCGGCGCCGCGCGGACGCTGCAGGAGCGCTGGCGGACGCTCAACCCGGACCAGCGCGAGGCGTTCCTCGCCCTGATCGGCGACGAGACGAACCGCCTCGCCGCGTTGATCGGCGACGTCCTCGACACGTCGCGCATCGAGGCCGGCACGTTCAACTACCGGTTCACGGACGTCGACCTGTCAGCGCTCGTCACCGATGCGGTCGGGGCTGCGGCGTACGGCCAGGACGAGGTGGCGATTCGCACCGATCTGCCCGACGCGCTGCCGCAGATCCGCGGCGACGCAGACCGGCTCCGCCAGGTGCTGACGAACCTGATCGACAACGCGGTGAAGTACTCGCCGTCGGGCGACGAGGTGGCGGTGCGCGCACGGCGCGAGAACGGACGCGTGCTGATCGAGGTGACCGACAACGGGCCGGGGATCCCCTACGACCAGCAGCGCGTGATCTTCGAGAAGTTCGGCCGCGCCGAGGTCGCCGGCGGCTCCAAGCCGGGAACGGGGCTCGGTCTCTTCATCGCGCGCTCGATCGCCGAGGCACACGGCGGCACGCTCGATGTGCGCTCGCGGCCGAACGCCGGCACGACGTTCGTGCTGGCGCTGCCGTTGCGCGCGGGCTGACGCCTGGTCTTCACGAGCGAGCAATCCAGGATGGGCCTGCCCGTAGGCACGCCCGTCCGCACAACGAGCCTGACGGTACGGAGCGCACCGAAGACCGCGCTCTTCGGTGCGCGGAGTTCCTACCTCCCGGCCGCGGCCTGCCGCGGCCGGAGTCGGTCGACGCCGAGCTCTTTCGCGAGCTCCTTGGCGCGGGCCGCGATCTGCGGACGTGCTTCGGCGGGCTGCAGCACGACGGCTTCGCCGCGCTTCGAGAAGATCTCGCTCTCGAGCCACTCGTCGCTGCCGAACTGCGTCTCCTTCAGTGCACTGCCGTCGACGAGCGCACGCGCACCGCGCTCGAGCTCGAACCGCGCGATCACCGGCGAATACCAGACGTGCGCGGTAAAGGCGCCGCTGAATCCCGACGGCTCGAACTCCGGCCGCGGCTCGAACGTCTGCTTCGACAGGGTCGCGCCCTTCATCCGGTCGATGCGGAACGACCGCTCGCCGTCGTTGTTGCGATCCCACGTGTGCACGACCCAGTGCGGCAGGCGGCGCTCGAGCTGGTACGGCTCGACGACCCGCGTCGAGGGCGCCGACTCGCTCTCCTTCTGGTACTCGATCTCGACGAGCCGGTGCTCGCGGATCGCCTGCGCGAGCGTCGAGATGATGTCCTCCTCCTCCAGCTCGACGTGCGGCTCGGGCGTCTGCGCGAGCTCGAACTGCCCGAAGGTCTCCTCGAGCTTCCTCCGCACCCGGTCGAGCGGTGTGTGCGCGTCGGCCGCGATCATCGGCCCGACGTACTCGAGCGCCAGCCGGATCGCGCGCGCCTCGAGCGGCGTCAGGCGCGGCGGTAGGCGGAACGTGTCGCCCCACAGCTCCTTGTCGACGTGCACGACATCGTCGCTCAGCTCCGCGTACACCGTGTAGCACCCGCCGCCGAAGTTGACGAGATTGAGCAGTGACAGATGCTCCTCGAGCTCGTCCGCCGGGATCGACGGGAACCGCTCGAGCAGCCGCGTCACGGGAATCTCCGCGTCTTTGCCCTCGCCGCACGCGGCGAGCAGGAACGCAAGCAGCGCCTGCAGCACCGCGAAGCGCTCCGGGGCGACCGGTCCCGCCGGCCGTTCGACGACACCGTCGCCGCGCGGCAGCGGTGCCTCGCGCGCCGGCTCCTCCGGCGGGGCCTCGTGCCGCTCGCGCACGCGGCGCAACGACGTCGCGACCTCGCGCCGCAGCGCGTCCGGCTCGAGCGGCACGGCGCGTCCGTCCTGGCGCAGCACCCATGACGCGAGCTGCGGGATCGACGAGTACTGCGTGACGAACACGCCGTCCTCGAGCCGGCCGGTGTCGCCGTACGAGCGCTGCACCCACCACGCCGTGTCGCCGCGCACCTCGATCCGCGCTTCGCCGGCGATGTCGCCGACCTGCCACGGCGGCCGGCCGCGGTAGCCCTCGATGTCGAAATCGGCCGGGATGCGGAAGTCGCGCTCCCGCCGCGTCGCGAACTTGATGTCGCCGCGGATGCGCGAGACCTTGAACGTGCGGATGTCCTCGCGGTCGAGATCCTGCCCGACGACCTTCCAGCCGTTGTCGTAGAGCAGGGCATAGGGGTTGACCGTCCGCTCCGACTCCTCGTCGCGCGAGATCGACCAGTAGTCGAACTTCACCGTGCGCTGCTTCGAGATCGCGCCTTCGAGCTTCGCGAGCCGGCCGGGCATCTCCGGCGAGTAGTCGGGATCGAGCACCTCGACGCTGCGCGCGGCCTCGGTCGGAGCGTCGACGAAGCCGGGGCGGCCGAGTGCGAGGTTCTGCAGTGCGAGCCGCAGCGGCTCCGCGTACGCGAACTGCCCTTCGAGCAGGTAGAGCGCGGTCTGCAGCGCTGCGAGCTCCTCGTCCTCGAGCTCGAGCTTGGGGAGGAAGTACTCGTCGGACCGGAGCGTGTAGAGCTCTTCACCGGTGAACTCGTCGCGCTGCGAGTGCAGCGGCACGCCGAGCGCGAGCAGCTCGGCGCGGTCGGAGTAGAAGCGGCGGGCGAACGCCTCGTCGGACATCTCCGAGTAGCCCTCGACGTTCGACTTGACGTCGCGCGCGGTGATCGGCCGCCGCTCCGCCATCAGGAACGCGACGAGGGAGAGCTGCCGGATCAGCTTGTCGGTGTCGTGCGACATCCGTCAGCACCCTATCCGGGCAGGGGTGTGGATCGCGCGTGTGGAAAAACGCTGTGGGCGTTCCGTGCGGATCCTGTGCGAGTA
>DASXWV010000039.1:0-2121 GCA_036503495.1 Gaiellaceae bacterium
CATGCGCTTCAACGTCGAGTTCATGACGCGCATCTACGAGGAGCAGCCCATCTCGTCGCGCGGGCTGTGGAATCGGATGGAGTACCGGCCGCTCGAGGGCTTCGTCTTCGCCGTCTCGCCGTTCAACTTCACGGCGATCGCAGCGAATCTGACGAGCTCGCCCGCGCTGATGGGGAACACGGTCGTCTGGAAGCCGGCGGGGACGGCGATGCTCTCCGCCTACTACCTGATGCGGCTCTTCCAGGAGGCGGGCCTGCCCGACGGCGTGATCAACCTCGTCTACGGCTCGGGCGCGACGATCGGCGATGCCGCGATCGGCAACTCCAACCTCGCGGGCATCCACTTCACCGGCTCCACCCCGGTCTTCAACGGCATGTGGCGAACCGTCGCCTCGAACATGGAGCACTACCGGAACTATCCGCGTATCGTCGGCGAGACCGGCGGCAAGGACTTCATCGTCGCGCACCCCTCCGCCGACGTCGACGCGCTTGCGACCGCGATCGTCCGCGGCTCGTTCGAGTACCAGGGGCAGAAGTGCTCCGCGTCGTCGCGCGTGTACGCACCGTCGAACCTGTGGCCGGCGCTCAAGGAACGGCTGCAGGAGCAGATCGCGACGATCAAGGTCGGAGACGTGAGCGACTTCGGCAACTACATGGGCGCCGTGATCGACGGCTCGTCTTTCAAGACGCAGGCCGCGGCGATCGAGGAGGCGAAGTCGAACGGGCAGACCGAGATCGTCGCCGGCGGCGGTTACGACGACTCGCGCGGCTTCTTCGTCGACCCCACCGTCATCGAGACACGCGACCCCGACTTCCGCACGATGCGCGAGGAGCTCTTCGGGCCCGTCGTCACGACCTACGTGTACGACGAGAAGCGCTGGGACGACACGCTCGACCTCGTCGACAGGACGGCGCCGTACGGCCTCACCGGTGCGGTCTTCTCGGCCGACCGGGCAGCCGCCGCGCACGCGCAGGACAGGCTGCGCTACGCCGCCGGCAACTTCTACGTCAACGACAAGCCGACGGGGGCGGTCGTCGGCCAGCAGCCGTTCGGCGGCGCGCGCGCGTCCGGCACGAACGACAAGGCCGGGTCGATGTGGAACCTGATCCGCTGGGTCAGCCCCCGCTCGATCAAGGAGACGTTCACGCCTCCGCAGGACTACCGCTACCCGTTCATGGATGCGGAGCCCGACTCGGCCGGAACCTGAACCGCTACCTCACGCGATCCGGAACGTCCACGCGACCGCGGTCGCGTGCGAGCCGGTCCGCGCGTAGGCGACGGCGGTGTGCGCCCCCGCCGCGAGAGGCCCGTCCGGCGCGCCGTAGATGGTCTCGCGCTTCGGCGAGAGCGATCCGCCCTTCTGAAACAGCGCGGTCCCGTCGACCCAGAGCCCCGACTCGACGAGCGCTGACCCGGCCGTCAGCTCGGCGGCAACCTGCGGCGTCGCCGGCGCGGTCGCGCCCGGTCGCGGGCCGAGGATCGACACGTGAACGGCGCCCGTCGTATCGGGCCGCCACTTTCCGTCGACGCGGTGCTGAGCCGTCGCCTTCCCGTCCGCGACGACCACGCGCCAGTCGCCGCTCTCGTACAGCGGCTTGACAGACGAGCCGCCGCAGCCTGCGAGCGCGACGACGGCGAGCGCCAGGGCCAGCAGCCGCACTAGATCCTCGCGGGCTCGAGGTCGTGCACCGGCAGGATCCGGCGCCGTGCGAGCGTCAGCGCGACGCCGAACGCAATCGCCTCGCTCTTGCCCCAGAACTGCCCCCAGAAGAAGGCGGTCGACGAGAAGGCGAGCGACAGGAAGACGTAGCTGTCGAGCGCGTTGCCCGCCGTCGCGCTCAACCCGACGCCCAGCGTCAGGTTGCGGGCGCGGAGCGGTGTGAAGACGAGCGCCTCGACCGTCTCGCTGATCGTGAACGCGACGACGCTCGCGATCGCGATCTTCTCGAGCGACGTCCACCCCGCCAGGTCGCCTGCGACCCACGAGAGCAACCCGGCCGCGTAGACGAGCGGCATCGTCCGCCACAGGCCGGCGAGCTGCTGCATCCAGTCGCGCAGCACGAGCACGCCGCCGATGCAGAAGACGCCCGCCGGGGCGACATAGGGCGTCAACGGCACGTG
>DASXWV010000040.1:0-38186 GCA_036503495.1 Gaiellaceae bacterium
TGGCATTCGTCCTCCCGAATGCGCCGGTGTCGATCGAGCGCACTATGCTCGAGGCGAACATGGGCGGCGACAAGAAGCCGTCGCACGAGTTCTTCCAGTCCGGCCACGGCAAGACGACGATCGCGGAGGCCCGGCTCACCGACGAGGCGATCCGGCGGGTGCTGCGGACGACGCCGCAGGACCTCGAAGCGCTGTCGTGGGCGGGCACGCACGGCGCGGTCGCGTCGGGGATGCAGTCGGTCGCGTTCACGCCGGCGTCGGCGATCGCGGCCGTGTTCGCGGCGACGGGCCAGGACCTCGGCATGGTCGGGACGAGCTCGATGGCGCACGGCACCGGCCGCCGCGTCGACGGCGGCCTGCACGCGTCGATCCGCTTCCCCGGTCTCGAGGTCGGAACCGTCGGCGGCGGGACGAGCCTGCCGACGCCGCACGAGTGGCTGTCCGTGCTCGGCTGCGCCGGCCCGGGCACCGTCTACCGGTTCGCGCAGATCGTCGCCGCGACGGCGCTCGCGCTCGAGATCAGCGCGAGCGCCGCGATGGCGACGGCAGGCAGCGAGAACTTCTTCCGCGCGCACTTCGAGCGCGGCGGGATTCGCTCCTAGCCGGGAAGCTTCTGCTTCGAGAGTGTGTTGCCCTTCGCGTCGAACGTCTCGACGAAGGCGGCGACGCCCATCCCGATCCGCGTGCCCGACGCGAAGAGGTTGTCCGTCACCGGCGTGCTGTCCAGGACGTTCCCCTGCGCGTCGACGAAGGCGACGGTCGCGACGCCGTCCGCGGCGATCCCCTGCAGCCGGCCGGGGAACGTCAGCGCCTCCTCGCCCGGCGACGGGAACCCGGGCTCGTTCAGGTCGCACAGGACGCCCTTCTCGTACGTCTGCGCGACATGGTCGATCGCGAGGCAGATGCGGCCGGCAGCGTTCCGCGCTGCGTAGATCCGCACGCCGTTGACGGTGCCGAGCAGCTGCATCGTCTCCCCCACCTGCATCTCCTGCAGCGCCTGGTCGAGCTGCGACCGGCCGGGCAGCACGTCGGCCGTCGGCACGGGCGTGCCGTTGTTCGAGATCCCGAGCAGGTGGTCGGCGGCAAACGCCGCCGGCACGAGCACGGCCGCCGCTGCGAGGACGAGCACGTAGCGGCTCCGCCGGCGACGCCGCTCCGCCGGCGCGCTCGGAACGGGGTTCGCGGCGGCCAGCCGCAGGATCAGGTCGTCGGTCATCTGGTGGCTCCCTTCGGTTCGGGTCGAAAGGACGCAGCGCCGTCGAGCGCAGCGCGGAGCCGCGTCTTCGCCCGGTGGAAGCGCACGCGGGCGGCGACGGGCGAGATCTCGAGCGCCCGCGCAGCGTCGCGCGCGGACAGCCCCTCCCACGCGACGAGCCGCAGGATCTCGCGGTCGCCGTCGCCGAGGAGCGCGAACGCGGCCGCGAGCGTCGAGTCGCCGAGGGGAGCAGGCTCGAACGCGACGTCCGCCGTCAGCGGCTCGACGCGCGCCCGCTTGCGGCGCTCGTTCGCGAGCGTCTTCCGCGCGACGGCGTACAGCCACGGCAGCGGGCTGCGCGGGACGTCGTCGATCCGCCGCAGGCACACGATGAACACGTCGGCGACGACGTCCTCGACGACCGACTCCGGCGCGCGCCGTCGCACGTACGCCCGCACGGCGCCGGCGTGCTCCGCATAGATCTGCTCGAAGCGCTGCATCACCCCGTCTATGTCGCGACGGGGCGCATCCGTTACAGCTGAGGCAGCCTGACCTCGGAGACGTCGAGCCCGAGGCTCGAGGCGAGGCGGCGGCCGTGCTCGAGCTCCTGGACGAGCCGCTCGCGGTCACGCGCCTCCATCAGCGAGCCGATGAACTCGCGCGCCTTCGGCCGCCAGAGCGCATGCTTCGCGAACTCGGGGAGCATGCGGTTGGCCGCGTCGACGAGCTGGGACTTCACCTTCGACGATGCGTGCTCGAGCAGGATCCGCTCGTACGCCATCCCGGAGCCGTGGTGGATGCCGTCGTCGATCGCCAGCCGGTTGCAGATGTCCTCGAGCACGGTGCCGCGCGCCGAGCGCGCAATCAGGCGGAAGCGCGGGATGATCAGCCGCTCGAAGAAGACCTGCATCAGGAAGACCTTCTCCTCGAGCGAGTCGGCCTCGAGGAACATCCGGCCGAGCTGGTCGAGGTGCGGATCGCGCTCGCCCTCGCCGCCGACCTGCCCGATCAGCTTCAGCCACGCCTCGGTATGGCGCGACTCGTCCTGCACCATCGTCGTGTAATAGAGCCTCGCCTCGGGGTCCGGCGCAGCGTTGAGCAGCTGCGCCGCCATCTCGCAGGCGATGACGTCCGCCTGGAGCTGCTGCATGACGACGCTCCGCCAGATGTCGCGCCGGCGCGCCTGCCGCTGCGGCGAGCCCTTCCCCTCCGGCACCGGCGGCAGCGCGCCCCACGGCACGTCCTTCACCTGCCACTCGGCGTGCTTCGCGAGCTCGTAGAAACGGAGGACGCCGGCGTACCGGCTGCGGTCCTCCTGGGGCAGCTCGATTGCCTCGACCGACATCGGGCCGGACCTTATCCTGCGACGGTGATCGCCCTCGTCTTCAGCTACGAGGTCCGCGACGCCGCGCAGTTCGAGGCGGCGTACGGCGCCGACGGGGAATGGGCCGGCTTCTTCGCGGGTGCGCACGGCTACATCGGCACCGAGCTGCTGCGCGACGTCGAGGCGCCCGGCCGGTATCTCGTGATCGACCGCTGGGAGTCGGCGGAGGCGTACAACGCGTTCGCGACCGAGCACCACGACGAGTACATCCGCCGCGTCGACGACACCCGCTACCTGTACGAGCAGGAGCTCCGCCTCGGAACCTTCGAGAACGTGTGGACAGCGGGAACCCCGCAAACGGGGTACTGACGCCGCCGCGGGTCGGCCCGATACTGCGAGGGCTGCGGCATGAAAGGAGCGCTTCGTGCCGAGAGGGATCATCGTCACCGCCGTGCTGATCCTCGCCGTGATGATCGCGGCGAAGGACGGTCGGCTGCCGCGCGCCACGGGCCTGACCGGCTCCTGCCTCGTCGCCCAGCAGGCGGCCGACGGCAGCCAGCTCGTCGCGTGCCGCAAGGGAACGCTCGAGGGGCGGCCCGACCTCTCCCGCCGCAGCTGCACCGCCGCCGGCCTCTCCGGGACCTATCAGTACTGGCGCTGCCCCAGCGGGCAGATCGCCGCCGCCGCCCCCTGATCGGGTGATCGCGCCGCACTTCGTGCGCGCCGATACAACCTGCGGCCGGACTGTGGCGAGCTCTGGCGCGGTGCCGGGCGCGGGATGGCCCGGCCCGCTGCGCATTGCGAAGCATTCGGGCGATTTCGCTTTGCATCTCGTCAGTCGATGGTGAGATACTCGCGCCGATGCGGGTCGAGGAACGCGCCTCCGCCGAACGCGTGCTCGCGGCGCGGGAGCAGTACGTTCCCCGCGGCATCTCGACCACCGATCTCGTCGTCGCCCGCGCCGAGGGCGCGCGGATCTGGGACGCCGACGGCCGCGAATACCTCGACTTCGCCGGCGGGATCGCCTGCCAGAACCTCGGCCACGGCGCCGGCGGCGTCACCCGCGCGATCCACGAGCAGGTCGACCGCTATCTGCACCAGTGCGTCATGGTCGGCCTCTACGAGCCGTACGTCGCGCTCGCCGCGAAGCTCGACGACGTCTGGCCCAGCTCGAGCGCGACGAAGTCGATCCTCCTCAACTCGGGTGCGGAGGCGGTCGAGAACGCGGTCAAGATCGCGCGTGCCGCGACCGGCCGCGATGCCGTCGTCGTCTTCGACCGCGCCTTCCACGGCCGGACGAACCTGACGATGGCGATGACGTCGAAGCTCGTCTACAAGCAGGGCTTCGGCCCGCTCGCGACCGACGTGCACCGCGCGCCTGCTCCGTATCCCTATCGCGGCGTCTCGGTCGACGACGCGTTGCACGGGCTCGAGCTGCTGTTCAAGCAGGATGTCGACCCGCAGGCGGTCGCGTGCATCGTGCTCGAGACGGTGCAGGGCGAAGGCGGCTTCATCCCGATGCCGCCCGAGTTCGTGCAGGCGCTGCGGGACATCTGCGACCGGCACGGGATCCTCTACGTCGCCGACGAGGTGCAGTCCGGCTGCGGCCGCACCGGCAGCGTCTGGGCGATCGAACGGCTCGGCATCGAGCCCGATCTGCTCGTCTCGGGCAAGACGCTCGGCGGCGGCCTGCCGCTCGCCGCCGTCACCGGCCGCGCCGAGATGATGGACGCCGTGCACCCGGGCGGGCTCGGCGGGACGTTCGGCGGCAACCCCGTCGCGTGCGCGGCCGGGATCGCCGTCCTCGACGAGCTGACCGCGCCCGGCTTTCGCGAGCGCGCCGAGCAGGTCGGAGCGCTGCTGCGCCGCCGCCTCGACGAGATCGCGGCGCGGCACGCCGATGTCGTGGGCGAGGTGCGCGGGCTCGGCGCGATGCTCGCGCTCGAGCTGCGCGAGCAGAGCGGCGAAGCCTCGCGCGCGGTCACGACCGCGGCGCGCGAGCGCGGGCTCGTCCTCCTGTCGTGCGGCCTGTACGGGAACGTCATCCGGCTGCTGCCGCCGCTCTCCGCGATCGACGACGAGCTCGAGCAAGGCCTCGCAATCCTCGACGAGGCTCTTGGCGGCTGACGTAGCCGTCCGGCTCACCGGCGTCCGCCGCGTGTTCGGCGACGTCGTCGCGATCGAGCGCCTCGACCTGCAGATCGAGACCGGCGAGTTCTTCACGATGCTCGGCCCGTCGGGGTCCGGCAAGACGACGACGCTGCGCGTCATCGCCGGCTTCGAGCAGCCCGACGACGGGCGGGTCGAGCTCGGCGGCGTCGACGTGACGCGAGTCGCACCGTCCGAGCGCGACGTCAACACGGTGTTCCAGGACTACGCGCTCTTCCCGCACATGACCGTGCAGGAGAACGTCGAGTACGGGCTCCGCGTGCGCGGCGCGTCGAAGCGCGACCGCCGGTCGAAGGCACAGGACGTGCTCGAGCGCGTCCGCCTCCCCCACGTCGGCGGGCGGCGGCCCGTGCAGCTCTCCGGCGGGCAGCGCCAGCGCGTTGCGCTCGCCCGCGCGATCGTCAACTCGCCGTCGGTGCTGCTGCTCGACGAGCCGCTCGGCGCGCTCGACCTGAAGCTGCGCCAGGAGATGCAGGTCTTCCTCAAGGCGCTGCAGCGCGACCTCGGCATCACCTTCGTGTACGTGACGCACGACCAGGAGGAGGCGCTGACGATGAGCGACCGCGTCGCCGTCTTCAACGAGGGTCGCGTCGAGCAGATCGGGACGCCGACGGAGGTCTACGAGCATCCCGCGAGCGAGTTCGTCGCCGGCTTCGTCGGCGTCTCGAACGTGCTCGAGCGCAACGGGCGCCGCTTCACCGTGCGCCCGGAGAAGATCGTCATGAACGGCTCGCCCGCGTCCGTCGCCAACGGCGGCGGACGTTCTCGGCCGGGCGTCGGCGGCTCAGCCGCCGACGCTTCCAGCCCAGAAGCGGGAGTCGTGAAGGACGTGCAGTACGCGGGGTCGGTCACGCGCTATGTCGTCGAGCTCGATTCGGGCGAGCGGCTGGTCGTCGTCCGGCAGAACCTCGAAGCCTCGCCGGTGGTGCGCGACGCGCGCGTCAACCTCCACTGGCGGCCGGAGCACACCTACGAACTGGAGGGACAGTGAGAAGGACCTGGGTCGTCGCCGCGGTGCTCGCCGCGGCGCTGTGCGTTCCTGCGGCCGGCGTGAGCCATGGGAACGGCCTGCCGACGAAGATCGGCAAGGGCGAGGGGCAGCTCAACCTCGTCGCGTGGGAGGGCTACACGTACAAGCAGTGGGTGAACCCGTTCGTCAAGGCGACCGGGTGCAAGGTGCACTCGAAGTTCGCCGGCTCCTCGGACGAGATGGTGACGCTGATGCGGCAGGGCGGCGGCTCGCAGTACGACATGGTCTCCGCCTCGGGTGACGCCGCGCTGCGCCTGATCTACGGCAAGGACGTCCAGCCGGTCAACGTCAAGCTCGTCCCCGACTGGAAGAACTTCATCCCGGCGCTCAAGTCGCCTGCGCACAACACGATCAACGGCGTCCACTACGGCGTGTCGCTGCAGTGGGGCCCGAACACGCTGCTCTACAACACGAAGCAGGTGAAGCCGGCGCCGAACAGCTGGTCTGTCATCTACAGCAAGAAGTTCAAGGGCAAGGTGACGGTGCCGGACAACCCGATCCAGATCGCGGACGCGGCGCTCTACCTGTCGAAGGCGAAGCCGTCGCTCGGGATCAAGGATCCGTACGAGCTCAACCAGAAGCAGTTCGACGCGGCGATCAACCTGCTCAGGCAGCAGAAGCCGCTGATCAAGAAGTACTGGGCGCTCGCGTCCGACGAGATCGACCTGTTCAAGAGCGGCGACGCCGTCGTCGGCGCGTCGTGGCCGTACCAGACGAACACGCTGATCGCGGACAAAGCGCCGGTCGCCGACACGATCCCGAAGGAGGGCGCGACGGGCTGGGCCGACACGTGGATGCTGTCGGCGCACGCCAAGCACCCGAACTGTGCGTACATGTGGCTGAAGTGGGTCTCGACGCCGAAGGTGCAGGCGCAGCAGGCGATCTACTTCGGCGAGACGCCGGCGAACCCGAAGGCCTGTTCGATCATGGACAAGCTCTCGAAGGGGTCGGCGGCGCAGTACCACTGCGGCGCCTCGGCGTCCTACTTCAACTCGATCAAGTTCTGGAAGACGCCGGTCGCCGCGTGCGGCAACGGCCAGAACGACTGCATGGACTACACGAAGTGGCAGCAGGCCTGGACGCAGCTGAAGGGCTGAGTCACCCCCGGCCGGGCCGTCCCCTGCGGACGGCCCGGCTCCGGGCGTCCGGCTTCTTCTGGCGCCATCCCTGGGCCAAGGCGCTGCTGCTCCTCGCGCCGCCGCTGCTCGCATTCGCGCTCGTCTATCTCGCCTCGCTCGTCGCGCTGTTCATCTCGGCGTTCTGGTCGGTCAACCCGTTCACGACGGAGATCGAGCACATCTGGAACGTCGGCAACTTCAAGACCCTCTGGGAGGCGAGCGCGTACCGCAACATCGCGCTGCGCACGATCGGCATCGCGGCCGCGGTGACGCTCGCCGACGCGCTGCTCGCGTTCCCGCTCGCGTACTTCATGGCGCGCATCGCCTCGGCGCGCACGCGGACGATCCTGTTCGTCGGCGTGCTGCTGCCGCTCTGGTCGTCGTATCTCGTTCGCGTCTACATCTGGCGCCTGATCCTCAACCACGACGGCGTCCTCAACTGGACGCTGACGTCGCTCGGCCTGCCGCGGATCGGGATCGCCTACACGAACTGGGCGGTCTGGCTGATCTTCACGTACGTCTGGCTGCCGTTCATGATCCTGCCGGTGTACGGCGCGCTCGAGCGGGTGCCGCAGTCGTACATCGAGGCGTCGCGCGACCTCGGCGCGCGCGGCTGGACGACCTTCCGCCGGGTCGTGCTGCCGCTCGCGCTGCCGGGGGTCGTCGCCGGCTCGATCTTCACGTTCTCGCTGACGCTCGGCGACTACGTCACGCCGCTCCTCGCCGGCGGCTCGTCGTCGCAGTTCATCGGCAACGTCGTCTACGACTCCGTCGGGATCTCCAACAACGTGCCGTTCGCTGCCGCGTTCGCGGCAGTGCCCTTGTGCGTGATGGCGGTCTACCTGCTGATCGCGCGCCGGCTCGGCGCGTTCGAGGCGATGTAGGTGGAGACTCGCACGACCCGCGTCGCGCTGGGCGTCTGGACGGCGCTCGTCGTGCTGTTCCTCTGGCTCCCGCTCGCGCTGATCATGGTCTACGCGTTCAACACGTCGCACGTGCAGTCGTGGCCGATCCCCGGCTTCACGACGCACTGGTTCTCCGTCGCGTGGCACTCCCAGGACGTGCGCGACGCGGTGTGGCTGTCGGTGCGCGTTGCGCTGGTCGCGACCGGCGTCGCCCTCGTGCTCGGCTCGATGGCGGCGTTCGGCGTCGCGCGGTTCTCGTTCTTCGGCCGCGACGTCGTCTCCTTCGTGCTCGTCCTGCCGATCGCGCTGCCCGGCATCGTGACGGGGATGGCGCTGAACTCGTTCTTCATCGCCGGCCACATCACCGTCTCGATGTGGACGATCGTGATCGGGCATGCGACGTTCTGCGTCGTCATCGTCTACAACAACGCGCTCGCCCGGCTGCGCCGGTCGTCGCCGTCGTTGATCGAGGCGTCCCGCGATCTCGGCGCCGACGGCTTGCAGACGTTCCGCTTCGTCGTCTGGCCGATCCTCTCGACGGCGCTCGTCGCGGGCGGACTGCTCGCGTTCGCGCTCTCGTTCGACGAGGTCGTCGTCACCTACTTCACGGCCGGCGCGCAGAACACGCTGCCGCTGTTGATTCTCGGCTACATCCGCCTGGGGCAGCAGTTGCCCGTCGTGAACGCGATCGCGTTCGCGATGATCGTCGTGACGATCATCCCCGTTGCGCTGGCGCAGCGGCTGATGCGCGACACCGGCGTTCTTCGTGTGGGAGCAAAGGAGGCATGAGATGAGCGCGACGGCGACGTCGTACAAGGTGTTCATCGGCGGCGAGTTCGTCGACAGCGTGTCCGGCGAGACGATGGAGGTGATCGCGCCCGCCACCGGCGACGTGATCGCCGAGGTGCCACGCTGCTCCGCCGAGGACGTCGACCGCGCCGTCGCGGCCGCGCGCGCCGCGTGGCCGGCCTGGTCGGAGAAGACGCCGAAGGACCGCTCGGAGCTGCTGCACCGGATGGCCGACGTCATGGACGAGCACGCCGAGGAGCTCGCGCAGCTCGAGTCGGTGAACGTCGGCAAGCCGCTGCTGGCGTCGCGCGACGAGATGCCGTTCTCGGCCGACAACATCCGCTTCTTCGCGGGCGCGGCGCGGGTGCTCGAGGGCAAGTCCGCGGGCGAGTACATCCAGGGCTACACCTCGATCATCCGGCGCGAGCCGCTCGGCATCGTCGCCGGGATCTGCCCGTGGAACTACCCGCTGATGATGGCGGTCTGGAAGTTCGGGCCGGCACTCGCGGCGGGGAACGTCCAGATCCTCAAGCCGTCGGAGCAGACGCCGCTCTCGCTGCTGCGGTACGTGCAGCTGCTCGTCGAGAAGGACGTGATCCCGCAGGGCGTGCTGCAGGTCGTCACGGGCGACGGCGTGCCGGTCGGCGAGCGGCTCGTCGAGCATCCCGACGTGCGGCTCGTCTCGGTGACGGGCGACGTCTCGACCGGCAAGACGATCGCGCGCGTCGCGTCGGAGACGGTCAAGCGCGTGCACCTCGAGCTCGGCGGCAAGGCGCCGATGGTCGTCTTCGACGACGCGGATCCCGAGGCCGTGGCCGCTGGGATCCGGCTCGCCGGCTACTGGAACTCCGGCCAGGACTGCACGGCCGGATCGCGCGTGATCGCCGGGCCGAAGATCTACGAGGCGCTGCTCGAGGCGCTCGTGCCGCAGGTCGAGTCGCTGAAGGTCGGCGACCCGATGGAGTCGGACGAGATCGAGATGGGCTCGGTCATCTCCGCCGCTCAGCAGGAGCGGATCCTCGGCTTCCTCGAGCGGGCGTCGGGCGCAACGGTCGTCACCGGCGGCGGCACGAATGGGAGCAGGGGCTTCTTCGTGCAGCCGACCGTCGTCACCGGCGTCCAGCAGACGGACGAGATCGTGCAGGACGAGGTGTTCGGGCCGGTCGTGACCGTGCAGCGGTTCGCCGACGACGCCGAGGCGATCGCGTGGGCGAACGACGTCCGCTACGGGCTGGCGGCGTCGGTGTGGACGCGCGACGTCGGGCGGGCGCTGGAGGCCGTGCGCAAGCTCCAGTTCGGGACGGTGTGGGTGAACGACCACCTGCTGCCGATCACGAGCGAGATGCCGCACGGCGGCTACAAGCAGAGCGGCTACGGCAAGGACATGTCGATCTACTCGCTCGAGGAGTACACGCAGATCAAGCACGCCGCGTTCAAGCTGTAGCGATTCGAGCGGGAACGGTGTCGATGCCGTCTTCCCCGCCCTGGACGCACCTCGACCGGGTCTACTGGCCGGAGCTCGGCGCGACGAAGGGCGATCTCGTCGACTACTACCGCGCCGTCGCGCCGGTGCTGATCCCCCACCTCCGCGACCGGCCGTTCACGCTGAAGCAGCACTACACGGTGCCGCGCGGCCCGTACCGCTACGTCAAGGACGCGCCGGCGGAGCTGCCGCCGGTCGTCAAGCGCTGCCCGCAGCCGGCGAAGTCGCGAGGCGGCGCGATGGTCGACTACGCGGTGATCAACAATCTGACGTCGCTGCTCTGGATGGTCGAGCTCGGCGCGGTCGACCTGCACGTCTGGCCGTCGCGCTGCGACCGGCCCGACCGCCCGGATTTCGTCCTGTTCGACATCGACGCGGAGCACATCGGCGATGCGGTCGACGCCGCTCTGCGCGTCCGGGAGGCGCTCGACCTGCTTGGGCTCGCCGGCTACCCGCGGACGAGCGGCGGCGAAGGGATGCACGTGCTCGTGCCGATCGCGCGCCGGCACACGCATGGGGAGGCGCGGGCGTTCGCGAACGTCGTCTCCGGCGCGCTCCGGCTCGACCGGGCGAAGATCGATACGAAGATGATCGGGCATGGGCAGCAGGTCGTCGCGGGTTACTCGGTCCGCCCGCTGCCGGGCGCGCCGGTGGCGACGCCGCTGCGCTGGGAGGAGGTCAGCGGCCGGCTCGACCCGCGCGAGCACAACCTGCGGACCGTCCCGGCCCGGGTCGCCGAGCTCGGCGACGTGCACGCGGGGCTGCTGCGCGGGCGGCAATCGCTTGCAATTCGTACGCGCCTGCGCGACAACTCATAAGCAATCGAAATTCGCAGTTCTCCGTCTAACCGACAAACGTACGCTGCTGGTGTCCCCGACCCGGAGGTCGTCTTGAGCCCCGACGAGCTGACCGCCGCGACCACGGTCGCGGAGCGCTTCCTCGACAACATCGAGACCGTCGTCCACGGGAAGCGCGAGCAGGTCAAGCTCGTCGTCGCCGCCCTGATGTGCGGTGGGCACGTCCTGCTCGAGGACGTCCCAGGCACCGCGAAGACGGTGCTCGCCCGTGCGATCGCCGGCTCGATCGAGGGCGCGCGGTCGACGCGCATCCAGTGCACGCCCGACCTGCAGCCGACCGACGTCACCGGCCTCTCGATCTTCAACCAGCGGGAGCGCGACTTCGAGTTCCGCCCGGGGCCCGTGTTCGCGAACGTCGTGCTCGTCGACGAGATCAACCGCGCGATGCCGAAGACGCAGTCCGCCCTGCTCGAGGCGATGGCCGAGCAGCAGGTGACGGTGGACGGCGAGACGCGGCGCCTCGACGACCCGTTCCTCGTCCTCGCCACGCAGAACCCGATCGAATACGAGGGGACCTTCCCGCTGCCGGAGGCGCAGCTCGACCGGTTCATCGTCAAGACGGCGCTCGGCTATCCCGAGGCCGACGACGAAGCGCGCATCGTCGACGAGCAGCTCGGCGGCCATCCGCTCGGCCGCCTGGAGGCGGTCGTCGACCTGTCGGAGATCGCGACGCTGCGCGCGGCCGCCGCCGAGGTCTTCGTCCACGAGGCCGTCGCCCGCTGGATGGTCGAGCTCGTGCGCGCGACGCGCGCGCTCGAGCTCGTCGCGATCGGCGCGTCGGTGCGCGGCACGCTGGCGCTGAACCGGATGTCGCGCGCGTGGGCGCTGCTGCACGGGCGCCGCTACGTCACCCCCGACGACGTCGAGCAGCTCTTCGTCGCGGTGCTCCTGCACCGGATCCTCTTCCGGCCGAGCTTCCTCGCCGAGATCCGCGACCGCGGCTGGAGCGCAGCGTCCGAGGAGGTGCGGGCGCGGTGTCTCGCCGTCGCGCCGAAGCCGGGGTTCGACATCGACCTCGACGTGCCGGCGGCAGCCGGCGCCTAGTTGGCGGCCGTCTTTCCCCTGATTCCGCGCCGGCGCGTGATCGGCCTGGCGTTCGGCGGGGTGCGCAGCGCACGCCGAGGCATCGGCTCGGACATCGCCAGCTCGCGCCCGTACCAGCCGGGGGACGACGTGGCCTGGATCGACTGGGCGGCGTCTGCCCGGCTGTCGGCGGCGCGAGGCTCCGACGAGTTCATCGTCCGCGAGCGCTTCGCGGACGAGGCGCCGCGCGTCGTCGTGCTCGCCGACCGCCGGCCGTCGATGTCGATCCGCGCATCGCGCCTGCGGACGCTGGACAAGCCGCAGGCGCTCCTGACGGCGCTCGACCTGATCGCTGCGAGCGCCGTCGCCGCGCGCAGCCTCACCGGCTACCTCGACTACGCCGACGGCGATCCGTACTGGCGGCCGCCGCGAACCGAGCAGCGGGCTGCCACCGGCACCTTCGAGCGGAGCTTCGGCGCGCCGCCCGACACCGTCACGCGCGGCCTCGAGTTCCTCGCCGAGCACCGACGCGACCTGCCGACGCAGGCGTTCGTCTTCGTGCTCTCCGACTTCATCGAGCCGCCCGACATGCGGGCGTGGGAGCGCGCGCTCGAGCACCGGTGGGATCTCGTGCCCGTCGTCGTCCAGGACCCCGTGTGGGAGCGGACGTTTCCGGACGTCGGCGGCATCACCGTCCCCTATGCCGATCCGGACCACGGCGGCGTCTCGCCCGTGTTCATGACCCGCAAAGAAGCGCGCCGCGTCCGCGAGCGCCACGAGCAGCGGTGGCGCGAGCGGATCGCCTCCTTCCGGTCGCTCGGGCTCGAGCCGGTGCTCGTCGACACGCACTTCGCCACGGGCATGCTCGACGCGTTCCTTTCCTGGGCCGACCTCCGGATGATGGCGCGCGGCGTGCACGCATGAGACGGGCGCTCGTCTTCCTCGCGGCGCTCGTCGTCGTCGCACCGGCGGCGGCGACGCTGCCGATCCGTTCCTCCGGGTCGTCGATCGGCGAAGGCGTCCCGCTCAAGGCATACGCGACGTTGACGCCGACCGTCGAGCTGTTCGGCGACGTCCTCACCGCGAAGATCGCGGTCGTCGCGGACACGAAGTGGGTGGAGCCCGACCAGCTGCGCGTCCTCACGCAGTTCGCGCCGTACGCGCCGCTGCAGCTGCCGCGCATCGACAAGCTGCACGTCGGCCGGTTCGAGCAGATCACGTGGACGTGGCGGCTCCGCTGCCTCGACGCGCCGTGCCTGCCGCGGTCGACGCGCGACGAGAAGTCACACGTCTTCCGTTTCCCGCCGGCGCGGATCGACTACATCGCGCCCGCGGGTCAGCCGAGCTACGGCATCCGCGCGTACTGGCCCTCGGTCGAAGTGGTCTCGCAGGTCAGTCCCGGCGTCGAGCACAACCTGCTTCGCCGCCGGATCCACTGGCAGTACGCGCTCGCGCCCGTGGCGCGGCCGACCTACCGGATCGGCGGCGACCTGCTCTTCTGGCTGATCGTCGGCGTCGCGGCGGCGCTCGCCGTCGCCGCCGTCGCGCTGCTGACGCCGTGGTACACGATGCTCCGCAACAGCCGACGGGCGCAGGCCGATCCGGGGACGCCGCTCGAGCGCGCACTGGGGGTGCTCAAGTACGCGCACCGCGTCGGCGACGAGACGTTGCAGCGGAAGGCGTTCGAGCGCGTCGCCGACGAGCTCGGCGTCGAGCGCGCCGACGAGCTGCGGCTGCTCGCGCGCGAGCTCGCCTGGTCGCCGCAGACGCCCGAGGACCAGGAGATCGACGCGTTCGCCGCGCGCGTGCTCGAGACCGAGGAGCGCGAGGAGGCAGCGGTATGAGGCTGCCGACCGTGCACGGCGCCGCGGCGATCCCGCTGGCGGATCTGCCCCGCTTCCGGCGGCCTCGGCTCCGGACCGAGCTCCTCCGCATCGTCCTCGCGGCCGCACTGATCGGGACGCTCGTGCCGCTCTTCCTCGTCGCGCGCTCGGCCGGTGTCGGCCGTGCGGCCGTCTTCCCGAACGGCGCCGACACCGGGATCGTCGCGCTCGACATGTCGGCGAGCATCTCCGGGCCGACGTACGCCCGCGTCGCGACGACCCTGCGCGGCATCGTCGCGGCGAACCAGCCGACCGGCCTGATCATGTTCTCCGACCAGGCGTACGAGCTGCTGCCGCCCAACTCGCCGCCAAGCGCGCTGCAGGGCTTCATCCGTTTCTTCGTGCCGACGCGGTACTACGGCGACACGCCGGTCTTCGGGCAGGGGCCGTGGGACATGTTCATGGGCGGGACGAAGATCGGGCTCGGCCTCGAGTCGGCGCTCGACTCGCTCCGGCGGGCGCACGTCAAGCACGGGACGATCGTGCTCGTCAGCGACCTCGACGACTCGGGCGTCGACCAGCCAGAGCTCTCCCAGGTGGCGATCATCCTCCGCAAGGCGCACGTCCCGCTGCGGATCGTGCCGCTGTTCGCGGCGCCCGAGAACAAGGAGCTGTTCGCGACGCTGTTCGGCAAGAACTCGTTCGTCGACCCGAAAGCGTTCACCCACACCTCGTCGCGCTCGGTCGAGGCGATCGCGGCCGGAGCGCCGTGGCTCCTGATCGGGCTCGGCCTCATCCTGACGGTTCTGCTCGCACTGAACGAGCGCCTGCACGCACGGCTGGAGCTCGCATGAAGTGGCGGACGCTCGCCGGCCTCCTCTGCGCGGCACTCGCCGTCGCGCTCGGCCTGCTCGCCGCCGACGTCTCTTCCTGGCGCTCGGCGTTCATGCGGGACGACATCCGCTTCCGCGCCCTGCCGCGGCACCACGACCTCTGGCAGCCGTCGACGATCCTTCCCGGCGACCCGGCGTCGGCGCTTCTCGGGACGTCGAGCAGCGTGCGGTGGCGCGAGGCGCTGCAGTCGTTCGCCGCCACGCAGACGCTGACGGGCGTCCAATCGGCGACGAAGGGACCGGCACTTCGCGCGAGCGCGCAGCAGCGCCTGCTGACCCAGCTCGCAGCGGCGCCGACGAAGTCGCAGCGTTCGCAAGCCGCGAACCTGCTCGGCGTCCTCGTCGTGACGACGCCCGCCGGGAGCGACGAGCGTGTGCTCGCGCGGCTCGTCAAACGCGGCGCGTCGTACTTCAAGCAGGCGATCGCGCTCGACCCCGGCAACGCGTCGGCGAAGGAGAACCTCGAGCTCGTGCTGCGGATCAAGAAGCCCGACAAGGGCAAGCTCAGCCACACGATCCGCAGCGGCTACGGCTTCTCGAACAACCGTGGCACGGGGCTCGAGGGCAACGGCTACTGATGGGCATCTCGTTCCTGACGCCGGCCGCGTCGCTGTTCGCGCTCGCTGCGCTCGTGCCGCTCGGCGCGCTCGTGCTCGCGTATCGCCGGGCGCGCCACGTGCACACGCAGCTGCGGCTGCCCGCGCCGCCGTCACGCCGGCTCGTCGCCCCCGTCGCCGCGATCGTCGCGCTCGGCGGGCTCGTCGCCGCGGCGGCGGCGCAGCCGATCGTCGTCCACCGCCACGACGAGCAGGCGCGCACCGATGCGCAGGTGTTCATCGTCTTCGACACCTCGACCTCGATGCGCGCGGCGGCGGGCGCCGGCGCCCCGATCCGACTCGTGCGCGCGAAGCGGCTCGCGATCAAGCTGGAGCGCTCGTTCCCCGACATTCCGTTCGGTGTCGTGTCGATGACCGACCGCGCGCTGCCGAACCTGATGCCGACGGTCGATCGCGCCCTGTTCGACCGCGCGGTGCGCCAGTCGATCGCGATCAACCGACCGCCGCCGAGCCAGCCGCACCGCGGGCGGGCGACCACCTTCGACGCGATCGTGCCGCTCGTGCAGGCGAACTTCTTCCCGCCGGCGGCGAAGCGGCGCGTGCTGATCGTGTTCACGGACGGCGAGGCGACGCCGCTGTCGCCGCTGACGAAGCTGAGCCTCGAGCACGGGCCGACGCCGCTGTTCGTGCACGTCTGGCAGCCGGATGACCGGATCCGGAACAAGGGCGGCAGCCCCGAGGGCGGCTACACCGCCGATCGCGACAGCGCAGAGGTGCTCGCCGATCTCGCCGCCGGCACGGCCGGGCACGTGTACACCGAGAAGCAGCTCGACGCCTTGAAGCGCGGAACCCGCCGGGCGGTCGGCACAGCCGCGAGCCACACGCTCGTCTCGTCGTACGCACGCGTGCCGCTGGCCGAGTGGTTCATCCTCGCAGCGGTCGCGCCGCTCGGGTTCCTGCTCTGGCGGCGGAACCTCTAGGACGGTTTGGCGACCGCGCGGTTGAGCGCGGTCCACAGGCGGTTGAAACGCGGCACGCAGCTGCCGTGGACATGGACGGTGCGTGCGCCGACCCGGATGAACTGCGCCGCGACGTCGGGCAGCGCGTTCTTGCAGAGGGTGCTCGCCGGCAGCTTCGAGAAGTCGACGACGAACGCGACGCGGTTCAGCTCGGCGAGACGCTCCTTCGTGATCGTGTCGACGTGCGCCGGAGCCGCGCCGGTCGCGGTGACGGCGCGCGTCGTGGCGATCTTCACCGTGAACGGGATGATGTTGCCGCCGGTGCGCCCGTACGCAAAACCCGTCTTGGCGGTCACGCCGGGATGCGCGAGCGCGACGATCAGTGCGAGCAGGGCCACCGGGGGCAGCGTACCGCGACTTGTCTAGATTGAGAACGTGCTCCGCCCGCCCGTTCTCGTGCTCGCCGTCCTCGCGCTCGCCGGCTGCGGCGGGTCGAGATCGGGCTCGTCGACGGCGCTCCTCCAGCCCGAGAAGCTGACCGCACAGGCGCCGCAGACCTTCGACGCGACGTTCGAGACGACGGCGGGGACGTTCGTCGTGCACGTCCGGCGGGCCTGGGCGCCGCGCGGGGCAGACCGTTTCTACAACCTCGTCAAGAACGGCTTCTACGACGGGCAGCGGATCTTCCGCGTCGTCCCGCCCTTCGTCGTCCAGTGGGGGATCAGCGCCGACCCGGACGTCTCGGCGGCCTGGGAGACAGCGACCATCCCCGACGATCCCGTGCGCACGCACAACACCCGCGGGACGATCAGCTTCGCCTCCGCCGGACCCGATACGCGGACGACCCAGGTCTTCGTCAACCTCGGCGACAACCGGCAGCTCGACAGCCAGGGCTTCGCGCCGTTCGGGACGGTCACGTCGGGGATGGACGTCGTCACCGCCCTCTACGGCGGCTACGGCGACCGGCCGACCGCGCACCAGGGCGAGATGACGGCGCAGGGCGAGGCCTATTTCGCCTCGAGCTGGCCGAAGCTGGACACGATCCGGTCCGCCACAGTGAACTAAGGGATCCGCCGCCGCCTGCCGAAATCATGGCCATGGCGCGGCGCGCGAAGTCGAGCTCGGCTGCAGTCACGGTCCTCCCCGCCCCGGAACCGCCCCGGCGGCCGCCGGGGGGCTACGACGAGCAGACGGTCGCCGAAGCTGCAGAGGTCCTGCGCCACCAGGCGCGCGTCCTCTCGATCCAGGCCCGGGTGGCTGCGGCCGCCGGCGGGCAGCCGGTGCGTGCGCTTGCACCCGTCCCCTCGCCGGAGCCAGAACCTGTCGTCGTCGATGCCGACGCGATCCGCGCGGATCTGCAGGCAATGCGTGCCGAGCTGGCGGAGGCGCTCGAGGCGAGACGGGCCGCGGTGTCGGCCGACGTGTCCGAGCGCGAGGCGCTGCTCGTCCGGCAGACGGCCGAGCTCGAGCAGCGGCTTGCAGACGTCGGTACACGGGAGAGGGCGCTCGACGAAGCCGTCGCCCGCCGCGAATCGCTGCTCGTCGCACGCGAGGAAGCAGTGCTCGAGCTCGAGGCAGCGACAGCCCGCCGGGATGCCGCCGTTACGGCGGCCGCCGAGGAGCTGGCGGCCGGCAAGGCACAGCTCGCCGAGGATTCGTCGCAAGCGGCAGAGCGGGATGCGAGGCTCGTCGAGCGCGAAGCGCAGCTGACCGAACGCGCCGCCGAGGTGGCCGACCGTGCGGATGCGCTGTCCGCACGCGAAGCAGAGGTCGCAGAGCAGAGCTCGCTGCGTGAAGACGCGCTCACGGAGCGCGAAGCGCAGCTGGCTGCGCGCGAAGCAGCGCTCGCCGCGGAAGCAGCGCGGGTGTCCGACCGCGCCGCCGCCGCGCAGGAGCTCGAGGCGAGCGCACGACAGCAGACGGACGCACTCGACGCGCGGGCGGCACAGCTCGCGACGGCAGAGGCGGCTGCGAGCCGCCTGGCCGCCGTCCTCGAGGCCCGTGAGACGGAGGCGACCGCCCGCGAGCAGGTGATCGCCGAGATCGACGCCGATCTCGCCACTCGTGAAACCGCTGTGGCTGCCCGTGAGGCGGAGCTCGCCGCGCGCGAGGATGCGGCATCCCGTCTCGAGAGCGCGCTCACCGCCCGCGAGACCGCCGTCGCTGCCGGCGAGGCGGAGCGCGAGGCGGCGGCGTCCGAGCTGAACGCCCGTGAGGACGCAGCAGCGGAGCGCGATGCAACGCTCCTCGCATTCGAGGAGCGGCTGGAGCGGTTGACGGCAGAGCTGGATGAACGCGCTGCCGAGCTCGCCGACGCACAGTCGGCCGCGGCGGCCGAACGCGAATCACTGAGCCGTCGCGCGGCGAGCCTCGCGCGCGACGAGGAAGCTGCCACAGCGCTGCGCGGCGAGCTCGACGAGCGCGAGCGTGCGCTCGCGGCAGGCGAGCAGGCGCTGGAGGAAACGCGGACACGCCTGCGCGGCGCGCTCGAGCCCGAGCCGGCAGCACCCCGGGTCGCGGCAGCGCCGGCACCCCCGCCGCAGCCGGTTCCTGCGTCGCCGGCGGTGACGACCTTCAACGTCGAGACGCTCGCGTCACTCGTCGAGCGTCACGCGGCGGAGTTCCCGGAGCAGGCCGAGGAGTGGCGCTGGTACCTACTGTCGCTCCGCGACGTCGCCGACATCGGCGGCAGCCTTCCTGCCTCCGTCGACGGCCTCGTCCACGAGATCTTCGGCCCGCTCCTCGAGCGCTAGACGTCCCGGCCGATCTGGGGCAATCACCCATGGACGCGAGGTTCGCGACCAGGTAGAACTCGCCTAAGGCTTCCCACCGAGACGAGATGTGATCCCGTCGGCACGACGCCAGGAAGCCGGAGCGGCCCGCGCGCCCAGGCGCTTGCGGGCCGCTCGAACGCTGTGAGCCGTTCGTGAGCGGCGTAGGGTCGAATCCGGGACGACCCCCACAAGGAGAACGCGATGCTCAAGACGCTGTTCGCGATCGCCGGCCTCACGCTGGTCGGTGCGCCGTCCGCCCTCCCCGCCGCCGGCGGTTGTCATGCCGTCAGCGGCACGTACGTCAACCACAACATCACGTGCACCGTCCCTGCGATCGCCTGTGTCCAGTCGCAGCTCACGGGCGACTTCGCGGGCTCGAGCACGTCGATCGTGACGTCGTTCGATCCTGCGACGCAGTCCTACACCGCGGTCGTCACCAACACGCTCGACGACGGCGCCGAGTTCACCGGTGCGCTCAGCGGCCAGATCACCGACGGCCTCGGCCACTCGGTGGAGACGATCATCGACGGCACGCGCGAGTTCGCGCACGCGACCGGCACGATCTTCGTCGCCGACACGACCGCCCGCGGCGTCGGCACCTACACCGGCGAGTTCTGCCTCGGCGACGGCGACGAGCCGGACGTGACGTAGAGAAACCGAGAGAGGCGCCTACCGGAGTCGAACCGGTGTACCAGGTTTTGCAGACCTGTGCCTAACCACTCGGCCAAGGCGCCCAGCGCGCGCCATGGTACTAGTGCTCACGCTCGTCCCAGCGGCGGCCGGCGCGGAGGAAGAGCCACGCGCCGACGACGACGACCACGACCGGCACGACCGCGGCGATGAGCAGGATGACGTTCAGCGCCGTCGAGGCCAGCACGCGGCGAGCGTACCCTGAGCGCTCGATGAAGTCCGCTGCGATCGCCGCCGCCGTACTCGCCGTCGCGACGGGGTGCGGCGGTCGCGCCGAGCGACAGTTCCAGACCGACGCCGCACACGCACGCGCGGCCGTGGCCGCCGGCCACCGCGAATGGTTCAAGGAGGTCCGCGCGAATGCGCGCCTCGACCCGACGCGCCGCTTCCCGAACCTGTCGCGACCGACGTTCGAGCGGCGGCTGCGCGCGGCCGCCGCGCGCTACCGCCTCACCGTCGAGTCGATCGTCTGGCGGCGCGTCGTGCAATCTGTTCCCGAAGTCGTCGTCTCCTCCGACGACTACGACGCCGCAGCACGCGACCTGCCGCGCCTCATGGATGCGATCGATCCCCCGCCGCGCAGCAACGCCCGCGCTTTCGAGGCGATCTACATCGAGGCGGTCGACTCGCATGACGTGCCCTACATCGCGATCTTCGACGCGTTGCGCGACCACGTGATGGGCGGCGAGTGGGCTCGCGACGAGAGCCTCTACCCGTTCCCGCACGGATAGCTACAGGACGCGGTCGAGGAACTGCACGGCGCGCTCGAACGTCTCGATCCGGTTCTGCAGCTTCTCGACGGTGTGTCCCTCGTCGTCGAAGATCAGCAGCTCGCACTCGACGCCCTTCGCGCGCAGGACCGCGGCGATCTGCTCCGACTCCGAGACCGGCACGCGCGGGTCGTTGCGTCCGTGCTGGATGAAGAGCGGCGCCCGGATCGCGTCGACGTGCGTCAGCGGCGACGCACGTTCGAGGAACTCGCGATCGTGCGCGAGCGAGCCGTACTCCCGCTCGCGCGCCGCCCGGCGGTACGGCGACGTGTTCTCGAGGAACGTCACGAGCGACGCGATCCCGACCGCCTCCACCCCGGCCGCCCACAGCTGCGGCTGGAACGCCAGCGCCGCCAGCACCATGTAGCCGCCGTACGACCGTCCGTAGACGACGGCGCGGGAGCCGTCGATCTCCGGCCGCGCGCTCAGGCAGCCGTGCAGCGCCTCGAGGTCGCGCACCGCGTCGAGCCGCAGGTGGACGTCGTCGAGGTGCTCGTACCGCTTCCCGTAGCCGGTCGACCCGCGGACGTTCGGCGCGGCGACCGCATAGCCACGGCGCACGAGATACTGGGTCAGCGGCGCGAAGCTCGGCGAATGCCACGGACGCCACTGCGATTCCGGCCCGCCGTGGACGGTGACGACGACCGGGAACGGGCCGTCGCCTTCCGGCTCGAATAGGAAGACCGGGATCGACTCGCCGTCGAAGCTCTCGAACCTTTGCAGCTCCGGCTCGACGAGCGTCGCCACGTCGACGGCCCGCGGCGAGGTCGTCAGCCGCTCGAGCGACCGCGCGCCGAGGTCGTAGACGTAGACGTCGTTCGGCTCGACCGGGGTCGAGAACGCGAACGCGAGCTTCGCGCCGTCCGGCGAGAACACGGGGTGGTCGACGACGCCGCGGCCCGGCAGCGGCACCTCCTCGCGACCGAGCAGCTCGAGCCGCGAATACCCATCGGCGTTCTCGAGAGCGAGCAGCACGGTCGCCTCGTCGTCGGCCGCGAGCTCGACGTCCCACCGCGACTCGAAGAGCACCTCGTCGCCGCGGACGATCGCGAACGTGTCACGCCCGTTGTTCGTCGACAGGACGATCCCATGGTCGGTCCAGTGCGGCGAGTAGAACTCCGCCGGCTCGTCGTGCGGCGTCAGCAGCGAGACCTCTCCCGTCTCGACATCGCAGAGAAGGAGATCGTTGTCGCCGCTCCGCTCGCCCAGGCGGTCGACCGCGACGTAGCGGCCGTCGCGCGACACCGCGGCGACGCTGTTGTTCCCCTCGAGCTCGAAGACCTGCTCCTCCCCGCTCTCGAGATCGTGGGCGACGACGTCGAAGTCGACGCCGTTTCGCCGGTTCGTCGCATAGGCGAGCAGCCGGCCGGCGGCGCACGGCGTCCGGTGGATGAACCGGGGGTCCGCAGCAATCGGCCCCTCGCCGAGCACGTGCAGCTGCGTTCGCTCGTTGCCGCCCTCCTCGATCTCGACGAGCACCCGTCCGTCGGGCAGGAACCGCCCGCTCACAGGCTCGTCGTACGACGTGAGCTGCTGCATGCCGGGCCAGACGTACAGCTGATGCGTGCCCGGGATGTTCGAGGCGACGAGCAACCGCGCGCCGTCGGGCGACCACGAGAGCGGCACTGCCTGGCGCATCTCGAGCAGTGACCGCAGAAACTCGGTCACGCCCACCACATCGCCGGCGCGGGCTCCCGCAGCACGGCGGCGCGCAGCACCTCGACCGCCTTCGCCAGACCCTCGTCGATCGATGCAAGCCCGTCCTCGTGCTCGATGCTCAGAACCCCGTCGTAGCCGGCGATGCGCAGCCCGCTGACGAAGTCGCGCCAGAACTGCTCCCCTTGTCCGTAGCCGACGCTACGGAACGACCACGAGCGGTCGGCGAACCGCCCGTAGTGCTTCGTGTCGAGGACGCCGTTGCGCGCCGTGTTATGGCGGTCGACATAGACGTCCTTCGCGTGGACGTGGAAGATCGCGTCCCCCAGCACGCGCACGGCGAGCAGCGGGTCGATGCCCTGCCACACGAAGTGCGACGGGTCGAAGTTGACGCCGATCTCCGGCCCGGCCGCGTCGCGCAGGCGCAGCGCCGTCTCCGGGTTGTAGACGAGGAAGCCCGGGTGCGGCTCGAGCGCGATCCGGACTCCGGCCTCGCGGGCGACGCGCGCCTCCTCCGTCCAGTACGGGATCGCGCGCTCGCTCCACTGCCACTCGAGCACCTCGAGGTACTCCGGCGGCCATGCGCACGTCACCCAGTTCGGCTGCGTTGCGGACGGGCCGTCGCCGGGACAGCCGGAGAAGCAGATCACCGTCTCGACCCCGAGCTCACCCGCGAGCTCGACCGTGCGCCGCCACGTCTCGTGCGAGCGCCGCGCGAAGTCCTCGTCGGGATGGAGCGGGTTGCCGTGACACGAGAGCGCGCTGATCTCGAGGCCGCGCGCCTCGACTTCCCGCTTCAGGTCGGGCGAGAGGTGGGCGTCGCCCGAGTAGTTCCCCGTGCCGATCTCGACGGCGTCGAGGCCCAGCTCGACGACACGGTCGAGCGCTTGCGCGAGCGGCAGTCCTGCGAAGACGACGGTGAAGACGCCGAGCTTCACGCAGTGACGGCGGCGAGCTCCGGAATCACGTCGTCGCCGTACGCCTCGAGCGTCTCCTCCTGGCCGTGCGTCATCAGGTAGATGTTGAACTGGTCGACACCGACGTCCTCGAGCTCCTTCAGCTTCGTCTTGATCTGGTCGGTGTTGCCGAGGACGCAGAACCGGTCGCAGATCTCGTCGGTGACGAACTCACCGTGCTTCGCGCCGACGCGCGAGTGCTCGTTGTAGTCGTAGAACTTGCGCGCCTGCACATAGTCGGTCAACGCCTTCGGGACGGTGCTGCCGTCCCCGCCGTAGCGCTCGATCAGGTCCATGACATGGTTCGAGACCATCGCCGGGAACCAGCGCACCTGCTCGCGTGCGTCGGCGAGGTCGTCGGTCACGTGGCTGGGCGCGCCGACGATGCACTTGAGCTGAGAGGGATCGCGCCCCGCCTCGGCGGCCGCCTTGCGCGCCGTGTCCATGATCCACTGGATGATCTCCGGGTCGGCGAGCTGGATGATCACGCCGTCGCCGACGCGGCCGGCGACGCCGAGCGCCTTCGGCCCGTAGCCGGCGACCCACATCGGGATCTCCGGCAGCTCGGGACGCACCCACTTGAGCTGGAGCTGCTTGTCGTTCCACTTCACCTCGCGGCCGTTCATGAACTCGCGCACCATCCCGAGCGCCTTCTCGAATTCGGCGACCTTCATCGGCTGACGGCCGATGTAGCGCACGGCTGAGTCGCCGCGCCCGACGCCCATCACCATCCGGCCGTTCGAGAGGTCGTGCAGCGTCGCGTACGCGCTGGCGAGCACCGTCGGGTCGCGCGTCGCCGGGTTCGTGACGAAGTGCCCGAGCTTGATGCTCGAGGTCTCGCGGCCGGCGATCGCGAGCATCGGAATCGACTCCTGCCAGAGGACGTGCGAGTCGTACGTCCACGCGTACTGGAAGCCGTGGCGCTCGGCGAGCTGGATCAGCTCGAGCCAGCGCGAGAACGGCGGATCCGGGAGGACGGTGACGCCGAAGTCCATTCGCCGCCAGCCTACCGCGGCGTCGCGAACGCGGCCAGAGCCGTCAACACGCCGAGCACGACGAAGCCGATGCGGCCGTCGCCGGGAAGCGAGAACGTCAGCCCCACGAGCGGCGCACCGGCGACGATGACGAGCGACGCCCACGCGTTGACGAACCCGACGGCGGCGCCGGGAGCGTCCGCGCGCGACGCGGCTGCGCCGGTGAACGCCTTCGCAAACGGCACTCCCGCGGCGAGGCCGACGACCGCCGCGCAGAGCACGAGCGCGACGATCGGCAGCGGCAGCGCGAGCAGGACGCAGCCGACACCGCCGACGACGAGGCTGCCCGCGATCCACGCGCGCGAGTCCGGCCGGCGCAGCAGCCAGCCGCCCCAGATCCGGGTGAAGAACCCGAGCAGCAGCGTCAGCGATCCCGCCGCCGAGGCGACCGCCTTCGAGTGCCCGTGGTGCTCGAGGAGCGTGACCACCCAGTTGCCGACGATCACGCTGAAGCCGAACGACATCGCGTGGATCGCCGCGAGCCGATAGAGGCGCGCGTCGCGGAAGAAGCCCCAGTCGAGCCGCTCGCCGGCGTGGCGAACCGTCCGTTCGGTGGCCGGCGCGAGCACGAGCAGGACGGCGCACGCGGCGCAGACCGCGATCGCGCTCAGGTAGCCGGCGCGCCAGCCGATTCCAGCCGTGAGCGCCGGCACGACGGCGACGGCGACGCCGGGGGCGAGGACGGAACCGCCGCCGTACATCCCCTGCAGCAGCGGGCCGCCGCCGCGCGTGCGGATGTAGTCGCTGCCGCCGACGAACGCGAAGCCGGTGCCGACGCCGACGACGGCGCGGCCGAGCAACGCGAGCGACGGGTGTGGCGCAGGAAGTGAGATCGCATTGCCGGCGATCACGATCGCCATGCCGAGCAGCGCGCTCGTCCGTGCGCCCCAGCGGTCGGCAGCGCGCCCGCCGGGGATCTGCATCAGCATGTGCAGCACGAACTGCACCGTCACGAAGGCGCCGACGACGGCGAGCCCGACGTCGTACTCGTGCGACAGCCGCGTCGCGATCGGCCCGAGCACGGCGATGTTCCAGCCGACGCCGATGCCGACTCCGATCCCGCCGATGCGCCACACGGCGCCGTAGGGTATGGACATGAAGATCATTTGCGTCGGCCAGAACTACCGCGCGCACCGCGACGAGATGGGCGGACAGGAGCTGACCGTGCCGACGCTCTTCGCGAAGCTGCCGCAAACGGTGATCGGCGACGGCGACGCGATCCTGCTGCCGCGCGAGTCGTCGCACGTCGACGCGGAGGCGGAGCTCGCGGTCGTCATCGGCAAGACGGTGCGGCGGGTCTCACTCGAGCACGCGCTCGACGCCGTGCGCGGCTACGTCTGCGCGAACGACGTCAGCGCGCGCGATCTCCAGTACGAGACGACCCAGTACTTCCGCGGCAAGAACTTCGAGACGTTCTGCCCGGTCGGGCCGGACGACCCGGTGCCGGTGAGCGAGCTCGGCGACGGCTCCGGGCTGCGCGTCATGCAGCTGCTGAACGGCGAGGTGCTGCAGGACGGCAACACCGACGACCTGATCTTCGACGTGCCGTTCCTCGTCGCGTTCTGCTCGACGGCGCTGACGCTCGAGCCGGGCGACCTGATCCTGACCGGGACGCCTTCAGGCGTCGGCTATGCCCGCGACCCGAAGCTCTCGCTGCAGGACGGCGACGTCGTGGAAGTCCGCGTGGAAGGCATCTCCACCCTGCGAAACACGTGCACAGCCGAAGCGAGCTAACGCCCAAAGGGCTTTAGCCCGCGCCATAGAGGACGGTCATGCCGAAGGCACGACCGTCCTCGAACGCGGCCTCAGCCGCGTTCAAGGACGACAACCGGGATGACGCGGTCGGTCTTCTGCGCGTACTCGTCGTAGTGCGGCCACTCGCCGTTCATCATCTTCCAGAGCCGCTCGCGTTCCTCGCCCTCCGCGTCGCGCGCGCGGACCGAGAACTTCTCGCCCTTGATCTGCACCTCGGCGGCCGGCGTCTTGACGAGGTTCCGGTACCAGCCGGGGTGCTGCGGCGCGCCGCCCTTCGAGGCGACGATCACCGGGTTGTCGCCCTCGAGCCCGAAGATGAGCGGGGTCGTGTGCTTCTGGCCGGTGCGGCGGCCCGTCGTGGTCAGCAGGAGGATGTGCGAGCCCTCGCGCCACTCGTATCCCTCGTCACCGTCGGTCTCCTGGTAGCGGCGGACGTGCTCCTCGCCGAAGAGAAATCTCTCGCTCATGCGCTCAGCCTCTCCAGCGTCTTCGCGGCCAAACGATCGAGCGCCTGGACGGCCAGCTCGAGGTGCTCCGGCTTCGTGTCCTCGAGCTTCGTGTGCGAGAGGCCCCTGAGCGACTGGACGAACAGCATCACGGTCGGGATGCCGGCGCGCGCGACCTCGGCGGCGTCGTGCAGCGGGCCGCTCGGCAGCCGGTGCGACGTGCCGCACACCTCGCGGATCGAGGCATCGGCCAGCTCGACGAGCTCGTCGTCGAAGAGGATCGGCTCGATGTTCCAGATCCGGTCCCAGGAGACCTCGACGTCCTCCTCCTGCGCGAACCGGTCCCCCGCCTCCTGCGCGAGCGAGAGCAGCCGCGCGAGCGATGCCGCGTCGAGGTGACGCTGGTCGAGCAGCTGCTCGGCGGTCTCGACGACGGACGTGACGATGCCCGGCCTGCAGACGACGTTGCCGGAGGTGCAGACCGCGCCGTTGCCGACCTCGGCCGCGATCGGCCGGATCTCGAGGGCGAGCTTCGCGGCGGCTGCGAGCGCGTCGCGCCGCTTGTCCATCGGCGTCGAGCCTGCGTGCGCGGCCTGCCCCTTCCACGTGATCTGGTGGCGCTCGACGCCGAAGGTGCCGAGGACGACGCCGAGCGGCAGGTCGAGCGACTCGAGGACGGGGCCCTGTTCGATGTGCAGCTCGAGGTAGGCGGCGGCGTTCGCGAGCTGCCGCCGCGCCTCGAGCGCGCCGTCGAGGTCGACGCCGTGCTCGCGCAGCGCGTCTGGCAGCGCGATGCCGTCGTTGTCGCGCCGCTGCCGCAGCTCCTCCTGGTCGGCCAGCGAGCCGGCCGCCGCCGACGAGCCGAAGAGCGACCGGCCGAAGCGCGCGCCCTCCTCGTCGGCCCAGCTGACGAGCCTGACGGTCAGCGGCGGCGGCCCGTCGGCGGCGATCCGCCGCAGCACCTCGACGCCGGCCATGACGTTGAGGCAGCCGTCGAGCCAGCCGCCGTTCGGCACGGAATCCATGTGCCCGCCGATCAGGAGCGCGCGGTCCGAGCCGCCGCGGAGCGTGAACCACTGGTTCCCCGCCTCGTCGATCTCCTCGATCGCACCGGTCTCCGCGACCTTGCCGCGGAGGAACTCGCGGGCCTGCTCCCACGTGTCCGTCCAGGCGACCCGCTGGGCGCCGTCGTCGTCCCCGGTGAGGCTTTGTAGCTCCCGTAACTCTTCGACGGTGCGGCTCGGCTCGAGGCCCATAGACCGAATCTAATCGGTCTGTTAGAACCAACGCGATGGCGTCAATCGCAGTCGAGCGGCCCCTGGACCGGGCCGCCGGGGTCAGGCGGGCGAGCGGGCGCGGGGTGCTGCTCCTCGTGGTCCTCGGTGTCCTATGGGGCCTCTGGGAGGGCTACCGGTGGCTCGGGATCCACTTCGGCTGGACGCACCCGTTTCCCGTCGACGGCATCTCGATGCCGCACATCCACGACATGTTCAAGGCGCTGTTCCAGCACCCGAACGAGTCGTCGCCGCTGCTGATCGTGACGCTGCTCAAGGCCGCCGGCTTCACCGCGAAGGAGGCGGCCCTCGGGTTCGCGATCGGCGCGATCGCCGGCTTCGCGATCGGCGCCGTGCTCGCGCACTCGCGGATCCTCCAGCGCGGCTTCCTGCCGTACGTCGTCGCCTCGCAGACGGTGCCGATCCTCGCGATCGCGCCGATGGTGGTCATCTGGTTCACGAACCCGACCTCGACCTTCCACGTGACGGCATGGATCGCCGTCTCGGTGATCGCCTCGTATCTGACGTTCTTCCCTGTCGCGATCGCGACACTGCGCGGCCTGCATGCAGCCGATCACCGCTCGCTCGAGCTGATGCGCTCGTACGCGGCGAGCCCGTGGACGGTTCTCTGGAAGCTGCGCTTCCCGACGGCGCTGCCCTACCTCTTCAGCGCGTTGAAGATCTCTGCGACTGCGAGCATCGTCGGCGCGATCATCGGCGAGTCGCCCTCGTCGATCGCGGGGGGCCTCGGCGGCGCGATCCTCAACTTCGCGCAGTACTACACCTTCCAGCCGCAGAACCTCTGGGCGACGAACATCATCGCCGCGCTGCTCGGCATCGCGTTCTTCCTCGCGGTCGTCGGCGCGGAGAAGCTCGTCGTGCGGCGCGCCCCGGAGCACGTCGCGTGACCGTCGTCGACATCAAGGACGTCTCCAAGGAGTTCAAGGGCGGCACGGTCGCGCTGCAGGGGATCGATCTCGAGATCGAGCAGGGCGAGTTCGTCTCGCTGATCGGGCCGTCGGGCTGCGGCAAGTCGACGCTGCTGCGCGTGATCGGCGACCTGATCGAGCCGTCTCGCGGCACGGTGACCGTCAACGGGAAACCGGCGCGAAAGGCGCGCGAGGACCACGACTACGGAATCGTCTTCCAGGATGCCGTGCTCTACAACTGGCGCACGGTGGCGAAGAACGTCGCGCTGCCGCTCGAGCTCGCGGGCTGGAGCCGGGAGAAGCGGGCGCGGCGGATCGAGGAGATGCTCGACCTCGTCGAGCTGCGCGGCTTTGCCGACCATCATCCGTGGCAGCTCTCGGGTGGGATGCAGCAGCGCGTGTCGATCGCCCGCGCGCTCGCATTCGAGCCGGCGCTGCTGCTGATGGACGAGCCGTTCGGCGCGCTGGACGAGATGACGCGGGAGCGGTTGAACGCCGAGCTGCTGCAGATCTGGCAGGCGAGCGGCTCGACGGTCGTCTTCGTCACGCACTCGATCGCCGAGGCGGTGTTCCTCTCGACCCGCATCGTCGTCATGTCGCCGCGGCCGGGCCGGATCTCGAAGGTGATCCCGGTCGACCTGCCGCAGCCGCGCACGCAGGCGACGCGCGAGGAGCCGCGTTTCTTCGAGCTCGCGACTCAGGTGCGCGAGGCGCTACATCTCGGCGGCCAGGTCGAGGTGCCGGCATGAGCGCGATAGGCGTGAACCCGCAGCCGACGGCGGTCGCGCCGCTCTCCGCCCGGACGCTGGCCGCATTGCGGTCGTGGCTGCCGGCGCTCCTCGTGCTCGTCGCCTTCCTCGGCCTCTGGGAGGGCGTCGTCAAGGGCGCGCACATCAAGCGGTTCCTCCTCCCCGCCCCCGATGCGATCTGGACGGCGTTCCACGAGAACCAGTCGACGCTGTGGCATGCCGGCTGGTTCACGTTCCAGGAGGCGCTCGGCGGCTTCGCGATCGGCTCGGCCGTGGCGATCCTCGTCGCGATCGTCGTCGCGCGCTGGGATCTCCTCGGCAGCGCGCTGATGCCGTACGCGATCGCGGCGAACGCGGTCCCGATCATCGCCTTCGCGCCGATCACGAATGCCTGGTTCAACCCGCTCGACAAGTCGTCGAAGATGGTGATCGCGGCGATCCTCTGCTTCTTCCCCGTCTTCGTGAACACCGTGCGCGGGCTCCGCTCGGTGAAGCCGCAGCAGCTCGAGCTGATGCGGTCGTACGCCGTCGGCGATTTCACGGTCTTCCGGCTCGTGCGCATCCCGAGCGCGCTGCCGCTGGTGTTCACCGCGCTGCGCGTCGCCAGCGTGCTCGCGATGATCGGGGCGATCGTCGGCGAGTACTACGGCGGGTCGCTCGATTCTCTCGGCGCGAACATCAACCAGGACGCATCGCTCTTCCAGTTCGAGAAGGCATGGGCGGAGATCGTCATCGCCTGCGTCTTCGGCATGGGCTTCTATCTCGCGGTCGCGCTCGCCGAGCGCTTCGCCACACGCTGGCAGCCGCGGATGGAGACGGCAGGCGCATAACACGATGAAAGGGGCAAGGATGGGTCGTAGGAAACTGATGGTGGGCGTCGTCGCGGCGCTCGCGTGCGTGGTCGCGGTCACGGCGGCGCAGGCGGCGCCGCGCGCACAGAAGCTCGACAAGGTCACCATTCAGCTGAAGTGGGTGACGCAGTCGCAGTTCGCGGGCTACTACGCCGCGGTCGCGAAGGGGTACTACAAGGCGTTCGGCCTCGACGTGACGCTGAAGGTCGGCGGTCCGAGCATCACCCCGGAGCAGGTCGTTGCAAGCGGCCAGGCGCAGGTCGGCGTCGACTGGGTGCCGAGCCTCCTCGCCACCCGCGACACGGGCACGAACCTCGTGAGCATCGCGCAGATGTTCTCGCGGTCGGGCATGACCGAAGTCAGCTTCAAGGACAGCGGCATCAACACCGTCGCGAAGATGCGGGGCAAGAAGGTCGGCGTCTGGTGCTGCGGCAACCAGTTCGAGCTGTACGCCGCCCTCACGAAGAACGGCATCAACCCGAACAGCAAGAGCGATGTCACGATCTTCAACCAGCCGTTCACGATGACCGACTTCCTGAGCAAGCGCATCGACGCCGCAGCCGCGATGACGTACAACGAGCTCGCGCAGGTCCTCGAGTCGAAGAACCCGGCGACGGGCAAGCTCTACACGCTCAAGGATCTCAACGTCATCCCGATGCAGAAGCAGGGCACGGCGATGCTCGAGGACAACCTGTTCACGACGCAGGACTGGCTCAACGGCCACCGCGACATCGCGATGCGCGTCGTCGCGGCGAGCGAGCGCGGCTGGATCTACTGCCGTGACCACGTTGCGGAGTGCACCGACATCGTCGTCAAGAACGGCACGGCGCTCCCGCACGGCCATCAGCTCTGGCAGATGAACGAGATCAACAAGCTGATCTGGCCGAGCAAGCTGGGGATCGGGATCACCGACGCGGCCGCGTTCAAGACGACGGCAGCAATCGCGCTCAAGTACAAGGTGATCAAGAAGGCGGCGTCGACGAAGGCGTACGACCTCCAGATCGAGAAAGCGGCGCGGACGTATCTCCAGAGTCACGTCAAGGGGATCGACGTCTTCGGCAAGAGCTACAAGCCGATCACGGTCAAGCTGACCGCCGGCGGCAAGTAGGAACCTGAAACCGAGAAGGGAGATTCGCCATGTCGTTGCTCATCAAGGGCGGCCGGATCGTCACCGCGGCCGACGACTACGTCGCGGACGTCTTCGTCGACGACGAGCGAATCTCCCTGATCGGCCTCGAGCTCGACGTGCCTGCCGACCGCGTCATCGACGCGGCCGGCAAGTACGTCCTGCCGGGCTGCATCGACCCGCACACGCACCTCGACATGCCGTTCGGCGGCACGGTGACGATCGACGACGTCGAGTCGGGGCAGATCTCAGCCGCGTTCGGCGGCACGACGTGCCACGTCGACTTCATCATCCAGCCGCAGGGTGCGACATTCCAGCAAGCGCTCGACGAGTGGCGCGCGAAGGCGAACGGCAAGCAGATGATCGACATGGGCTACCACATGGCGATCACCGACCTGAAGAACGGCGGCACGCTCGAGGAGCTCGCGTCGCTGCCGGAGCAGGGCATCACCTCCTACAAGCTCTTCATGGCGTACAAGGGCGCGCTGATGGTCGACGACGAGACGCTCTATCGCGCCATGGAGGTCGCGGCGCAGAGCGGCGCGCTCGTGATGGTGCACGCGGAGAACGGCGACGTCGTCGATTTGCTCGTACGCGAGGCGCTCGAGGCCGGGAACACGTCGCCGCTGTACCACGCGCTCACGCGCCCGCCCGAGGCGGAGGGCGAGGCGACGAACCGGGCGATCCAGCTCGCGCACCTCGCCGGCGCCCCGCTGTACGTCGTCCACGTCACCTGCCGCGAGGCGGTCGAGCCGATCGCACGCGCACGCGAGGCCGGCTGGGACGTGTGGGGCGAGACGTGCACGCAGTACTTCTTCAACTCGCTCGACGACATCGCGAAGCCCGGCTTCGAGGGCGCGAAGTACGTCTACTCGCCGCCCGTGCGCGACAAGGCGAACTGGGACGTCCTCTGGAATGCCGTGCGCACCGATGCCCTGTCGATCGTCTCGACCGATCACTGCGCGTTCCTCTGGGACGGCCAGAAGACGCTCGGCGAGGACGACTTCTCGAAGATCCCGAACGGCGGGCCGGGGCTCGAGGACCGGCTGAAGATGATCCACCACTTCGGCGTCAACGAGGGCCGCATCACCCTCAACCGGATGGTCGAGCTGCTCGCGACGAACCCGGCGAAGCTGTTCGGGATGTACCCGCGCAAGGGCACCGTGGCCGTCGGCTCGGACGCCGACCTCGTGATCTTCGACCCGAACAAGCAGGTGACGATCTCGGCGTCGACGCACCACTCGAAGTCCGACTACAGCCTCTACGAGGGGACTGAGGTGACCGGCGCGCCGGAGATCGTGCTGCTGCGCGGCAACGTGCTCGTCGAGAACGACGAGCTCGTCGCCTCGCCGGGGATCGGGCGGTTCGTCGCGCGGGCCCGGTTCGGTGAGGAGCTGGCGGCGCAAACCGCCGCCGCCGCCGCTCCGTAGGACCGACATGCGGTTTCTCATTCCGGCACTCGCCATGCTCGCGCTCGTCGTCCTGCTCGCAGGCTGCGGCGGGGGCGGCGGCTATTAGCTAGCACGCCGCAACCGGGTTGCAACGGCGTTGCAACCCGGTTGTACGGCGACTGCTGCTCAGACGGTGGTCGCCGGAGCGGTCTGCGCTTCCTTCGCGAAGAAGGGGCGCAGCACGTAATAGAGGATCGCGGCGACGCCGAAGCCGGTCAGCCACGAGAGGTCGACGTTGTGCGTCGCCTTCGCGATCGGCCCCTGCAGCCAGCCGACGAGGCCGTACCCCCACGCCCAGCCGGCGACGACGCCGGCGAGCATGCCGATCACGGCCGCCCAGTTGATATCGCCGTAGATCGACTCCCGCGGCGACGCATAGAGCGCCGGCACGTCGATCTTCCCGCGCCGGAAGATGAGGTAGTCGACGCACATGACGCCGGCCCACGCGGAGATCCACAGCACGACCGAGGCGAGCCACTCGTCGAACTTGTTCGCCCACTTGTCGTCCTGGATGAACCAGATCAGCGCGCCGGTGCCGACGATCGACACGGCGACGCTGACCTTCCAGCGCGCCGCCTTGATGTCGATCGACAGCGCGGCGAGCGTCGCCGAGTACAGGTTGAGGATGTTCGTCGCCACCGGCCCGTGCATGACGAGGAACAGCACCGGGATCGAGAAGCCGCCGAACGCCGCCGCGACGAAGTCGGCCGGGTCGTTCTGCACGCCGCCGCTCGCAATCGACGCGCCGAGGAACCCGAGCCAGACGGTCGGGATGAGGATCGCCGACCAGGTCGTCCAGAACACGCGCCGGTCGGACGTCCGCGGCGTGATGAACCGCGTGTAGTCCGACGACCACGTCAGCCACGTGATCCCCCAGCCGACGCCGATCGCCGTCAGGAGCTGCGTCACCGCGGTCAGCTTGTCCGCGCCGTGCGCCGTCGACGTCGTCCAGTGCACGTCGACCTTCGTCCAGGCGAGGATGCTCATGATGATCACGATCACGCCGGCCACCGGCACCGTGTACTTCTCGAACGTCTGGATCAGGTAGAAGCCGACGATCGCGATCACGACCTGCACGGCCATGATCCCGATGCCGACCGCGTACTTCGTCCCGGTGCCCGGGTGGTCGTAGCCCATGTGCTTGAAGATGCCGAGCACGAGGTCGAGGACGACCCACGTGTTGACGCCGAGCCAGCCCATCGTCATCAGCAGCTGCGCGACCGCCGGCAGATAGGCGCCGCGCCGGCCGAACGCGGCCCGCGAGAGCACCATCTGGTTGACGCCCGTGCGGTGGCCCATCACGCAGAAGAGGCCGAAGAACGCGCAGCCGACGACGTTGCCGATGATCAGGACGAGGAGCGTCTCGACGAGGCTCAGCCCGAGGATGATCCCGAGCGCGCCGAGGATCCAGTTGATCGGCGCGATGTTCGCGCCCGCCCAGATCCAGAACTGCCGCCACGGCGTCGACGTCCGGTCCTCCGGCCGGACGGGCGCGATCCCGTGCTCGTCGAGCGTGACCGCCTCGGTCAGCTCGTTCCGTTGCTCCATTTCCAGCCCTCCCAGTAGACCCGACAGAGTCACCGGGGAGTTTCCAACTTCGTGCGGACGGTGGCTAGTGGCTCAGGCCCGGTCCGGATATGTCGAGGGATCGACCTCGAGCGGCGTCAACACGCGCCGGTCGTCGGCGCCGCGCGCCGCGACGTCCCGGCAGGCCAGGAACTCGACGTCGCCGTGGCCGAGCGCGTGCTCGACCAGCGCCCGCAGCACCTCGACCCGGTGCGGCCGGCCGCTGAGGAAGGGGTGGCACGTGAGGACGAACAGGCAGTCGTGCCGCCGCATCGCGTCGAGCTCGGAGCGCCAGAGGTCGAGCACCTTCTGCGGCGACTCGATCGCCGACCGGAACGGCGGGTCGGGGATGTACGCGTACTGCTCCCAGTCGTCGAGCGCCCAGTGCACGGGCAGCTCGACGAGCTCGCCCGCGCCGGTGTCGAGCACGTACGGCCGGTCGGAGTCCATCAGCGACGAGTCGTACTTCAGCCCGTGCTCCGCGACGATCGCCGGCGTCCGCCAGCCCGGCTCCCAGCTCGGGCAGCGGAACCCTTCCGGCTCGACGCCGACGCGGCGCAGCGCCTCGAGTGCGCGCTCGAAGTCGGCGCGCTCCTCCTCCTCGGTCTGCGCGAACGGCGAGAAGTGCGCGTACGAGTGGTGCCCGACCTCGTGCCCGGCGGCGAGGATCTGCTCGACCGCCTGCGGGTAGCGGTCGGCCGTCCAGCCGGGGACGAAGAACGTCGCCGGCAGCGAGTACTCGCGCAGGAGCTCGAGGATGCGCGGCACGCCGACGAGCGGCCCGTACGCCTGGTGCGACATGACGCCGAGGTTGCGCGCGTAGAGCCCGCTCTCGGCGAGGATCGGCGCCTCCGCGTCGACGTCGAACGTCAAGCAGGCGATCACGTACGAGCCAAGGCGACGAGGGACAGCAGCTCGTACATCACCGTTGCGGCGGCGAGCGCCGTCACCGCCCCGTTGTTGTCGTACGGCGGCGAGACCTCGACGACGTCGCAGCCGGCGAGGCGCACACCGCGCAGGCTGCGCACGAACGCCAGCGCCTCGGCCGTCGAGAAGCCGCCGGCCTCGGGCGTGCCGGTCCCGGGTGCGAACGCCGGATCGAGGAAGTCGATGTCGAACGACATGAAGACCGGCTTCTCCCCCACCGTCGTGCGGACGAGCTCGCCGTAGCCCTGCGGGCCGAGGTCGCGCAGTTCGTCGGTCGTCAGGACGGTGAAGCCGAAGTCGCGCGCGACCTGCAGGTCGTCGGGGCCGTACAACGAGCCGCGCATGCCGGCCTGGACCGACGCGGTCGGGTCGAGCAGCCCTTCCTCGAGCGCGCGCTTGAACGTGGTGCCGTGGAAGTAGCGCTGGCCGAAGTACGACTCCCAGACGTCGCCGTGCGAGTCGAGCTGCACGAGCGCGAGCGGGCCGTGCTTGCGCGCGAGCGCGCGCAGCTCCGCGAGCGTGATCGCATGGTCGCCGCCGAGCGCCGCGGGGAAGACGCCGGCGTCGACGAGCGTGGCGAGCGCCTCCTCGACCTGTGCGTACGTTCGCTCGGTGTCGCCGGGCGACACCGGCACGTCGCCGTAGTCGACGATCGACAGCGTGTCGACGAGGTTGACGTCGAGCGCGGGGTTGTACGGACGCAGCAGCGCCGACGCCGAGCGGATCGCCTCCGGCCCGAAGCGCGGGCCGGTGCGGTAGCTCGTCGCCGTGTCGAACGGGATGCCGTACACCGCGACGTCGACGCCGGCGAGCTCGGTGACGTGCGGCGCGCGCATGAACGTGCGGATCCCCGCAAAGCGCGGGATCACCTGCGCGTCGAGCGGTTTGTAATGACTCTGTGACATTTTCCGCGAGCCTAACGCGCTCCGGCTAGCCTCGTCGACGATGGGGTCGCGGGTGATTGCGCTCGCCGCGCTCGTACTCGTCACCAGCGCTGCGACGTACGACAAGGGCGTCGACGTCTCGAACCACCAGGGCTCGGCGATCGACTGGCCGCAGGTCGCGGGCGCCGGCTACACGTTCGCGTTCGCGAAGGCGAGCGAGGGCACGACGTTCACCGACGTCACGTACGCGTTCAACCGCTCGGGCGCGAACGCGGCCGGGATCGTCGTCGGCGCGTATCACTTCGCGCGGCCTGCGGGCACGGGCGACGCGACGCTGACCGCGAGCGCGATCGGCCAGGCCGACCACTTCGTCAACATCGCGCAGCCGCGCGGCGGCGACCTCCCGCCCGTGCTCGACCTCGAGACGACCGGCGGCCTGAAGCCGGCGACGCTCGTCAAGTGGACGCAAGCGTGGGTGAACGAGGTCGTCGCGCGCACGGGCGTGCCCCCGCTCGTCTACACCTCGCCGAGCTTCTGGCGGTCGGCGCTCGGCGACACGACCGCGTTCGCGCTCGCCGGCAGCCCGCTCTGGATCGCGCACTGGACGAAGACCGGCTCGCCGACGGTTCCCGCGTCGAACTGGGGCGGCTTCGGTTGGACGTACTGGCAGTGGTCCGACTGCGAGAAGGTTCCCGGCATCCCGCGCAGCTGCGTCGACGCCGACCGCGCCGCGTCGCTCGTCGGCCTGCCGGCCTTTCCGACCGGTGTTCCCGCGTCCGCGACGGCGCCGTCGGTGGTCGGGACGCCGCGCGCGGGCGTCAGGCTCGCCGCCGTCCCCGGGACGTGGACCGGCGGCAAGCCGGTGTCGTTCTCGTACCAGTGGCAGGCGTGCAACGGCTCGTGCACGTCGATCCCGGGCGCGACGCTCGAGACGTTCACGCCGACGAGCGCGCTCGTCGGCCGGACGCTCGTCGTCCTCGTCACCGCGACGACGAAGAGCGGCACGGCGACGGCGACCTCGCCGCCGACCGCGGTCGTCGCCGCGGCGAACGGCGCGACGCCGCCGGCGCTCGTCACCGCGCCGGCGCTCTCCGGCACGTTGCAGGTCGGGCAGACGCTGGCGGCCTCGACCGGCACGTGGAACGGCGCGCCGACGAGCTACGCCTACCAGTGGCAGCGCTGCGATGCGACCGGGGCTGCATGCCTGGCGATCGACGGCGCGACCGCCTCGACGTACGTGCTGACACCGGGGGACGTCGGCGCGACGATCGACGTTCTCGTCACGGCCACGAACCCCGTCGGCTCGCAGTCCGCGTCCTCGCCGCCGTCGGCGGTGGTCGTCGAGGCGCCGGTGCCGCCGGCGACGCCGGCGTCGGCCGCAGTCCAGGTGGGAGCGGCCGGTGCGGTCGTGACGACCGATGCCGCGGCGAGGGTGACCTGGCAGCCCGGCGCCGTGCCGGCGGGGACGATCGTCACGCTCGCGCCGACGCCGCGGCTGACGCTGACGCTGACGCCGGCCGTGCGCACGCTGCCCTGGCCGGTGAAGATCGTCTACGCCGCACCGCCGACGGGCGAGGTCGTCGGCTTCTCGACCGACGGCAAGGTCTGGGCGCCCGTCGCCGAGCTCGAGAGCGACGCGCTTCCCGCCGGCCTCTCGCTCGGCCTGTACGCCGACCACCTCCTGACGCGGCGGGCGGGGATGTTCCGCACGTTCACGCCCGACGCGTGGGGCGATCCGCGCAAGGTCTCGCGATTCGCGCCGCGTCTGCGCCGGGTGGCGCCGATCAGGGTGAAGCGGCTGCGCAGCGGCGCCGCCGTCGTCTCGACGCGGCTCAGCGCGCCGTCGCAGGTGCTCGTCGTCCCCGGACGCCGCCGCCTGCTGCAGCCGGGGACCTTCCCGGTGAGGATCCGCGTGCGCAAGGGCGTGCACCGCGTCACCGTCACGGCGATCGATCCGTACGGTCGCCGTGGCCGCTTCACGCTTTCCTTCTAGAGTCAGCACCAGTGGACCTCGTCGTGCGGAATGCGCGGCTGCTCGACGGCCGGCGCGTCGACCTGCTCGCGCGGGACGGCCGCTGGACGCGCATCGCCGAGGACGTCGCGGCCGACGGGGCGCAGGAGCTCGACGCCGAGGGGCGCCTCGTCACGCCGCCGCTCGTCGACTGCCACCTCCATCTCGACGCGTCGCTGACGGCGGGCAAGCCGCGCTGGAACGAGTCCGGC
>DASXWV010000041.1:0-61736 GCA_036503495.1 Gaiellaceae bacterium
CGCCATTCACGATTGCACCGCCAACCTCCGCGGGGGCCGGGGGTGGAGGCGCAGGAGCCGGCTCTGACGTATCACGTCCAAGGGTGCACGCGCTTCCGAGTGCAGGTCGCGTCGGCGCAGCGGTCACAATGCGATACACAGTCAGCGACAACTCACATCGCACGCGGGAGAGCGTAAGCGTCCGGCACAAGGGCAAGATCCTCGCTGTTCTAACGAGGCCTCTTCGCCGAATCACTAATGGTGCCATCGCATCAGTGCACTGGCGCGCTCCGCGGACGGCGTGGGCAGTCTCATCGTTTTGCGTAACCGCATGGGACGGCGACGAGAATGAGTCGCGGTCAAGCTGTGCGCGCCTCAGCCTCGCCGGTGGCCGCTGACGGCGTCAGCCAACGCCGCGCCGGAGTCGAGTCTCTTGCATACGCCGGCGCTTATCACTCCGTCTTCGTGGAGTTTCCCAGTGAAGGAGACGCTAGACCCGCAAGGCCGAGTCATGTGTCTTTCCCGCGCGTTTCCCACCACGCGACGCCAGCTGCTCTGACTGGCGGTTAGCCGTCCCCTGGGTACTACTGGCGAACCATGAGTACGACTGGCGAAGCCGGGGCGCGCGTCGCGTTACGACTCAGGCGCGGAAGACTTGGCGGCCGCAGTTGCGGACGTCCGGCAGCGAGTTGGGGACGAGCGGGTGTTGGAGGTGCCGTCGGCGGCGTCTGATGTCGAAGGCGCCGCGCAGCCGCCGCCGCGGACGCTAGACGACCCAGCCGGGCCGGCGCTTCTCCGCGAAGGCCGCCATGCCTTCCGCTGCTTCGGGGCTGCGGAAAAGCTGCGCCGACACGTCCTCCATCTCCGCGACGAGCGCCCGGACGTCGCGCGCGCCGGCGGCGTCCCGCGCGAGCGACTTGGTCGTGCGCACCGCGTCGGGCGCTCCCGCTCCGATCGAGTCGACGGCCGCCTCGAGGATCTCCCTGCCGCCGACGACCGTCGCGACGCCGATCCGGAGCGCCGTCTCGGCGTCGAAAACGTCGCCTGTGAGGAGCGCGGGGAGGAGCGGGCCGAGGGGAACCTTGCGAAGGGCGAGCGCACAGACGAGCGCCGGCGCGACGCCCACGCGAACTTCGGTGTACGCGAACGTCGCCTTCGGATCGGCGACGACGAGGTCGCTGCACACGACGAGCCCCATCCCGCCTCCCCGCGACGCGCCGCCCACGCGGCAGAGGAGCGGCTTCGGGTATTCCCATAGCGCGACGAGCAGTCGGCCGAGGAGCCGGGAGTGGGACTCGGGATCGTCGGCGCGCTGGCGCCGCTCACGCAGGTCGATGCCTGCGCAGAACACGTCACCCGTGTGATCGAGCACGAGGCCGCGTGCGTCGTCGCCCGCGCTTTGCTCGACGACCGAGATAAGGTCGTCCATCAGCTGCAACGACAGGGCGTTCCGGTTGTGCGGAGAGTCGAGCGTCGCGACGTCGAGCCCGCGCCGCCGCTCGTGCCGGACGAGCTCCGTCATTCGCCGTAGTCGTAGAAGCCCGAGCCGCTCTTCCGACCGAGCTTCCCCTCGGCGACGAGCCGCTCGAGGATCGCGGGCGGGCGGTATTGCTCGAGGCGCGACTGCTCGTACATCGAGCGGACGTTGTTGAGCCGCGCGTCCAGTCCGACGAGATCGGCGAGCTCGAGCGGTCCCATCGGGTGGCGGTAGCCGAGCTTCATCGCCTTGTCGACGTCCTCCGCCGACGCGATGCCTTCCTCGACGATGCGCATCGCCTCGTTGCCGAGTAGCAGGCCGAGCCGCGAGGTCACGAAGCCGGGGACATCGCGCACGACGATCGGCTCCTTGCCGAGCGCGCGAGCGAGCGCGAGGGCGTCGTCGACCGTCGCGTCGCTCGTCTGCTCGCCGGCGACGAGCTCGACCAGCGGCATTCGGTGAACGGGGTTGAAGAAGTGCATGCCGATCACGCGCGGCGAGCCGTTCGCGCCCTCGGCAATGCGCGTGACGCTCATCGTCGACGTGTTCGTCGCGAGCAGCGCAGTGGGCGAGGCTGCGGCGGCGATCCGCGCAAACGTCTGCTGCTTCAGCTCGAGGATCTCGGGAACGGCTTCGACGACGACGTCGGCTCCGGGGACGGCGTCCTCGATGGTGAGCGAGAACGTCACGGCTCCGAGTCGCTCGGCGGCGCCGTCGCGCTCGAGCCTCAGTGCGATCGCGTCGCGCGCGCGATCGAGCGCCGCCTGGTCGACATCGACGAGGACCGCCTCGTAGCCGGACGCCGCAGCGACGCCGGCGATCCCACGGCCCATCGTCCCGCCGCCGATCACGCACACGCGCGTCATGCGGTCACGAGCGCGCGGCGGAGCGTCGCGCGGTCGACCTTCCCCGTCGTCGTCTTCGGCAGCTCGTCGACGAAGCGGATCTCACGCGGGTACGCGTGCGCCCCGACGGCCCCGCGGACTGCCGACTGCAGCTCCTCCACGAACCCGTCTCCCGCGTTCGAGCCCTCGCGCAGCCGGACGACGGCGGTGACCGTCTGACCGCGCACGGGATCGGGGAGGCCGACGACGGCGCACTCGGCGACGGCGTCGTGGCGGAGGATCACGGCTTCGACCTCGGCCGGGCCGATGCGGTACGCGCCGCTCTTGATGATGTCGTCCGCACGGCCGTGGAAGTGGAGCAGACCGTCGGGGTCGGCGTGAACGGTGTCGCCGGTGATCAACCAGCCGTCGACGATCCGCGCTGCCGTCGCCTCCTCGTCGTCCCAGTAGCGCAGCATGCAGACGAGATCGTCGGCCGCAACGGCGATCTGGCCGTGCTCGGCTGCCGCCGCGTCGACGCCGTCCTCGCCGACGACGCGAAGCCGCCGACCGGGGTAGGCACGGCCGAGCGCATTCAGGTCGAGCGCGCCGAGCGTGCGCGAATGGCCGACGAGCGCGTTCGCCTCGGTCAGCCCGTAGGCGTTGTTCACGACGACGCCGAGCGCGTCTTCGGCCCAGCCGAACAGCTCGGGCTCCACCGCCTCGGCTCCCGTGATGAAGCAGCGAACGCGAAGCGAGTCGCGCGCCGTCACGCCGGACTGGCGGAGCATCCGAAGGACGGTGGGGGGAAAGAGACCGATCGACGCGCCGCAGCGTTCGAGCACGTCGAGCGTCCGCTCCGCGTCAAACCGCGGCTCGCGGTAGGCGATCACCGGCACGCCGTACGCGAGCGGGACGAGCAGGCCGAGGAAGAGCCCGCCGGCCCACGCCCAGTCGACGGGGCTGTACGCGACGTCGCTGTCGCGCACGCGATCCCACGCCCAGTCGATCGGGTGGTGCCCGAGCACGACGCGATGGCCGTGCAGGACGCCCTTGGGCTTGCCGGTCGTGCCGGACGTGTAGAGCAGGAGCGCGGGCGTCTCCGGCGCGGTCATGGCGAACGCGCCGCCGCCGCCGCGTGCAGCACGAATCTCCCCGGGTGTGATGTCGCCGTCGACCGCGACGAGCACACGCGTCCCGCTGTGGGCGAGCCTGTGCGCGATGCCGTCGGCGCCGAGCACGTTCGAGATCGGCACGAACACGGCGCCCGCACGCAGGATCCCGAGGATCGCCACCGCCATCTCGAGGCTCTGGGAGAGCTTCACCGCGACGCGGTCTCCGGGCGTGACGCCGCGGTCGGCGAGCAGCTTCGCGAACGCCGCCGAGCGCTCGTCGAGCTCTGCGAAGGAGACGGGCGCGATCTGTTCACCGTCGACGACGAGCAGCGCCGGCGCGTCAGGGGCGCCGCCACGCAGACAGTCGGCGGCGATGTTGTACGTCTCGAGCGGTGGGAGGGAGAAGCCGCGCTCTGCGTCCTCCCATGTCGCGGCGTCGGGCTGGCGCAGCTCGCGCAGCCCGATCACGGCGTCACCGCCGCGGCGCCGATCCCGAGCTCCGCGAGAACCTCCGCGGTGTGCTCGCCCAGCTTCGGCGGCGGCCGCCGCACCGATCCCGGGGTCGCCGAGAGCCGCAGGGGAACGCCGGTCAGCTTGCGGCCGTCCACGTCGACGACCATCTCGTTGTGCACGACCTGCGGATCCGCGAAGACGGCGTCGTAATCGTTGACCGGCCCGGCGATGACATCGTTGTCCCACAGCTGCTGGAGTGCGTCCGCGCGGTCACGCGCCGCGAGGAACGCGCCGATCTCTGCGTCGAGCGCGGCGGCGTTCGCGACGCGCGTGTCACCCGCGGCGAAGCGCTCGTCGTCCGCGAGGTCAGGCCGTTCTATCGCGGTGCACAGGTTGCGGAAGAACTTGTCGTTGTAACAGGCGATGTGCACCCAGAGCCCGTCGGCGCATGGATACGCGTTGTACGGCGCGTACCAGTCGCTCGTATTGCCCATTCGCGGCTGCTGCCTGCCGAGCAGGAAGTACTGCCCCGTGTACGGCGCCTGCACATGGATGAGCCCGTCGACGAGCGAAACGTCGACGTGCTGGCCTTCGCCCGTCCGCTCGCGTGCCCAGAGGGCGCACATCGCGCCGTACGCCGCGAGCATCGAGCAGACGGCGTCGCCGACGGGTGGCCCCGCCTTCACGGGGCCGCCTTCGGGCGCGCCCGTCACGTTCATGAGCCCGCTCATCGCCTGCGCGATCGGATCGATCCCGGGCCGGCCGGCGTACGGGCCGGTCGAGCCGAAGGTCGACACCGTCACCGCGACGACCCGCGGATTCCGTGCGTGCACCGTGTCCCAGTCGAGCCCGAGCGCCTGCTTCGCGCGCGGACGGAGGTTCTCGACGACGACATCGGCCCAATCGACGAGCGCACCGAGGACGTCGCGCCCGTCGTCGCTGCGCAGATCCACGACGATCCCGCGCTTGTTGCGGTTGACGCCGACGTAGACGCCGCTCTCGGTGTCGGTGCGCGGGCCCATCCGCCGCGTCTCGTCGCCGGTCGGCGGCTCGAGCTTGACGACGTCGGCGCCCATGTCGCCGAGCAGCGTCGCCGCGTACGGGCCGGCCATCATCGACGCCGCGTCGAGGACGCGGACGTTCTCGAGTGCGCCCGTCAAAGCCCGAGGTGCTTCGCGACGATGTTCCGCTGGATCTGCGAGGCCCCGCCGGCGACGGTGGCGATCACCGAGTCGGCGTAGTGCATCGTCAGCGGGTGCTCGGTGATGTACGCGTACCCGCCGTGCAGCTGCATCGCCGCGCGGGTCGTGTCGGCGTACAGCTCGGCGGCAGCCATCTTCGCCATCGACGCCTCTTTCTCGTAAGGCTTCCCGGCGTCGTGGAGCTGCGCGCCGTGATACACGAGCAGACGGATCGCCTCAGCGCGCGTGTACAGATCGACGAGCGGGTGCGCGACTGCCTGGAACCGGCTGAGCGGTTGCCCGAACTGTTCCCGCTCCGTCACGTGCTTCACGGTGTCGTCGAGCACCTGGAGCGTCGCGCCCACGAACCCGGCGCTGATGATGAGGCGCTCGAGCGCGAGGTCGGTGACGAGCACCTTCCAGCCGCCGTTCTCCGGCCCGACGAGGTCGTCCGCCGGCACGCGGACGTCGTCGAGAAACACCTCGTACACGCCCGTGATGCGGCGGCCCATCGTCGGGAGCTTTGAGACGGTGACGCCGGGAAGCGTGGGGTCGAGCAGCAGCATGCTGATGCCGCGATGCTTCGCAGCGTCGGCGTCCGTGCGGACGTAGAGCTGGATTAGCGTGTCCGGCAGACCCGCGGCCTCGCAGAACGTCTTCTGGCCGCGGACGACGTATGCGTCGCCGTCACGCCGCGCCGACGTCGTCAGCGCCGCGGCATCCGACCCGGCCCCCGGCTCGGTCACCGCGACGGAGAGGCGTACCGAGCCGTGCATCGCCGCCGGGACGACGCGCGCAACCTGCTCGTCCGTCCCGTGGTTGACGAGCGTCCGCAGCCCGGACGACGTGAGCGAGAAGCACGCGACGAGATCCGTGCTGCCGCGGCCGAGCTCCTCCGAAACGACCATCAGCTCGAGCGCACCGCCGATGCCCCATTCCGGGTGGGGGAGGGCGATGCCGTACCAGCCCATCTCGGCGATCTTGTCGAAGACGTGCTTCGGATAGACGCCGTCGCGATCCCACTCGAGCGTCATCCACTCGTTGCATTCCTTCTGGACGAAGTCGCGCGCCGACTCGCGGAGGAGATCGAGCTCGGAGCTCTCGTATTGCGTCACGATCACGTTCTACTCCTGGTTCGAGTTGGAGGCGATCAACGGCTTCTTTGCGGTGGCGATCGACTGCGCGGGCCCCGAGGCGAGCGATGCGGCAAGCGCGTCGACCTCGCGCTCGAGCTCGGCGCGGTCGGCGACGACGCGCGTGACGGCGCCGCACGCGAGCGCCTGTTCGGCGGTCAGCGTCTCGCCCGTGTAGACGAGGTGCGCTGCGCGCGTCGGGCCGACGACGGCGATCAGCCGGCGCATCAGCGGCTCCGGGAGCCGGAAACCCTTCGCGAGCTCGGGGAGGCAGAACCGAGACCGGGCGGTGGCGATGCAGACGTCGCACGCGAGCGCGAGACCCCAGCCGGCGCCGTACGCGGCCCCGTCGACCGCCGCGATCGTCGGAACCTCGAGCGTGCTCAGCCGTGTGATCGTCTCGCCGACGAGCTGAAGCCGCTCGACGCGCAGCTCGTCAGCCGCATCCGGCGCGAACTCGTCGAGGTCGGCGCCTGCGCAAAACGCCGGCGGGGATCCGGCGAGCACGATCGCGCCGCTGCCGTCGCGCACCGCTGCGGAGACGTTGTCGAGGAGCGTCCGGAGCAGCTCGCGCGTGACCGCGTTGCGGCGCTCGGGACGGTCGAGGCGTAGCTCGGCGACGCCGCGCCGGTCGCTGCGCGCGATCACAGACGTGACGGCTGACGCTCCGGCCATACCTCTCCGAGGACGCGTTCACAGAGGATCCGCGCGGCATCGAGCGGATCGGGGCCGAGCGGTGCGCCGACGTAGAACTCGTCGAACCCGGCGTCTGCGGCGCGATCGCGCAGCGTGATCATCCGCTCGACGCACTCCTCCGGAGTCCCGGCGATCATCAGCCCGTCGGTCAGGTCGGCGGACACGCGCTCAGCGGCGCCGTCGACGCCGAGGCCGGCCTCGAACGCCTCCTTCACGCCCGCCGCGGACTCGATGTCGAGGCCGACGGCCTGCAGGTCGGGCCAGAGCCGCGGATTGCCGGCGACGAGGGCGATCTGCCGCCGGGCATACGCGCGCGCAAGCTCGCGATCCTCGGCGACCGAGACGTTGATCCCGTAGATCAGGCGGAGCGGAGCAGCGTCTGCAGGACGCGCGGCGCGGGCGGCGTCGAGGCCGGAGAGCTCGCCGAACCGTCCGCTGCCGAACGCACCGATCGACATCGTCGGGAGGTTGCTCGGGCAGATCAGCCCGTCCGCGAGCTCCGCGGCGGTGCGCATGATCTTCGGCTTCACGCCCGCGACGACGATCTCGGGCACACGCGGGCACGGGAACGTCAGCTGCGCCGTCGCCCCCTTGCGGTAGCCGAGTGCGCCGCCGAGCTGGGGGAATTCGTCGAGCTGCACCGTCTCGCCGCGCCACAACGAGCGCATCAGCGTGATCGCCTCGCGGACGGCGGTCACTGCGCCGCTCGTCTCGAACAGGCTGCTCACGAGCGCGCCGCCGGTGCCCATGCCGACGACGAGCTCCTGCTCGTCGGTCGTCAGCTCGGCGATCGTCGCGATGGCGGACGCCATCTCGACGGGGTTTCGGCCGATCGGGTACGTCACGTTCGTTCCGACACCGCAGCCTGCGTGGGCGAGAGCGGTCAGCACCACGTACACGTTGCGCGCGAGCATCTGATCCTGCACCCAGATGACGTCGACGAACTCGCGAAGCTGCTCGCCCGCAGCGACGAGCTCGTCCGTCCGCCTCCACGGCGCGAGCTGGATGCCGAGACGACTCACGGTGCGACCTCCACGGGTAGGCGTTGCGGCGCGAGGACGCCTCGATCGATGTGCAGGACCTCGTCGGCGAGCTGCGTTGGGAACGCGCCCGGCTGCTCGAAGAGCAGCACGGCGACGCCGCGGTCGCGAAGCGTGGTGATGAGCGTTCCGACGAGCTCGACGATCGCAGGGGCGAGGCCCTCCGTCGGCTCGTCGAGGACGAGGAGCTTCGGACCGGGGAGCACGGCGCGCGCGATGGCGAGCATCTGCTGCTCCCCGCCGCTCAGCAGCTTCGCGCGCACCTTCTCGCGCCGCTCGAGATTCGGGAAGATCGAAAGGAGATCGTGCGCCGAGATCGCGCCGGCGCTCGCCCGGCGCGACGCGAGCGCGAAGTGCTCTGCAACCGTCAGCGACGGGAACAGACGCCGCCCCTGCGGTACGAGGCCGAGCCCCGCGCGCGAGACCTCCGTGGCTGCGACCCGCGAGAGGTCGCGCCCGCCCAGCGCCACGCGGCCCTCGCGCGAGCGGTGGAGCCCCGCGAGCGCCCGGGCGAGCGTCGTCTTCCCGGCGCCGTTCGGTCCGACGACCGCGATTGCGGTGCCGTCCGCGACCGTGAACGACACGCCGCGCACGACCTCGGCCACGCCGTGCCATGCGCGAAGCTGCTCGACCTCAAGCATGCGTCGGAGCCGCTCCCAGATAGATGTCGTCGAGTGCCTGCGACGCACGGATCTCGTCCGGTGTCCCTTCGGCCACGACTGCGCCGAGGTGGAGCACGGTCACCTGCGTGGCCATTCGCAGCGCGAGCTCGACGTCGTGGTCGATGAACAGCACGGCAAGATCGTCACCGAGGTCGAAGACCAGCTCCATGAGCGACTCCGTCTCCGCCGACGAGAGGCCTGCGCCGGGCTCGTCGAGCAGGACGACGCGTGCGCTCCTTGCGATCGCCACGATGATCTCGAGCCGCCGCTGCCCGCCGTACGGGAGCTCCCCGACGGGGACGTCGCGCACGTCTTCGAGCTGCGACCGCGCGAGCAGGTCGTCGACGCTCCGCCAGATGCCGCGCGCGCTCCGCCAGCTGCCGACCGGGTTCCAGCGGTGCGCGCTCTCCGACTGCACCGCGAGCGCGAGGTTCTGCGCCACGGTCAGCGCGGGGAGGAGGTTCGTCACCTGGAACGTCCGTGCGAGCCCGTGCCGCGCGCGCCGGTACGGCGCCATGCGCGTGATGTCCCGTCCGTCGAGGACGACGCGCCCGCTCGTCGGCTTCACGAAGCCGGCGGCGATGTTCATCAGCGTCGTCTTCCCTGCGCCGTTCGGCCCGAGGAGCGCGCGCCGTTCTCCCGGGTGGAGCTCGATCGACGCGTCGCGCACGATCTCGACGCCGCCGATCCGCTTGGAGACTTGCTCGAACGCGAACGTCGTCATGCGCGATCCTCCAGCGCGACGCCTGCGGGGGTCGCGCCCGGCCCCGCGGCGCGCCGCGTCCGGATCCGACGGAACCACCCGCGTTCGGGTGCGAGCAGCGCGACGACGACGTACACGACGCCGAGGATGCCGAGCCAGCGCGTCGTGTGCTCGCTGAGGAGGTGCTCGAGCTCCGTGAGCGCGATCGCGACCACGACCGGCCCGACGAGCGTCGCACCGCCGATCACGGCGATGAGAAGCCCGCGCGCCGAGACGAGCGCGCTCGCATCGTTCGGGTCGACGAACCCGGTGAGATAGGCGCTCAGCAGCCCGCCGACTCCGGCGACTGCCGCCGACAGGACGAACGCAGCGACGCGATACGCGAACGCGTTGTACCCGAGCGAGGCCATCCGCTGTTCGCTCTCGCGGACCCCGGCCAGGACTCCGCCGAACGGCGACCTGATCACGACGGCGACGACGAGCAGGACGACGACGAGCACGGCGACCGAGAACCAGAAGTAGTTGTCGGGCGTGAAGAGGCTCGCGTGGATCGGAGCGGGGGAGGGACGGATCACGCCGATCAACCCGTCCGACCCGCCAAGCGTCTTCCAGCGACCGGCGAGCGAGTGCAGCATCTCGGCGAAGGCGAGGGTGACGAGCAGGAACGAGACGTTCGCGAGCCGCGACACGACGATCGCGATCGGCAGCGCGACGAGGCACGAGATGCCGACGGCGATCGCGAGCGCGACGAAGAGGTTGTCGACGTGCCACCGCGTGACCGCCAGACCCGCGGCGTACGCGCCGACGCCGTAGAACGCGGCGTGGCCGAACGACGCCAGGTTGCACACGCGGAGCAGGATCCACACGGAGACGCCGAGGAGCGCCCACGAGATCGCCTGGGTCAGGAGCGCGATCTGGAAGTCGCCGACGTACACGGGCGCCGCGGCGAGCACGGCCGCGCCCGCGGCGACGGCGAGGCCGCGCGTCAGCGCGCCGACCATCCGAACAACCCGTTGGGGCGCCAGGCGAGCGTGATGATGACGAGACCCATCATCGTGAACTCCGCGAACGTCGGGATCAGTGCCTTGCCGAGCGCATCGGCGATGCCGACGGCGAGGCTCGCAACGAACGCGCCGGCGAGGCTGCCCGGCCCGCCGAGCACGACGATCACGAACGCGAGGACGAGGATCGTGAACTCCTGTCCCATCGACGCGCCGAGGACCGGCGCGCCGATGCCCGCGGCGAGCCCGGCGAGTAGCCCGCCGACCGCGAACACGGCGAGGAACAGCGGGCGCACCGACGTCCCGCTCGCCTCGAGCATCTCGCGGTCGTCGACGCCCGCACGCACGAGCGCACCGAAGATCGTCCGCTCCTGCAGCCACCAGAGCGCGACCGCGAGCAGGATCGCGATCGCCGCCATGAACGCGCGGTAGATCGGGAACGCGGAGTCGCCGATCGTCCACGACCCGTCGAGAAACGCGGGCGATGCGCCCGACGTCGGCAGCCCGCCCCAGCGGTCGCGCGCGAAGTCGGCGAGGACGAGGAGCAACCCGAACGTCAGCAGGACCTGGCTCAGCTCATTCGCCCCGATGCGACGCCACCGCAGCTGTGCGACGAGATAGACGGCGACCGAGAGGACGACTCCGGTGCCCGCGGCCGCGAGCACCGCAACGGCGTACCGCCAGCCGGGGCCGGCGATCTGCGTCGCGACGTACGCCGATACGAGGAACACCGCGCCGTGAGCGAGGTTGACGAATCGGGCCAGGCCGAACGTGAGGGTGAAGCCCGAGGCGAGGAGGAACAGGAGCAGGCCGAACGACGTCCCGATCGCGAGCTCAACGACCCATTGATCGAGCGACATCGTTCGGCCCCTCCGTCCCGGCTCTCAACCGTTGATCTTGGCGAGGATCTTGTGGGAGACGGTACCGCCGTTGTTGACGACGGTGTAGAAGTAGGTCGGAGCGACGCCGTACCCGGTCTTCCGGTCGAACTTCAGCGTTCCCCACGGCGCCTTGATCTTCAGGCCCCGCAGCGTCGCCGCGAACTGCTTGCCGCTCTTGATGTTGCCCTTGAGCTTCGTCGCGGTTGCGATGATCGCGCTTCCGGTCGCCCAGGCGCCGGCCGTGAAGTGGCTCGGGACGAAGTTCGAGTCGATGTCCTTCATCGTGGCGATGAAGTCCTTGTTCTCGCGGAAGTTCAGTCCGGACGAGTAGTAGAACGCGGCCCCGATCCCGGTGGCGGCGGTGCCCTCGGCCTTGAGGACGAGCTCGGTGACGAGCGGCCCGTGGCCGAGCAGCGTCGCCTTGTTCCCGAACTGCTTGTACTGCTTCACGAAACCGATCGCATCGGCACCCGCGAAGCCGCCGAAGACCGCGTCGACGTTGCCGACCTTCGTCAGATACGAGCCGAAGTCGGATGTCCCAAGCGGCGGGTACGTCGACGTCGTGATGCGCCCGCCGCCGGCCTCGAACCCCTTCGAGAATGCGTCCGCCACCTCGTGCCCGTACGCGAAGTCTGTCGCGATCACGGCCGCCGTCTTGTACTTGAGTTTCGCGGCCGCGTACTTGCCGAGAATCTCGGCGTCGTGGCCGGCGGTGGGAGCGGCCATCGCGGCCGTCTTGTAGTTCTCGAGCCCCGCGGGATTCGGGATCGGACCGATCTGCGGGACGCCCTGCTGCGCCAGGATCGGCCCGAGCGCGAGTGTCGCGCCGCCGGTGACGCAGCAGACGATCGCATTGACGTGCCGCTGCGTAATCAGCTGCGTCGCGTCGAGAACGGCCGTCTTCGGGTCAGTCGCCTCGTCGACGAAGTAGAGCTCGACCTTGTGCCCCTTGATCCGGTAGTGCTGCTTCGCGAACCGTGCGCGGAACGTGGCCTCCATCGGCTTGCCGTACAGGCCGAACGGGCCGGTGTAGGGGAGGATGATCCCGATCTTGATCGGCGCGCCGTACTCCTGGCGCGAGACGCCGCTGGAGCCCGTCGCGGTGAGCGAGAGCGCGACGAGGGCTGCGAGACAGCCGATGACGCCGATCCGAACTGACCGCTTCCGCGGGTGGGACTTGACCATTGAGCGCCTCCGTGGCGAAGTTGTCAGACGTCCTATAACACGACCGGAGGGTGCGGCGCAAGGCTTGACCTGTCAGACGTCATACGCTTTACTCTCGGCAATGGCGCCAACTCCGCGCACCGCGAGTCTGCCGGGCGACAACCCGGCCTTTCCCGCAGCCGCGCTCGAGCGGGGGAGTCATCAGACCTCTACGCTCGGCCGGGTCGGCGGCGTCCGCGTCGCGGACCGCGTCGTCGACGAGCTCCGGTCGTACATCGAGCAGAACGGCCTCGCCGCGGGGCAGAAGCTGCCGCCCGAGCGCGTGTTCCTCGAGCAGCTCGGCGTCAGCCGTTCGTCGCTGCGCGAAGCGATCCGCGTCCTCTCGACGCTCGGGATCGTCGACGTCCGGCATGGCGACGGGATGTACGTCGGCCCCGGCGTCGACGGCGACGGCGATGCGTCCGCGCTCTTCGACGCATCGGAGGCGAACGCACTCCGCAACCTCGTCGAGACGCGCCTCGGCATCGAGCTCGCGGCGGTGACGGCGGCGACGCAGCGGCTTTCGGACGAGGACATCGACGCGCTCGAGGCGCTGATCGACGAGCACGCGCGGCGGATCGACAAGGATCCGAAGTACACGTGGCCGCCTCTCGACTTCGAGCTCGCACTCATCGAAGCGACGGGAAACACGTGGCTCTACGACGTCGAGGTGATGCTTCGCGACGCGTGGCAGTCACTGTCGGGCGGCCTCCGCGCGAGCGTCGGGCGGCATTCGGAGTGGCTTGCCGAGCATCGCGCGATCCTCGCGTCGATCCGCTCGCGGAACGTGACGCAGGCACAGCGCCTCGTGATGGCGCACGTCAGCCTCGAGCGCTTTGAAGAAGATCTTCGCGCCGCCAAGAGCGCGGGAACTGCAACGGCGGGTCGAACGACCGGAAGGAGAAAGAGATGAAGTTCGGGCTGCGACTGCCCGGCGCGGGGCCCTACGCGGGGCCGGAAGCGATCACGGCGTTTGCGCAGAAGGCCGAGCACCTCGGCTTCGACGCGCTGTTCATGACCGATCACATCGCGCTGCCGACCGACGTGCAGACGCGATACCCGTACCGCGCGGACGGCAAGTTCTTCTGGCCGCCCGAGACGCCCTATCTCGACACGATCCTCGTGCTCACGTGGGCCGCCGCCGCCACCGAGCGGATCCAGCTCGGCACGTCGGTGCTGATCGCCAGCTGGCATCACCCCGTGAACACGGCGAAGGCGTTCGCGACGCTCGACGTCCTCAACGGCGGCCGGACGATCTGCGGGATCGGCGTCGGCTGGATGAAGGAGCAGTTCGAAATCCTCGGCGCGCCGTTCGACACGCGCGGACCACGCACGACCGAGTACATCGCGCTGCTGAAGCACCTGTGGGCGGCCGACGAGATCGACTTCCAGGGAAAGCACTTCCAGTTCAGCGGCTTCAAGTTCTATCCGAAGCCGGCGCGGCAGCCCTCGCTCCCGATCTGGTGCGGCGGCAAGAGCGACGCCGTCGTGAAGCGCGTCGCGAAGGTCGCGGACGGGTGGCATCCGCTGTACATCACGCCCGAGGAGCTCGAGCAGAAGCTCGTCCTGCTCGAGAGCGAGCTCGAGAAGCACGGCCGCACGATGGACGAGATCACGCTGACGGCGCGCCCGGTCGACCAGGCGACGCTCGATGCAGACACCGTCGCGCACTACGAGTCGCTCGGCGTCGAGATGCTCGTCGCCGACACGTCGTTCGACCACGACTCGCTACAGGGCGTGTTGGGTGAGCTCGATGTCCTCGCCGACCAGCTGATGCCGTTCTCGACCACTGTCGCCTGATGCTCGACCGCCTCTTCCACATCGCGATCAACTCGCGCGATCTCGATCGCTCGGTCGCGTTCTACGAGAAGCTCGGGTTCACGCAGCTCCAGGACCGCACGGTGACGAACGAGCAGCTGAAGGTGGCGTTCGCCGTTCCTTGCGATGAGTGCCGGTTCGTGCACCTGCGCCTCGGCGACTCCGACCAGGCGACGCTCCTCGACATCGTCGAGTGGGGCCCGCCCGGCCTCGCCGAGGGCAATCCGACACCGCCGCAGAATGCGCACGGTCTGACGCGGTTCGCGGTCCTGACCGAGAGCACCGACCGCGTCGCGGAGGTCCTGAAGGAAGACGGCGCAACCTTCATTACGGAGCCGACTACCGTCATGACACCCGAGGGCGGATGGCGTGTCTGTCTCGTCACCGATCCCGACGGCGTCGTCGTGCAGATCACAGAACTGGTCGCGCCTGCCGCATGACGACCGCCGAGAGCAGTGTCGTCGACTGGGAGGCGCGGTCGAAGCCCGGCCCGGTCACGGGCGTCGTGGCGGCGGACGTGCAGGGGACGCAGCTGTCGGCCGCGCGCTACGTGCTCGACGCCGCCGTCGTCGTCCCGGAGCACTCGCACCCGAACGAGGAGTTCGGGCAGGTCATTCGCGGTGCGCTCGAGCTCACCGTCGACGGCGTAACGGAGACGCTGGCCATGGGTGCGGCGTTCCTCATCCCCGGCGACGTCCCGCATTCGTGCCGTGCCGGCCAGGACGGATGCGAGCTGCTCGAGTGCTACGCGCCGCCGAGGAGCCCTCGGTGAGCGCCGCCCCGACGACCGCAGTCGACTACAGGCAGTTCGTCGGCGGCGAGTGGGTCGCGCCGGCCGAAGGCAAGACGGCGGAGCGCACAAGCCCCGCCGACGGAAGCGTCGTCACTCGGTTTGCCGCCGGAACGGCACCCGACGTCGACGCAGCGGTGGCGGCTGCACGCCACGCGTTCGACGAGACGCCGTGGTCGACGGCGCCCGCACGCGAGCGGGCGTTGCTACTCGAGCGCGCCGCCGATCTGCTCCGCGAGCGCGCGGACACGATCGGGCGGCGCATCACGCTCGAGCTCGGCAAGCCGATCTCGCTCGCGAAGGGCGAGGTCATCCTCACCGCCGACCTGTTTGACTACTACGCAGCGCTCGCGCGCGACATGCGGGGAGAAGCAGTCTCACAGCACACGCCCGACGCGCTCGGCCTCGTCCTTCGCGAGCCGATCGGTGTCGTCGGGATGATCACGCCGTGGAACTTCCCGCTGCTGCTGCTCGCGTGGAAGGTCGGTCCGGCGATCGCGGCAGGCTGCACGATCGTCGCGAAGCCGGCGAGCCTGACGCCGAGCGGCGCGCTCGAGCTCGCATCGGTGTTCGCCGACGCCGGCGCCCCCGCCGGCGTCTACAACGTCGTGACGGGTGGGGGCGGTGCCGTCGGCAGCGCGCTCGCGCGGCATCACGGCGTCGACAAGATCGCATTCACAGGCTCGACGGAGGTCGGCCAGGACGTGCTCGCCGCGGCGGCGGGGAACGTCAAGAAGGTCTCGCTCGAGCTCGGCGGCAAGTCGCCGAACATCGTCTTCGCGGACGCCGACGTCAAGCAGGCCGTCCGCGGCGCCTACTGGGGGATCTTCCTGAACAGCGGACAGGCCTGTCAGGCAGGCAGCCGGCTCCTCGTGCAGCGCGAGATCCACGACGAGTTCGTCGGCCAGCTCGTCGAGATGGCGCGGTCGAGCCGCATCGGCGACCCGCTGAACGAGAAGACGATGATCGGGCCCGTAGTCGACGAGGGCCAGCTCGACACGGTGCTGCGCTACATCGCCGCAGGCAAGTCCGAGGGCGCAGACCTCGTGGCGGGCGGCGAGCGGCTCGACGGCGACTTCGCGAACGGCCTCTACGTGCAGCCCACGGTGTTCGATCGGGTCGGGCCCGAGATGTCGGTCGGCCGAGAGGAGATCTTCGGCCCGGTGCTCTCCGTGTTCACCTTCGACGACGCCGCCGAGGCCGTTCGGGTCGCGAACGACACGATGTACGGCCTCGCAGCCGCGGTATGGACAAAGAACATCGACGTTGCGCTGAACACGGCCAAGGCAATCCGCGCGGGAACCGTCTGGATCAACGCGTACCACGACGCCGGTCTCGCGCCGGTTCTTCCGTTCGGCGGCTACAAGGCGAGCGGCTTCGGTCGCGAGCTCGGCCGCGAAGGTCTCGACGAGTACTTCGAGAAAAAGTCCATCCACGTCAAACTCGGGCAGGGGTCATGACGCAATCCGTCGAATCGGCCGCACTTCTCGGAACCGTCGATCCGGCGGACCTGAAGATCGAGCGGATCGAGGTCGTCCCGGTGCGCGCGCCGCTCGCGCGCAAGTTCCAGGGCAGTCACTACTCGATGACGACGCGTTGCACGATCGTGACGCGCGTCTACACGAAGTGCGGGATCGTCGGAGAGTCGTACAACGGCGACACCGATGAAGAGCAGGCGCGCATCGTCGGGATCATCGAGAACGAGATCACCCCGGCGATCCTCGGGTGCACCGCCTTCTCCATCGAGCGGTGCTGGGAGGAGATGCTGCCGCCGACGTACGACATCTTGCGCGACCGGTCGCTCGCGCTGCAGGCGATGGCGTGCATCGACAGCGCGCTCTGGGACTCGTTCGGGAAGGCGCTCGGCGTGCCCCTCTATCGGCTATGGGGCGGCTACCGCGACCGCCTGCAGATGATCTGCATCGGCGGCTACTACACCGACGACGAGTCGGACATCGCGCGGCAGATCGAGCAGTACGTCGACCTCGGGTTCGCCGGATGCAAGTTCAAGGTCGGCCAGTTGTCGCCGCGCGACGACGCGCGCCGCGTGAAGCTCGCGCGCGACGCTGCTCCGGACGATTTCATTCTCATGGTCGACGCGAACCAGGGATACACACGCGCCGCCGCGATCGAGTTCGCGAAGCTCGTCGGCGACTGCGGAATCCGCTGGTTCGAGGAGCCGGTGCAGTGGCTCAACGACCGGCTCTCGATGCGCGACGTCCGCCTGGCGACCGGGATTCCCGTCGCGGCCGGGCAGAGCGAGGCGACGCGCGCGGGCGCACGCGACCTGCTCGCTGCCGGCGCCGTCGACGTCCTCAACTCCGACGCAAGCTGGATCGGCGGCCCGAGCGAATGGCGGCGCCTCGCGTCGCTCGCCTCGGGATACGAGGTTCAGATGGGGCATCACGAGGAGCCGCAGGTCGCCGCGCATCTGCTCGCGTCGATCCCGCACGGGACGTACGTCGAGGCGTTCGCGCCGGAACGCGACCCAGTCTTCTGGGAGCTGTTCGCCAACCGGCCCGGGCCGGTGAACGGCGAGTTCCCGCTCCCGGACGGCCCCGGGCTCGGGCTCGTCCTCGACCAGGACTTCATCAAGCGCTATCGCGCGTGACGGGCGTCGCGATCGTCGGCGCCGCGGAGGCGGACGAGCTCGGCGTCGTGCCGCACAAGAGCGCGGTGCAGATGCACGCCGAGGCGGCGACGAGCGCGCTCGCGCACGCGAACCTCGACCTGCGCGACATCGACGGGCTGTTCACGTGCGGGATCGACTTCCTCCCGACGCTGATCGTCGCGGAGTACCTCGGGATCCAGCCGCGCTTCTCGTGCAGCAACTCGATCGGCGGGTCGTCGTTCGTCGCACACGTCCACGAAGCGATCCTCGCCATCGAAGCCGGCCAGTGCGAGGTCGCGTTGATCACGCACGGCGAGACTCGGCGTTCCAACCGCCGTCGCGGCGTCACGCCGCGGCCGGCGCACGACGATCCGTGGTTCCCCGACTGGCAATGGGAGCGGATCTACGGCGTCGCGGCTCCGCCCCCCGCGTATGCACTCGCGGCGACGCGGCACATGCACGAGTACGGGACGACGCGCGAGCAGCTCGCCGAGGTGGCAGTCGCGGCACGCGCGTGGGCTGCGCTGAACCCGCGCGCGCTCAACCGCGAGCCGTTGACCGTCGACGACGTCCTGTCGTCCGACCTCGTCGCGCACCCGTTCCACGTCCTCGACTGCTGCCTCGTCACCGACGCAGGTGGCGCGATCGTCTTGACGACGACCGAGCGCGCACGGACGCTCGGCGTTCCGGTCGTCGAGGTGCTCGGGTCGGCAGTCGCCCAGACGCATCACATGATCTCCGCCATGCCGGATCTGACGCAATCGCCGGCGGCGATCTCTGCGCCGCAGGCGTTCGCGCAGGCCGGCGTGAAGCCCGACGACGTCGACGTCGCCGAGCTGTACGACTCGTTCACGTACACGGCGCTCGTACAGGTCGAGGACTGCGGTTTCTGTGCAAAGGGCGAGGGCGGGGAGTTCGTCTCGGGTGGGCGAATCGCGCCCGGGGGCGACTTCCCGATGAACACGAGCGGCGGCGGGTTGTCGTACACGCATCCTGGGATGTTCGGCATGTTCCTGATGATCGAGGCAGTCCGCCAGCTGCGCGGCGAGTGCGGCGAGCGGCAGGTCGCCGACGCAGAGGTCGCGCTCGTCAACGGCATGGGCGGGTACCTCTCGACATCCGCGTCGGCGGTGCTGGCGCGCACATGACACCGCGTCCTCCGATCAGCCCGAGCCCCGACGCGCTGCCGTTCTGGGAAGGCGCGCGCCGGCGCGAGCTCATGCTTCCGTGGTGCGACCGCTGCGCCGCGCACTTCTTCTACCCGCGAACGGCGTGCCCGGTGTGCGGCTCGCGCGACGTCGATTGGCGTCCCGCGAGCGGGCGCGGCCACGTCCACACGTTCACGATCCAGCCGGCGTCGCGGCTTCCGGGCTTCGCCGACGCCGGGCCGTTCGTCACGATCGTCGTCGAGCTCGAGGAGGGCCCGCGAATGATGTCCTTGTTGACCGGCGTCGAAGCCGACGCCGAGCACGTCCGGTGCGAGATGCCCGTCGTCGTCGACTTCCTCGAGGTGGACGACGGGAATGTCCTCCCGGTGTTCCGGCCGGCATGACGGTCGCGATCCTCGGCGGGACGGGCGACCTCGGGTACGGCCTCGCCGTTCGCCTCGCGCATGCCGGCATCACGGTCGCGATCGGCTCGCGCGATGCCGCGCGGGCGGCCGACGCCGCGGCACGGGTCGGCGGCGGCGCGACCGGCGCCGAGAACGCCGTCGCCGCGCGCGATGCCGAGATCGTGATCGTCACCGTCCCGTTCGCGGCGCAGGTGGCGACGCTGAGTGGCGTCGTCGATGCGCTCGACGGTCAGGTCGTCGTCGAAGCAACCGTCCCGCTCGCGACTGCGATCGGCGGAAAGCCGACGCGCACCGTGGGCGTGTGGGCGGGCTCGGCCGCGCAGCAGGCGCAGGAGATCGTCGGCGACAAGGCGAGGGTCGTCTCGGCGCTCCACACCGTCTCGGCGGCGTCGCTCGCCGATCTCGACCACGTCCTCGACGAGGACGTGCTCCTGTGCGGCGACAAGAAAGCGGACAAGGACGCAGTCGCCGCGCTCATCGAGCAAATTAAGGGCCTGCGGTGCATCGACGCGGGGCGCCTCGAGCTCTCGCGCATCGTCGAGCAGCTGACGCCGCTGCTGATCTCGATCAACATCCGCCACAAGACGCACGCCGGGATCCGCATCACGGGCGTGTAGGCGCGCGCGTGGGTGTCACGCGCGCCCGCGACCCGCGGTGGTTCGCGCTCGCTCGGAACCGACGGCCGATCGCGCCCACCTCGCAAAGCCCCGGAGACGGGGCTTTCTCTTTCCCCTGCGTCGCTCGTGAGCGCGAAGAAGCGACGTGGTTACTCGGCCGCGGCATGCACGACGTCGTCGCGTCGCGCGACAACGACTACGAGACTTCGGGCTCGCGAAGTTCCTGCATCGCGGCGTCGATCACGCGCACCATCTCGCCCTGGTAAAGAGTGTCGCTGTCTGTCAAGAGCTCGAGCGCCGCGTCTCGAGAACGCCACGCCCGTTCGCGCGTTGCGTCGTCGCCCTGCCGCCACTTCGCCGGCTTCTCGCGCGTCACCTCGAGAAGGAATGCTGCTACGACATGCTCCTTCCCGTTGGCGGCGGGAAAGCGGTATTCGGCGAGACGCCGTCCCTCGAGCTTTCCTGCGACGCCGGCCTCCTCACGCGCCTCTCGCGCAGCCGTATCGGCGAGCGTGTCGTCTTCCTTGTCGCGCCGGCCTTTCGGGAAAGTCCAGCGTTTCGGATCGCCCAACGTCGTCACCAGGAGAAATTCAACGCCGTCGGAGCCGCGCCGATAGGGAACCGCCGCAGCGCGATCCGCGCGATCCTTCTTCTTTCCCACGACACGGTAAGCATCGCCAAGCCGGCACAGATATGCGAATTCGATCCGTCGGTACGCGACTTCGCTGAGTACCGCCAACGCGAGCAGTGTCGCTGCAGCTGCGATCGCGCGGGCGCCGCCGGCATTCGAACCGACGTACCACGCGACGACGGGAGCCGCGATGAGCGCGTTCATGGCGGTGGCCCGCGCGATGCGTTGGCGACTGCGTTGATACTCGGAGAATTGGGCGACGCCGCCGCCGGCGCTGAGAACGGCCATCCTCATACGCGGAATCGAGGCCGGTCGATCGACCGGCCGTGTCGGCCAGAGCCGGCCAAGGAGACGGTGCGCGCTATCGGCGTATCGGTCGACCAGGATCCCGAGTGTGTACGCGGCGGCAACGATGATGAGAACCGTCACTTCTTGCCACTTCTCGAGAGGCTTCGTGTCCACCCAGCCGCTGCCGAAGGCCGCAAGGACAAGCAGCGTGAGCCATGCCGCAGCCTCGAGTCCCACAATCAGGATCTCAGCCACGATCGCGGTTGTCGCCACGCACGCAACATCCCGAGCGCGGCAGCGAATGTCAACGTCGCGGGGACGCGGCTCGGCAGGATCTTGACTTGACCGACAGACGGGCATAGCGTTGCCCGCAAGCAACGAGAGGGCGATGTCCGTGTTCTGCGTGGACTCCAACGTTGCTGCGGCTAACGACGGCTCTCGAGCGTCAGTCGACGTGTCGCCGACATGTCGCGATGTGTCGGGGCAATAGATGCCCGGCCACTTCACGCACATGTACACCGCGCGCCGCGTCGCCGACCATCTCCTGACCGCGGACTTTCCCGACTGGCCGGAAGCCGCGGTTCGCGACGCACGGGCGTGCGGGCAAATCATGCGCGACAACGAAAAGTTCACCGCGATCGGCGCGATCGGGCCCGATCTCTTCTACTTCTCGCAGGATTACAACGGTCTTCCGCTCGGGCCGATCAGCGACGAGCTGATGTTCGCGCTCGCCGTCTACTACTTCTTCGACACGGCGCACGAAGAGGACTGGGAACCGCTCCTGATCATCCTCGATCAGGTCAACGCGACGATGGCTGCGCTGATCCGGTTCCTGATCAAGCTCCAGAAGATCTGGCAGACCTTCGTCGACGGCTGGAACGCGACGATCGGGCCGATCGTCGCGGACATCGAGAACCTCGCCGATGCGCTGACGGGAGGCGTGCTGAGCGAGTTCGGCGTCGTGCTCGACGAGTTGCAGCTGGCGCTGAAGACGATCGCCGAAGAGGAGCTCCTCACGTTCGTCGACATCTTCACGAACTTCGACACCTGCGTGCAGAAGGGCTTCGACGAGAAGCTCTTCCTCTGGAGCGACATGAGCCACTACCGGCGCCCGTCTGCGTTGTGCCAGGCGTTCGTGAAGCAGGCCGACGCACTCGCCGCCGCCGGCAAGACGACGGAAAGCGAGCAGTTCCTCGCCTTCAGCCTCGGGTACATGACGCACCTCGGGACGGACACGGTTGCGCACTCGTTCGTGAACGAGCAATGCGGCGGCCCGTTCCGCAACCACCCGCAGCGGCACCATCTGATCGAGAACCACATCGACGCCTGGAACTACCGGGAGACGATGCCGGGCGGAAAGCTGGAGCCCGATCCGTGGGGTCACAGCGACACGTATCCCGACCTCTCGATGGCCGCGATGTGGTTCAACGTGCAGCTGACACCCGACGACGCGGAGAGCCCGGAAGGCGAGCAGCGGCCGGACCCGCTGCCCGACGATCCCGACGCGAGGGCGGCTGCGCTCGACCAGGACGGTGAGATGCCGGACTGGATGGCGGAGTCGATCGTGCTCGCCCTGATGGATTGCTTCCCGGACGAGAACGAGCACCCGCACATCTACCAGGGCGACGACTTCCAGTCGGCGATCGACGACAACCTGCTGACGAAGTACGTCGAGCAGATCACCGGCAGCGGGCCGGACAAGCCGTTGCCCGAACTGCTCGCGGACATCGCGCCGGCGCCGCCGTTCTCCGTGCGCAACGGCTTCCCGCTCCCGTGGCAGGTGCAAACGATCTACAAGGTCATGTACTCCTTCTACCGGCTGATGTACAACGGCACGTGGGAGCTGGAGAAGCCGAAGAAGCCGGACGTCATCATCTTCCCGCCCGCGTCCGACGTATCCGACCTGCTGCAGCCGCCCGACCTCAGCGGGATCGATCCGACCAACCCGGTCGACGACATCTGCGGGCTGCTCGTCGCGCTCATCGAGTGGGCGATCAAGGAGATCGGCGCCGCCGTGAAGCTCGTCGAGGATCTGATCGAGATGGTGGTGAGCCCGGCGAGCTATCCGATTCGGCTCGGGCTCTACGAGCTCGCGATGATGGTCTGGGACGTCGTGATGCGCACGCACGAGATCCTCGCGCACACGGGGTACGTGTCGCCGCACGCGGAGCAGTTCTATCCGGACGGCGAGCTGCGCCTCCCGAACGAGATCGACGAGCCGCTGATCACGCTGGGCGGCACCGTCGATGCGGCATTCCGCGCCGCGCTCGCGGCGGCGTTCGATCCCTTCGGCAACCTCGACCAGGACCAGGACGTCATCGGCGCCGGCCACTCCGTCAGCGATCCGAACTATCCCTACTACCCGGTGCTGCGCTACCACGCCGACGGGACGACCGAAGGGTGGGAGTTCCACCGGCCGTGGGCGTGGCCCGACGTGAGCCGTGTCGAGCGGCCCGGCATGAGCGACACGACGAAGCCGACGCCGACGGAGACGTACAACCCGTTCAAGTCGTTCGGCGAAGGCCCCGACGAGGCGTACAAGCCGTTGCGCCCCGGTCCGTATCCGATCGGAACGATGCCGGACGTGTTCTTCCGGCTCGATGCACCGGTGGACGGCGCCACCCGCTCGGCGTACGAGCAGGCGCAGCATCCGTGGGAGACCGACGTGCTGAACGAGCAGCACATCGGCCGGCGCCGACTCGGCCTGAGCCCGCTCGGCGACCCCGTGCCGTTCTCCTGCTACTTGATCGGTCAGCTCGCGAACGACACGGGCTACAGCACCCAGTTCAATCTCGACAGCGACCGCGCATTCGCGTATCTGACCTGGGACTGGATCCGGAACAAGCCCGACCCGAAGCGGGAGGGCAGCACGCACACCGGCATCCTCGGCCTGACGTATGCAACGCCGGTCGTGCCCCCGGAGTCCGACCCGAGGAACAGCTGGGACCCGGCGAACGCGTTGCTGCTCGATTACAAGGACAAGCCGAAGCGTCGCGAGAAGCCGCGGCCGTCGGCGGGGCCGCCGAGGTAACTGCATGACGCACCGGAGACATCGCGACGACTGCGGGGACGACCGCGTCTCGAAGATCGTCGAGAAGACGTGGTACTTCGACTCCGACCGGTGCGAGCGAGACCAGGATCGAGACCGAGACTGCGACTGCGAACGCTGCAAGCCGTGCCCTCCGGGCCGGCCGGGCCGGCCGACCCGCCCGCAGGGAACGAGCACCGGGCGGCTCGACGAGGGCGGCCCGTTGACGAAGGGCGATCTCGACCGACCCGACGTCCCCGGCGTCTGGGTCGGGCCGCGGGCCGAGCTGGACTTGCCGTACCTGTTCATGCGCGCGAACCCGGCGGATCTGGGTGCGCGTCCGGTGGTCGGGCCGTTCTGGGAGAGCCCGGACATCTTCATCCTCGGCGGCGTCGCCCCGGCGCTTGCGCCGCCGGTGCCGCCGACCCTCGGCGACACCGCGGTGGCAGGCGAGCCCAACACGATCTACGCGCACGTCTGGAACTTCGGCAAGGCGGCAGCGAACGAGGTGCTCGTCGAGTTCTACTGGTGCAATCCGGCGCTCGGGATCAATACGAGCTCGGTGTCGCTGATCGCGCAGACCGAGATGTCGCTCGGTGCCAAGAGCAGCGGCAAGTCGCACGCCTTGATCAAGTGCCCCGAGCCGTGGACCCCCACGTTCGTCAACGGCGGCCACGAGTGCCTGCTCGTCCGCGTCTGGGACAACCCGGCCGATCTGCCGGGCGAGCCGATCTTCGATGCGTCGATCAACAGGCACGTTGCGCAGCGGAACATCCACGTCGTGCCCGCGCCGGACGTGCACGGACACCAGCTGGGCGGAGCACGACCAGCGCTGCAGCAGCCGGTGCTGATGCAGGTCGGGCCGTTGTACGGCGCCCCGGCGACGGTGGCCGTGGAGCGCGTCGCGCCGAGCGTGGTCCCGTGGCTGCAACTGCGAACGGGACAGCGCGGCGTGTTCCCCGCGATGGCGGCGCCGACAGGCGTGCCGACGCTCTCGCCGCCGACGACGGTGGGCGGCGGCTTCCCGACCGTCGGCGGCGGCGCGGAGCAACAGGTCGAGGGTGACGACCAGCACGTTGCGTTCACGACGAGCGACGACGCCCCCGCGCCCGGCGAGGCTCACGTGTACCGCGTCAGCGCGGCGCAGGACGGAGCCGTCTTCGGCGGCTACACGATCGTGATCATGGGCTGACGCGTGGAACGGATTCCCGCCACGGTTCTCACCGGCTTCCTCGGTGCGGGAAAGTCGACGCTCCTGCGCCGGGTTCTCACCGAGCAGCATGGGCGAAAGATCGCCGTCATCGTCAACGAGTTCGGCGAAGAGGACATCGACAGCGAGATCGTCGTCTCCGACGACGGCGAGGAGCAGATCGTCCAGCTCACGAACGGCTGCCTCTGCTGCGGCATCCGCGACGACCTGCGCGCGACGCTTTGCGATCTCGCAGGGCAGCGCGGCAGGGGTGAGCTCGCGTTCGACCAGGTGATGATCGAGACGACGGGCCTCGCCGACCCCGGCCCGGTCGCGCAGACGTTCTTCCTCGACGAGCCCGTCGCGACGGCCTACCGGCCGGACGCGGTTCTCACGCTCGTCGACGCCGTGCACGGCATGGAGCAGCTGGACACCTGGCGGGAGGCGCGCCGGCAGGTCGGATTCGCAGACAAGCTGTTCGTCAGCAAGGTCGACATCGCAGGAACGCGCGCGGTCGACGCATTGTCGGAACGTCTGCGAGCGATGAACCCGCGTGCGCCGCAACGTCACGCGTCGTTCGGCGCCGTTCCTCTGGCGGACGTCTTCGATGTCGGCGGCTTCAACCTCGACGCCGAGCTCGATCTTGCGGCCGGCTCCGGCGGCCACGCGGGCCACCATCACCACGACGACGACGTGGGCAGCCTGGCGTACCGCTCCGACCGGTCGTTCGAGCCCGCGCGGTTCGCGCAGTTCATGTCGGCGGTCGTCAAGAGCTACGGGACGCGCCTGCTGCGCTACAAGGGCGTCGTCAACCTCGCCGGGCAGGAGCGGAAGATCATCTTCCAGGGCGTGCACCAGCTGATGAGCCACGACGCCGGCTCGCCGTGGTCGCCCGGCGAGGTGCGAACGAGCCGGCTCGTGTTCATCGGCATCGACCTCCCGCGCGACCTGCTGACCCGCGGCCTCGAGCAGTGCCTCACCTGACGTGGCGGTTCAGCGGATGGATAACGTCGGCATCGTCGTCGACGACCTGGAAGCGACGATCGAGTTCTTTCGCGCGCTCGGCCTCGAGCTCGAAGGACGGGGCATGGTGGAGGGAGAGTGGGCAGGGCGCGTCACCGGGCTCGGCGACCAGCGCGTCGAGATCGCGATGATGCGCACGCCCGACGGGCACAGCCGGCTCGAGCTCTCGCGCTTCCTCGATCCGCCCGTCGTGGCCGATCACCGGAACGCACCGGTGAACGCTCTCGGCTACCTCCGCGTCATGTTCGCCGTGGACGACATCGACGGGACGCTCGCCGCGGTCCGCACGCACGGCGCGCAGCTCGTCAGCAGCGAAGTCGTCCAGTACGAAGACGCGTACCGGCTGTGCTACATCCGTGGTCCTGGAGGTCTTCTGATCGGGCTCGCGCAAGAGCTCGGCTGAGCGCGAGGCCGGCCGTCACTGATCGTCGGTACACCAGCGAGCCGCATTGACGAGAAATCGCCGCACGGCTGCCAGCTCGAAATCGCGTTCGTGCCCCATGTTCGTGTAGACGACTCGCTGCTCACCCCGCTCGCGAACCCATGCGAACGGAGACGGGGTCGGATCGTCCTCCGGATCGACGGGCGTCCCCCAGAGGATGGGCTTGCAATCGGGCTGCAGGTCGGAGCGGTAGAGCCACGACGAGGAGCGGAAGCTGCGCGGAACCCCGGCGAGGATCGGATGCTGCTCGTCGGAGAACCAGCTCACGTCGGTCGTGGACGTATGCCCGTGGTGGCTGATCCACGGCGAGCCGAGCACCTCGCGGCCGAACGCTTCACTCCAGTCGAACCAGGGGCTCTCGGGCGGGTAGTGAAACGCGTGCGTCGACGTGCGCAACCCGAGCACGTTGCCGCCGCGGCCGCAGAAGTCGACGATCCTCCGCATCTCCTCGTCGGGGAGGATCCTGAATCGCGTATAGATGACCATCAGGTCGGCACGCCGAAGGTCGTCCAGCCCGCCGAACGTCGACCGCGGGAAGTCGGGCATGTCCTCGAGCACGTCGGGAGTCCGGTACACGACGTGCGCGCCGAGCTCGCGGCGGAGATCGTCGGCGACCGCTCGCATCGTGCGGTCGGATCCGTACTCGCCTTCGCCGGCGAGGACCACGATCGTGCTCACCGCACGACCAGATCCTCGTCAGCCACCTCGCCGTTCGGCAGCAGGATGATCTTTCCGCAGGTGCCCGCGTCCTGAAGGTCCATCGCCTCGGCGACCGCACTCATCGGCACGACGTGTGTGATGAAGAGGTCGAGCAGCGGTCCGGCCGCTCTCACCGTCGACCACATCTCCTCCGCGTGGCGCTGGTGATTCCAGTGCCAGCAGCCATGGACGCTGATGCCGAGGGGGACGAGAGGCGGCAGGTCGACGTCGTTTCCCCATGAGAGCACGGCCATACGGCCGCCGACGCGGAGGCTCTTCGCCAGCGTCCGCGCCGCGCCCGCGGCTCCGCTCGTCTCGATCCCGGCGTCGGCTCCGCGCGACGTGACCGCGCGCACGTCGAGGGGGACGTCCGACGACGACGGGTCGAGCACGACCTCAGCGCCGAGCGCCCTTGCCAACTCCGCTCTGAAGGGGTTGGTTTCGAGCGCGAGGATGCGGGCGCCGCGAACCTTCGCGTGAACCACGGCGCCGAGCCCGACCGGGCCGCACCCGGAGATCACCACCGAACGGAGCGGCCCGACCCGGGTGCGTCGAGCCGCGGTGAGACTCGGGCCGGGGCCGCAGCAGGCGAGCGAGGCGTGCAGGAGCGAGACGTCATCCGGCACCGGCACGAGCAGCCAGTCGGGCTTGAGGACGTACTGCGCGTACGTCGCTGTCCCGAAGGACTGACCGGTTTCGGCGAGCACGGCGCGCTGGTCGGAGCAGTAGATGTGCTCGCCGGCGAGACAGAGGTCGCAGACGCCGCAGGCGAACCCGGGCATCACGACCACGCGGTCGCCGACGCGTCTACGTGTCGAGGATCCGGCGTCGACAACGACGCCGGCCGCTTCATGACCGAGAGCGTCGCCCTTCACGCCCGCGCGCCGTTGCCTGGACTCCGTGCACATCGGCGCAGCGAGGATTTTCACGACGACGAGATCGCCCTTCGCGGCGGGTATCGGCTGCTCGTGGAGCACGACTTCGCCGACGCCGACGATCGCCGCCGCATCCATGGCATCGGCGAAGACACCGATGTCTCGCCGTCGTTGGGTCATCGGAACATCAGGATGCGTGCGCGGCCACCTCGTCGAGCGCTTCGAGGAGCCGGTCGACCTCCTGCTCGGTGTTGTAGTGGGTGATGCCGACCCGCACTGCGGACTCGATGCCGAGACTCTCCATGACGCCCGGCGAGTAGTAGTTGCCCGCGCCTGCGTTGATCCCGCGCTCAATCAGCCCGTGCGCGACGTCGTGGGCATCGAGGTCGGAGTGGTTGAACGCGAAGGTCGGCACGCGCCCGTCCATGCCGGCGGGGCCGTACAGCGTGTACGCCTCGGGCAGGCCGGCGAGAAACCGCTCGCCGAGCGCCTCCTCGTGCGGGACGATGCCGGCGAAGCCGCCGAGCGAGTCGAGGTAGTCGATCGCCGCCGAGAATCCCGCGAGCGCCTCGTATTGCGGCGTCCCCGACTCGAACCTGAACCCGAGCGGCTCGTCCGGCGCCGGGCGCACCTTGTACGGGCGCCAGCTCTCGAGCAGCTCCGCGCGCGCGTAGGCGACGCCGATGTGCGGACCGCAGAACTTGTACGCCGAGCAGAGCACGACGTCCGCTCCGAGCGCCGCGACGTCGATCGGGCCGTGCGAGGCGTAATGGACTGCGTCGACCCAGGAAAGGGCACCGCTCGCGTGGGCGAGCTCGGTGACAGCCCGCGCATCGGTCTTCGTGCCGATCGAGTTGGCAGCCCACGGGAAGGACACGACGCGCGTCCGCTCACCGATCAGCGCCTGCAGCGAATCCAGGTCGAGCGTCCCCTCCGCCGTCAGATCCGCGAACCGGACCGTCAAGTCGAGATCGCGCGCAAGCTCGAGCCACGGCGAGACGTTGCCGTCGTGGTCGAGCTTCGTGCTCACGATCTCGTCGCCCGCCGCCAGCGTCCGTCCGAGCGTGCGGGTGAGCATGAAATTGAGCGAGGTCATGTTCGGGCCGAAGATCACCTCGCGGTCCGAGCACGAGAAGAACCGAGCCGCGGCCGCACGCGCCGCGATGTACGTCTCGGTCGTGCGGCGGCTCGTCTCGAAATCCGCGCCCATGTTCGCGTTCGCCTCGTGCAGGTACTTGACGATCGCCGCGATCACTTCGTCGGGCATCTGCGTCCCGCTCGGCCCGTCGAAGAAGAGGAACGGGTTGCGGAGCGCAGTGAAACGGCTCCGGACGGACTCGACGTCGAGCTGCGCGATGCTCATGGGTTTCTCCTTGCGGTGGTCGTGGCTGACACTGGATCAGGCGTGCTCGCCGGCGGGCCAGAACCCGCGTCCGAGCGTCGCACTCAACGTGAAATACCGGTGCAGACGCGGATCACCTTGCCGCGCCGCGTCGACGATCGCGACCGCATCTTCTAGCGCCGGAACTTCGAGCAGAATGAAGATCGACCACCGACCGAACGGCCGCGGATCGCCGGCGAGCAGGAGGTCGTCGTCGAACGTCGTCAGGATGCGCACGCCGGGACGGCTCAACCAGCCGCGGATCACCTCGCCCCAGCGCTCGGCAACGCGGTCGCGGGTCGCCTCGTCGACGGTGTCGTACCACGACGCAGTCGCCGCAGCCGTCACGAGCACGCGGAGCGGCGACGGAACGGTCACGGGGTCGGAGATCCGAGTCACGTCGTCGCTCATGCTTCTAGACTGCGCGCCATGTCGACTCCCGGGCGTGCTCCGTACGTGCCTCCGAGCTTCTCACCGCCGTATCGCGTGCTGCTGATGTCGGCTGCGACCGAGGGCTGGTTCCAGCGCCCCGACAACTCGATGCGCGAGCTCGTCGTGGCGCGCATGCGGCACTTCTTCCGGCAATGGGAAGAGCGCGGGGCGACGCTTCTCGCGTCGATGGACGACGACTACTTTCTTGTCGGCCAGCCAACGTCACTCGAGTACACGATCTTTCTCATTTACGAGGTTCCGAGCCTCGACATCGTCGCGGATCTCATCGCGAGCGTGCGCGAGGACGTCGAGGGCGTACGTCTGGACCGCTACTTCCGCTTCGAGGCTCGCGTCGGGCGGCAGCTCTTCGTCGCCGATCGCTGAGCGGTGATGGGGCGGCCCGGAGGCCGCCCCATGATGGTCGGTGATCAGCGAGCCTTCACCGAGAAGACGCGGAGCGCGCTGGTGTTGCCCTGGTCGTCGGTGGCGCGCACCTTGATGACGTGGTTGCCCTTCTTGAACTTGACCCGCAGCGTCGCGGTGCACGTGCGCAGCGGCCGCTTGTCGATCCCGCAGGTGAAGTGGATCGGCGGCGACACGTTGCCCGGGTCGGATGAACGGAACTGGAGCACGAGGACCTTGCCCGCCTTGGCGCGGTGCGATCCGACGACTCTGGGCGTCGTCGGCGGGGTCAGATCGAGGATTCGTGCCCGCCCGTTGACGAGCCGGTACTGCTTCTGCACCGTCAGCGTGCCGTTGATGTACTGGTAGAAGTCGTACGTCGCGGCTCCCGGATCACCGCTCGAATCGAGGTCGAGCGGGCCGGTGACGCCGTCGTAGTTGATGTCCTTACCGGCCTGCAGAGCGGCGATCGCCTGCGGGAGCTGCTCGAAGGTGTACGTCTTCCCGGGCGGGCCGCTCACCTTCTGCAGCTGCTTCGCGATCGCGCGGCCGTCAGAGGAGTGCGCCGCGATCGCGCCCAGGATGCAGAGGGTGGTCGCGTCGAAGTTGAACGCGTCGACTCCCTGCCGCTGGACACCGCCCGCGTTCGCCTTGAACAGGGCGTCGTACCGCTCCGCTGCGCCCGCGCCGAGCGGCACCGCCGCCCGCGTTCCGCGCGCGCCCTCCATCGAGTCGAACGGGACGAACGACGGGATGGTGGCGAGCTGGCCGCCCGCGAGAAACAGCTTGTGCGCGTCGAACTTCCCGGTCCGCAGCAGCGACGCGCCGATCTTCGCGTACTGGGCGGGGAACTCGACGACGACGAAGGCGTCGGGAGTGTTCGCGACGATCTGCGTCGCCTCGCTGTTGTAGCTGCTGGCGGCAGGGTCGAAGAACAGCGGTCCCTGCGTCTTCATGCCGAGCTTCGTCAGCGCCGGCTTCAACTGGTTCATCAGGCCGACGCCGAAGACGTCGTTCCGCGCGGCGAGCGAGACCAGTTTGCCCTTACCGATCGCCTGCTGGATCACGGCGGCGAGCACCGGTCCCTGCAGCGCGTCGGACGGGAACACGCGGAACACGAGGCCGTTGTCCTGGAGCGTCGTCACCGCGACGCTCGACGACGCGGAGGCGATCATCGCCACGCCCGACGGGATCGCCGCCGCCTGCGCGATCGCAATCGTGTTCGCAGACGGGATCGACCCGACGAGACAGCTCGCGCCGTCGCCGATCAGCTTGCGGGCCGCCGACACGGCGGTATCGGACTTCGTCCCGTCGTCGACGTGCTCGATCGAGACGTTGATGTTGCCGATCTTGTCCCGCGTCAGGGCCGCCTGCGCCTGTGCGACGGCGAGATCGGCGGCGACCTTGAACGACGGACCGTATGCGGCGTTGTCCCCGGTGAAGGGGATCGTGTCGCCGATCCGGAGCGTGAATCCCGCCGCCGCGGAGCCGCGGGCACTCGACTGACCCTGCGCTGTCGCGGCCGTGACACCGATCGCTGCAACCGCGACGACCAGCGCCACGAGGCGCGAACTGCGCTTCAACTGGTTCGACATCGCTGCTCCTTTCCGGCTTCATATGAGTCGGCAACGACATTTGATGTTTGATCAACCAAGTCTGAGCTGCCTACCTTAGAGCCACGGGGTCGGGAAAACTAGGGCCGGGCCAGCAAGTCGCGGTGCAGCTCGAGCGCGGCCAGCAGGGTCGTGATGTCCTCGTCGTTGTTGTAGGCGTGCGGCGACACCCGTAACTGCCCGTCGCGGGTCGAGGTGACGATCCCCTTGGCGGCGAGGGCCGACACGAGCCCGGGGGCGTCGGTCGACGGCACGCAGACCAACGCGCCCCGGCGCTCGAGCTCCCGCGGCGTTGCCACGTCGCCACCGAGCTCAGTCACCCCGTCGATCAGCGTCTCCGTCAACGACGCGACGTGCGCCCGCGTGTCGGCGATCCCGATCTCCTCCACCAGCTCGATGCCGGCGATCGCGGCGTAGACCGACGGGACAGCCGGAGCACCGCCTTCGAAGCGGGTTGCGGTCGGCGAGGGCGAGTAACGGGTGTGATCCATCGCGCCGATATCGCTGTCCGCCAGCCATCCCGTGACGGTCGGCTGAATGAGCTCGGTCAGCGAGGGACGGCAGTACAGGAATCCGAGCCCGCTCGACCCGAGGAGGTACTTCAGCGTGCCGGCGACGAGGAAGTCGACGTCGAGGGCCTGGACGTCGATCGGATACGTGCCGATCGCCTGATACGCGTCGAGCAGGACGTGTGCGCCACGCTCGTGCGCGATCCGGACGATTTCCTCGACATCGTTTCGAGCACCGTTCCGGTAGCACACAGCCGTGATCGAGACGATGCCCGTGCGCTCGTCGATCGCCTCGTCGAATCGCTCGAGCGGGATCCGGTTGCCGTCGGCCGGAACAACACGAACGCTCGCGCCCCGTCGCTCCTGCGCGTGCCAGATCTGCCCGACGGTCGGGAACTCGAAGTCGCTGATGACGACGTTCGGGCGCTGCTCGAAGTCGAGGCCGCTCGCGAGTGAGCTGACGGCAACGGAGACCGAGGGAGTCACGGCGACCGACGGTGGCTCGGCGTTGATCAGCCGGCCGAACGCCGCACGCCCGTCTTCGACGAGGCCGCCCCAGATGTCCCAGGGCGAGCCGTGCGTGTGCCAGTCGTCGAGGAAACGGTCGTACGACGCGCGGACGTGATCGGATAATGCGCCCTGCGAGCATGAATTGATGTAGACGAGCCGCTCGAAGATCGGGAAGCGGTGTCTGCAACGGTCCGCGGTCGTTTGGGTCTGGACGGCCATCAATTTCCTCCTCGTTCATCTCGGTTGGGAGTTGTCTTCGGATCGTCGATCCGCGCGCCGCCGCCGAGGTACAGATCGACGACCTTCGGGTCGTGGAGCAACTCGCGTCCCGCACCCTCGAAGCGATTCCGGCCGAGGTCGAGGACGTAACCGCGATCGGAGATCGCGAGCGCGCGGCGCGCGTTCTGCTCGACCATCAGGATGCTGACGCCGGCGGCATTGATCTCGGCGATCTTGTCGAACGTGACGTCGACGAAGCGTGGAGACAGACCGGCCGAGGGCTCGTCCAGAAGCAGGACGTCGGGCGACGGCATCAGCGTCCTCGCCATTGCAACCATCTGCCGCTCACCGCCTGAGAGGCTGCCGGCCGACTGGCGTCTCCGCTCGCGGAGGCGCGGAAAGAGCTCGTACATCGCCCGCAGGCGCTCCTGGCGGTCCAGCTCCCGGCGCGAGGTGAGCCCGAGCTCGAGGTTCTCCTCGACCGTCAGCCGCGGAAAGACGTTGTCGATCTGGGCGACGTACCCGACGCCCGCGCGGACGATCTGATGCGGGCGGCGGCCCGCGATGTCGAGGGAGCGCAGCTGCACACTGCCGGCGCGCGGTCGCACGAGCCCGATGATCGTCTTGATCAGCGTCGACTTGCCGGCGCCGTTCGGGCCGACGATCGTCACCATCTCGCGTGCGCCGACGTCGATCGAGACGCCGCTGAGGATGTCCACCTCGGGGACGTACCCCGCGACGAGGTCCTGCGTGCGGAGGACGGTCTCTGCAGCGGCCTCAGGCATCGGTCACGTCCGCGAGCGGTGTGCCGAGCTCCGGATCGGCGGCGGCTTCGGTTCCGAGATACGCCTCGATCACCTGCTCGTTCGTGCGGATCTCGTCCGGCGTTCCTTCGACGATGACTCGTCCCTGCGCCATCACGACGACGCGGTCGGAGTGGCGCATGACCACGTCCATGTCGTGCTCGACGAACAGGAAGGTCGTGCCGCGCTCGCGCCGGAGCTCCTCGATGTGCTCGAGGAGCCTGCGGCCGAGCGACGGGTTGACGCCGGCCAGCGGCTCGTCGAGCAGCACCATCTCCGGCTCGAGCATGAGCGCCCGCGCGAGCTCGAGGAGCTTCCGCTGCCCGCCGGACAGCTGGCCGGCGTAGTCGTTCGCCTTGGCAGCGAGCCCGAACGTCTCGAGGAGCTCGAGCGCGCGCGCGCGCGAGCGGCGCTCGTAGCGGATCCATGCCGGCAACCGCAGCACGGCGCCTGCCAGCCCCTCGCCGGGATTCCCTCCCGCCGCGAGCAGCATGTTGTCGAGCACCGACATCACCGTCAGCGTCTTCGTCAGCTGGAAGGTCCGGACGAGGCCACGCCGCGCGATGCGGTACGCGGGGACGCCGAAGATCGAGCGACCCGCGAACGTCACGTCACCCCGGTCGGCGCGCTCGAAGCCGCTGACGACGTTGAACAACGTCGACTTCCCGGCTCCGTTCGGGCCGATGAGCGCCGTGATGGAATGCGGCGCGACGGTGAACGAGGCGCCGTCGACGGCCGCGACGCCGCCGAACCGCTTCGCGACATCCTCGACGACGAGGATCGGCTCAGTCACCGAGGATCATCTCGTCTCGCTTGCCGAACACGCCCTGCGGTCGGAAGGCCATCAGTGCGATCAGGATCAGACCGACGATGAGAAACCGCAGCGCCGCGACCTTCTCATCGGGGAGCGGCAGGCCGAGGAACCGCGTTCCTTCCATCATCGTCAGCAGCAGAACGGCGCCGAAGATCACGCCCCAGTAGCTGCCGAGCCCGCCGAGGATGATCACGAGGTAGCCGAAGATCGAGATCACGGGGTCGAACGTCTCCGGGACGAGAATGGTGACGTTGAGCGCGAAGATGTACCCCGCGATCGCGGCGACCGCAGCTGCGAGCGAGAGCGACTGGAGCTTGCACACGAGGGTGTTCTTGCCGAGCGCGGCGGCAGCGTCTTCGTCCTCGCGGATCGCCCGAAGCACACGAGCCCACGGGGTCTTGTTGAGGAGCCAGAACCCGATCACCAGCAACAGGAAGATTCCCCAGCTGACGAGCATGAGCGGAAGGAGGAAGCTCGCGTCGATCCCGACGGAGTGCAACCACCTGCTCATCCGGATCGACATCCGCAGCCACGTCGTGTCGTAGCCGATCAGCCCTTCGTGTCCGGCCGTGATCGTGTGCAGCGGATCGATCAGGTACCGCGTGATCTCCGCGAAGGCGAGTGTCGCGATCGCGAAGTAGTCGGCTCGAAGTCGCAGCGACGGCAGCCCGACGACGATGGCAGCGGCGATCGCGACGAGCACGCCGAGCACCATCGCGAGCCAGAACGAGAGATGCGCTTTGACGACGAGGATGCCCATGGCATACGCGCCGATCGCCATGAATCCGGCGGCGCCGAAGTTCGCGATACCGGTGGTGCCGAGATTGAGCTGGAGGCCGAGGGCGAGGATCCCGTAGGTCGAGATGAGGATTCCGACGCCGATCCAGAAGTCGGTGCTTCGGAGGAACGCGATCGTGACCGCGAGCAGGCTCACCGGTCGGCCGCCCGAACGGCGCCGAAGATGCCCTGCGGCCGCAGCACGAGGACGAGGATCAGGACGGCGAACCCGACGGCGACTTTCAGGCTCGGCGTGATCACGAGCGTCGACCATTCCTGCACGACGCCGAGCAGCACGCCGCCGACGAGTGCGCCGTAGGCGTTGCCGATGCCGCCGAGGACGACGGCGCAGAAGAGGGGCATGATGATGCCGTAGCCGAGACCGGGGTTGACGCCGCCGACAGACGACGAGTACAGCACGCCGGCCAGGCCCGCCAGGCCGCCCGAAAGGACCCAGGTGACGCCGATCACACGATGCGTGTTGATGCCGGTCGTCTCGGCGAGCTCCGGACTGTCGGAGAGCGCGCGGATCTGCTTGCCGACAGATGTGACCTTGAGCAGCAGCCCCAGCAGCAGGATGACGACGAAGCCGACCACGATGACGATCAGCTCGGTCCGCCCGAGGCGCACATCGAGGAACGACACGGTCGAGGTGACGTCGACGTCGAGCGAGCGCTGGTCGGCGCCGGCGGCCAGCTGGATGCTGTAACGGATGACGAACGCGAGCCCGAATGCCATCAGCACGAGCTGGAACATGCCCGCACCACGGCGTCGCATCGGACGCCACATGATGCGCTCGAGCGCAAGCCCCAGGGTCGCGATCGCGACGATCGCGGCGATTGCGCCGAACACCACGGAGACGCCGAGCCCCGACGACACGGCGAGCGCCACGTACGCGCCGAGCGTCAGCATGTCGCCGTGCGCGAAGTTGATCAGCTTCAGCACGCCGTAGACGAGCGTGAGCCCAGCGGCGCCGAGCGCGTAGTAGGTCCCCGAGACGAGCCCGTTCGCCGTGGTCTGCGCCAGCGGCTGGAGCCCTTTCGTTGCGATCAGGATCACGGCGGCGACGGCGACCGCAGCGACGAGGATCTCAGGTGGGCCGACCGCGCGAAGGCCGCGGCCGTACCGTGCCTGCGCATCGCCACCGGCGTCGGTCGAGACGTCCGTCGACATACGACGAGAGCCTAGAGCGCGGCCGGCGGGGGAGGAGCGGGGGAGAGGCCCGCGCGCGCCGCGCAGGCCTCTCCGTGTCGTGCGTCAGCCACCGATGTTCGCGGGCGAGGAAGCGCGCAGCGTCGCGACGAGGTGCCGCTTCCCGTTCTTCGTGTCGACCACGCGGTAGAGACGGCCGAACACGGTGTGCTGGGTCGGCGAGAAGCTGATCGTTCCCGACGGGACCTTCACGTTGTGGAAGTGCGCGAGGATGCTCGCGAGACGCGTGCCGTTCGTCGAGCCGTGCGCCTTCTTGATCGCGTACGCGAGCCCGGCGATCGCGTCCGCGCCGGGGAGGAAGCCGGCCAGCGCAGGCGCCTTGTGCTCCGCCGTCAGCTGTGCGACGAGGCTCCGAACCTCCTTGCTCGGGTCGTCGCCGAAGATCGACGCGAACGTGACCGACCAGACGTTCGACAGCGGCGGCTTGAGCTTCGGCAGCCAGAAGCTGCCGTCGGACGCCCACGGTCCGAGGATCGGCGTGTTGGTACCGAGCGTCCGGACGTCCGAGACGAACGTCGGCTGGTCGCCGAAGGCGGTGCAGAACGTGATCACCTGCGACTTCGCGGCTGCGGCGCGGCTCGCGGCGTTCCCGACCGTCTTGTCGCCCTGCGTGAACGAATCCTGCTCGACGACCTTCCCGCCGAGCTGGGCGAACCGCACGGAGAACGCCTTGCAGACGTTCTTGAAATAGACGAGGAGGTTGTCCGTGACGACCGTCGCCGTCTTCCAGTGCATCTTCTTGACGGCGAACTCCGCCATCGCGGCGCCCTCGTCCTGCGCGACGTTGCCGAAGCTGAACGCGAGCGCACCGCTCGGGCCGAACCGCTTGGGGCCGAGCTGATCGGTGCCGATGCACGGCGACACGGTCAGGATCTTCTTCGCCAGGCCCTGCTGCACGGCGGGCGCGGCGTAGTCGACGTCGCACGTCGTCCAGAGGATCTTCGCGCCGTGCGAGATCAGGTTCGCCGCACACGCCGTCGCGACATCGGGCTTGTTGTTCTGCGTGTTGCAGACGCGCATCACGAGCGGGTGTCCGAGGACGCCGCCGGCCGCGTTGATCTTCTTGATCTCGAGCTGAGCCGCGGCGAGCGCCGGGCCGTCGACCGGAGCCATGTTGCCGAGCTGGTCGACCGCCGCGCCGATGACGATCGGCGCCTTGGCTGCTGGAGCTGCGTTCGCGGCGGTGACCGCGACTGTGCCGGCGATCGCGACCACCGCCGCGGCCGCGAGGCGCCGAATGAACGTCGGCCGGGTCTGATGCATAGAGAGCCCCTTCCTCCTTCTGTTGCGCAGCGCGTACGCACCCGCTGTGCGTTCGTATCGCGTCGCGATACGGTAACTCGGTGACTGCGGTCGGCACAAGAGACGGGCGTCACACCGGTTACACGCTCGACGCGCAGTCGGTTTCGCGCTCGTTCGACGGCCTGCACGCGCTGCGCGACGTGACGCTGACCTTGCACCGGCACGAGGTGGTCGGCCTGATCGGCCCGAACGGCGCCGGCAAGACGACTCTCGTCAACATCCTCACCGGCTTCGATTTCCCGACGTCCGGCTGCGTCGAGCTCGAGGGGCGGGACATCACGAAGTGGACGCCGCACGATCGCGCGCGCGCGGGCGTCGCGCGGACGTTCCAGCACAGTCGCTCCTTCCGCTCGCTCTCGGTTCGCGAGAACATCGAGGTGGCGGCGGTCGGCTGCGGCGAGACCGCGCGCGCCGCGCGCCGCCGCGCCGACGAGCTCCTGGATGCACTCGGTCTTCGCGATCGCCAGGCGGCGGCGGCCGGAACGCTGCCGTACGGCGCCGAGCGCCGGCTCGGCGTTGCGCGCGCGCTCGCGGCACGGCCGCGCTTCGTCCTGTTCGACGAGCCGGCGGCCGGTCTGCCCGAGGCCGAGGTGCCGGAATTCGCCGCCGTCATCAGGTCGGTGCGCGACGATCACGAGGTCGGCGTGCTCCTGATCGACCACAACATGGCGCTGATGATGAGCGTGTGCGACCGCCTGCACGTCCTCGACCAGGGGCGCACCCTCGCCGAGGGAACGCCCGCCGAGGTGCGCGGAAATCTCGACGTCGCCGCCGCCTACCTCGGTGAGAGCGCGGTCAGCCAGGCAGACGCGGTTGGCTGAAACCCTGCTCGAGGTCGAGGATCTCGAGATCCGCTACGGGCCCGTCACGGTCGTGCGCGGCCTGAGCCTCGACGTCAGCCGGGGCGAGATCGTCGGCGTGATCGGACCGAACGGTGCCGGGAAGTCGACGACGCTGCGCGCGATCATGGGCGTCGTCCCCGTGCACGCAGGCGACGTGCGGCTGGGCGGCCGGTCGCTGCGCGGGCGCGCCCCGGAGGCGGTCGCCCGCGCCGGCATCGCGCTCGTCCCGGAAGGGAGGCGGATCTATCCGGCGTTCACCGTGGCCGAGAACCTGCGGCTGGGCTTCGTCGCGCGGCGCGATCGCGGGAGCGCCGACCGTGACCGGCGCTGGCTCCTCGAGCTCTTTCCAGCCCTCGCGGAGTCCGCGCAGCGACCCGCGGGCCTGCTCTCCGGCGGCCAGCAGCAGCAGCTCGCGATTGCACGTGCGCTCGCCTCGCAGCCGGATGTCCTCCTGCTCGACGAACCGTCGCTCGGTCTCGCGCCGACCGTCGTCGACGCCGTGTTCGACGTCCTGAGGACGATCCGCGAGCGGGGCGTGGGCGTCCTGATCGTCGAGCAGCGCGCACAGCGGACGGTCGCGCTCGCCGACCGGACGCACGTCCTCACGAGTGGATCGATGCGCATGACGCTGACGCCCGCCGACGCAGGCGACACCGAGCGGATGGTGGCCGCGTACTTCGCATGAGCCAGCTCCAGGCGCTCATCGATGCGATCGGGCTCGGCGCGGTCTACGCGCTCGTCGCCGTCGGCATCGGTCTCGTCTTCGGGGTGATGCGCATCGTCAACTTCGCGTACGGACAGCTGATCATGATCGCCGCGTACATGCTGGTGTTCACGCAGTCGTGGCCGTCTGCGGCGAGCATCGTCATCGCCGTGTTGGTGGCTGCGGGCGCGTCGATCGTCATGGAGCGAGTCGCGTTCCGGCCGCTGCGAGCGGCGTCGGAATCGACGACGCTGGTGGCGACGTTCGCGATCGCGATCCTGCTCGAGAACGTCGCACTGCTCCGGTACACGTACCGGAACCGCCCGGTCGGCGACACGGTCTCGGTGCTGTCGCAGCTCGATCGGGCGGCCTCGATCGGGCCGCTGCACCTCCGCTGGATCACGCTCGTCGCAATCGCAGTCGGCGCGGCGTCGCTCGGCGGGCTCGCGCTGCTCCTGCATCGCACGTCGCTCGGCCTGCAGATGCGTGCCGCGGCCGCCGACTTCGAGACCGCGCGCACGCTCGGCGTCCGCGCGAACACCGTCATCCTGGCGGCGGTCGCGATCTCCGGTGCGCTCGCCGCGATCGCCGCGGTCATCCTCACGATCCAGACGCCGCAGGTCACGAACACGACCGGTCTGAGCGAGACGATCCTCGTCCTGATCGGCTGCGTCGTCGGCGGGATCGAGCGGGTGCTCTCGGCGACGCTCGGCGGTTTCGCGATCGGGTTCGTGCTCTCGTTTGCAGGCTACGAGCTCGCCGCCTACGGGTCGCAGAGCTCGGCGCCGCTGCCGTTCACGTCGAGCGTCTACCTCCCGTCGGTCGTCTACGTGCTCGTGATCGTCCTGCTGCTGATGCGGCCCTCCGGTCTCTTCGCGCGACGGGGGCAAACCGTGGTCGAGCGCGCATGAGGCGACACCTCGAGGCGTGGGCGGAGCTGCTCGTGCCGGTCGCGCTCGTCGCGCTCGTCGGCATCGTCGGCTCGCGGACGGCGTCCGAGGCGAACGCGATCCAGATGCGGACGGTGCTCGTCTACGTCGCGATCGTCATCGCGCTCTACGTGTTCGTCGGGAACTCCGGCGTCCTGTCGTTCGGACAGGTCAGCTTTGTCGCGGTCGGCGCGTTCGCGGCCGGCCTGATGACGGTGCCGACGCTCGTGAAGCCCGGCGTCCTTCCGGAGCTCTACCCGTTCCTCAAGAACCATTCGATCGGCAACCTCGAGTCGCTCCTGCTCGCCGCGTGTATCGGCGCGGTCTACGCGCTCGTCGTCGGCATCCCGCTGATGCGCCTCTCCGGTCTCGCGGCCGGGATCGCAACCCTCGCGGTGCTCGGACTCACCTACAACATCCTCACCTACTGGCCGCGGATCGGGCCGGGTGCGACCGCGCTGTCGCTGATCCCGTCGACGACGAGCTTTCTCCAGGCGACGCTCGGTGCAATCGGCGTCGCCGTGGTCGCCTTCGCGTATCAACGCAGCCGGCTCGGGCGACAGCTGAGGGCGACGCGCGACGACGCCGCCCTCGCCGAGGCCGCCGGCATCGACGTGCACCGGCAGCGGCTCTGGGCATTCGTCCTCTCCGGCGCGCTCTCCGGCTTCTCGGGCGGGCTCTTCTGTCACCTCACGGGGACGCTGACGACGAACCAGGTGTATCTCGACCTGACCTTCCTCACGCTCGCGATGCTCGTCGTCGGGGGGATCCGAAGCCTGCTCGGGGCCGTCGCCGGCGCGCTCGCGATCGGCTTGCTGACGATCGCGCTCCAGAACGGCGAGAACACCGTTCACGTCGTCGGGTGGCGCGTCACGCTGCCCGCCGGCTCGAGCTTCATCGGCGTCGCGCTCGTGATGCTCGTCGTGCTGCTCGTACGGCCGTCCGGGATCACGGGCGGGCGGGAGTTCCGGCTGCCGCACCGTCGCGTCGCGCGGCGTTCGCCCGAGTCGGCGTCACAGCCGCGGTAGGACGCCCTCCGCGAGTCGCTCGAGCTGCGCGCGGCCGTCGCCGACGATCGGCGCGACGACGCGGTCGACGCCGCTCGCCGCGAGGGCGACGAGCGACTCCGCAACCTCGTCCGGCGTCCCCGCAAGAACTGCAGCCTCCGTCAACGCTGCGTCGTCGTCCGGGTCGCACGGCAGCTCCTCGGCCGGGACCGCCGAACGGATCGTCTGCAGCGCGAAGCGCGTGTATGGGCCGAGCGCCTCGAGCGCCGACGAGCGATCGTCGCCTACCGCGCACGCGACGCGCGCGCACAGCACGAGGTCGACGAGGCTGCGGCCGCTCGCGCGGGCGCCCGCCTCGATCTCGCGCAGCGCGTACGCGACGAGCCGCGGGTGCGCGCCGACCTGGAACAGGACGCCGTCGCCGATCCTGCCGGCGAGCCGGAGCGCCTTCGGCCCCGACGCCGTGAGGTAGAGCGGCAGCGGATGCGGCCCCCATTGCAGCGCCCCGCCGCCGTCGACGAGGAGCGCGCGCAGCTCCGTGACGGCAGTCTCGAACGCAGCGAGCCGCGGCGGCTCGAGATCCAGCGTCTTGAGGGACGTGTCGCCCTTGCCGATCCCGACGACGACGCGACCGGGAGCGAGCTCGTCGAGCGTGGCGAACGCGGAGGCGAGCACCGGCACGAGACGTGTGACCGGATTGGTGACGCCGGTGGTCAAGAGCACTCGATCCGTGACCATCGCGATCGCACCGAGAAGCGCGAACGCTTCCCGGAACGTCGATTGCGAGTCGGCGACCCAGACGCCGCCAAAACTGAGCTCCTCCGCCCGCTGCGCGAGGGCGACCGCCTCCCGCGCCGGCAGGCGGGGCATGATGCCGACGTCGAGCTGGAGCGTCACGCGGTGACGCGTTCGAGCAGGGAGAAGTCGTAGAGGTCGGCCGGCTCGACCGGCTCGGCGGCCGGCAGGACGTCGGCCATGTTCGCCAGTGCTTCGTGGAGCACGGCCTGCTCGGCGACACCGTCGCGCGTGAAGCAGTGGCGCATCAGCTCGAACGTCTCGCGTGCGACGTCGTCGGGCTCGTCCAGCACGTCCGCGAGCGCAGCGATCGCCTCGTCCGGCTGCTCGTGAATCGCGTCGAGCCCGCGCCGGTGCGCCCGGACGACAGCCTCGATGACGTCGCTCTGCTCCTCGAGGATCGACTCGAAGGTCGCCACGCCGGTCGTGACGAACCGAACTTCGTCGCCGGAGAGTGCGAGCGTCTTGAAGCCGAGGCGCTGCACCGTGATCGGCGACGTCGCAGAGCTGAGGAGCGCGGCGTCGATGTCGCCGCCGCGGAGCAGGCCCAGACGGATGATGTCGTCGCGGCACGGCCAGAACTCGAGATCGCGATCCGGGTCGAGACCATGCTTGCGCAGGAGGAGGCGGTGGAACCAGTGCGGCGGCGCGACCGGCGGATACGTCGCGACGCGGGCGCCGCGGAGCGCCTCGACCGACTCGATCTCGGGCCGCGCGTGCAGCCAGAACATCGGGCGCGTCGCGGCGGCGAGGACGACCTTGAACGGAAAGCCCTCGCGCCGGCCGAGATACGCGGCACCACAGGCGACCTGGAAGTAGTTGCGCTGCGGAAGCTTTTCGTCGGGCACGAATGTGACGTCGATCACACGCACGCGCAGCCCTTCGTCCGCGTAATAGCCGAGGCGCTCTGCCAGGAAATGGCAGTAGAGCTCGTGCACGTCGTACGCCTTGATCCCACATTCGACATCCGTCATCGGTTTTTGCCTCCCTCGGCGTGGTCGTTTAAGGTCGCGTGACGATGCTCCTGCGCGACGTCGAGTATGCCCGGCCGGCGTCGGTTGCGGAAGCGATCAGCCTGCTCGCCGAACACGACAACGCGCGTGTCCTCGCGGGCGGTCAGACGCTCGTCAACGTGATGAAGCTGCGGATGCTCGGCCCCGACCGCGTCGTGGACATCACGCGGATTCCCGAGCTTCGCGGCGTCGGTGTCGCCGCCGACGGTGCAGTCGAGATCGGAGCGACGACGACGTATGCCGAGATCGTCGAAGCGGTCGATGTCTGGGCGGCGCGCCCGGTCGTCGCCGAGGTCGCGTCGATCATCGCCGACGTGCAGGTGCGGAACCGGGGGACGATCGGCGGCAACGTCTGCCTGAACCTGCCGACGAACCACTTCCCGCCCGTGCTCGTCGCGATCGCCGCAGAGCTCGTGATCGCCGCCCGTGACGGCGAGCGCACGGTGGCCGCGGACGACTTCTTCTCGGCGCCGTTCACGACGGCGGTGCGCACCGACGAGGTGCTCGCCCGTGTTCGTGTTCCCGCGCGGCGCCCACGCGAGGGCGACGCGTTCGTCGCGATGTCGGCCGGCCGCGAGAGCCAGAGCATCGTCCATGTCGCCGCGTCCCTCCGTCTCGAAGACGACGCCGTCGCGGCGATCCGGATCGCGGTCGGCTGCGCCGGCCCGCGACCTATCCGCGCGCTGGCCGTCGAGGAACAGCTCGTCGGCGCGAAGCCGGACGAGCAGACGGTCGCGGCCGCCGTTCGTGGCCTCGGGGCGAAGCTCTCACCGGTCTCCGACGTCAACGCCACGGCCGACTTCAAGCGCCACGTCGCCGAGGTGCTCGTCGAGCGGTGCGTGCTGAAAGCAGCGGAGCGCGCGGCGTGAGCGGAGCTGCGCGGCGCCTGCGAATCCGGCTCGAGGTGAACGGCCGGCCGCACGAGGTCGAGGTCGAAGCGCGGCGGCTGCTCGTTCATCTCATTCGCGACGAGCTCGGTCTCACCGGAACGCACGTCGGCTGCGACACCGGGAGCTGCGGCGCCTGCACGATCATCCTCGACGGGCGCGCCGTCAAGTCGTGCATGCTGCTCGCGCCGCAGGCCGACGGCTGCTCGCTGCGAACGGTGGAGGGTCTGACGAACGAGGACGGGACGCTGTCGCCGCTCCAGCAGGCATTCCGCGACGAGCACGCGCTGCAGTGCGGCTACTGCACGCCCGGGATGCTGATGAGCGCGACCCACCTGCTCGAGCGGACGTCGACGCCGAGCGACGACGAGATCAAGCATGCGATCCAGGGCAACATCTGCCGCTGCACCGGCTATCAGAACATCGTCCGCGCGATTCAGGCGGCTGCCGCGGAGACGGCGTCGTGAGCACGCCGACCACGACCCGGCGCTCGATCGGCGTCCGCGTTCCCCGCAAGGAGGACGAACGGCTCGTCCGCGGCGAGGGGATCTATTTCGACGACCGGATGCGCAACGACGGCGGCTTCGTCGCACTCGTGCGATCGCCGTACGCACACGCACGGATCAAGCGCATCGACGTGACGAAGGCGCTGGCGGTCGACGGCGTCTACGGGACGCTCACCGGCGAGGAGGTCGCGGCGCTGACGGATCCGTACTTCCAGCTGCAGCTGCCGCCGGCGAACGAGATCAAGGACTACTGCATGGCCGTCGGCACGGCGCGCTACATGGGCGAGCCCGTCGCGGCGGTCGTCGCGAAGACGCGCGACCTCGCACGCGACGCGGCCGACCTCGTCGAGGTCGAGTACGAGCCGCTGCCCACGAACGTCGACGGCCGCCGGGCGCTCGATCCCGACGCCGCCGTCCTGCATGCAGACGCCGGCACGAACCTCGTCTGGGAGGGCAGCTTCGACTGGGGCGACGTCGACGGAGCGTTCAGCGCGGCGGATCGCATCATCGGGATCGACGAGCTGCACTTCCACCGCTTCTCGTCGACGCCGCTCGAGACGTGCGGCGCGCGCGTCGAGTACGAGCGCGCGACCGGGCAGTGGCACCTCTACTGCAATCACCAGTTCCCGGGCATGGCGCTCGTCTTCATGGCGCCGGCTCTCCGCACCAGCATGGACCGCATTCGCTTCATCACGCACGACATCGGCGGCGGTTTCGGGAACAAGGTGATCTTCCACACCTACCTGCTCATCTGCTGCCTGCTCGCTCGGAAGCTCAACCGCCCCGTGCACTGGACGGAATGGCGCACCGAGAACCACATGGCGAACACGCACGGGAACGAGCGCTGGTTCAGCGACATCGAGGTCGCGGTGCAGGACGACGGCCAGATCCTCGGCTACCGGATGAAGGCGATCGACGACTGCGGCGCGTTCCCACGGTACGAGCCGATCGGCTGCGTCGTATGGGCGCAGGTGACGACCGGCTGCTACCGGATCCGCAACGTCCACGTCGACTTCAGCCAGGTGTGCACGAACAAGTCGCCGTGCGGGCCGAATCGCGGGTACTCGCGGCTGCAGCACCTCTGGTTCGTGGAACGGATGATCGACATCGTCGCGCACGAGCTCGCGCTCGATCCGGTCGAGGTGCGCAAGCGCAACTACGTGCGGCCGGAGGAGATGCCGTACGAGACGGTCAACGGCTGCGTCTACGACTCGGGGGATTACCCCCGCGCGCTCGACCTGGCGCTCGAGCTCGTCGACTACGAGGGCTGGCGTGCGCGGCAGGCGGAGGCGGGCGACGGCCGCCTGATCGGCATCGGTATCGGGTCGACGCTGGACTCGGGCACGAACAACTTCGCGCAGGCGCAGCTGGTCAACGCAGAGCTCCCGTTCTCCGGCAACAACGAGGCGGCGACGGTGAAGCTCGACCTGTTCGGAGAGATCGTCGTGACGCTCGGCTCGGCGCCGCAGGGACAGGGACACGAGACGACCGCGGCTCAGGTCGTTGCCGACATCCTCGGCGTGACGCCCGACGACGTGCACGTGCGGCCGGGCCACGACAGCTTCTTCAACAACCACGCGACGTTCTCGGGTGCGTATGCATCGCAGTTCGCCGTCACCGGGCTCGGCGCGGTCAAGGGCGCCACGGAGAAGCTCGCGGGTGAGATCAAGCGGCTCGCCGCATTCCTGCTCGGAGCGGAGGAGTCCGAGATCGAGCTCGAGGGCGCACACGCACGGGTCGTCGGCGATCCCGAGCGCGCGGTGCCGTTCCAGTGGTGCGCGATGAAGGTGAACGCGTCCGACGCCGACCTACCGGACGAGCTCGTCGACCTGACGCTGAACTGCCGCCACATCTACCGCGCGCGTTTCGACCCGCTCGACGTCGAGCGTGCGTACGGCAATCTCACGTTGACGTACTCGACGCAGATCCATGTCTGCGTCGTCGCCGTCGATCCACGGCTCGGCGAGATCGAGATCCTCGACTACGCCGTCGTCGACGACTGCGGGACGCGGATCAACCCGATGATCGTCGAGGGGCAGGTGCACGGCGCAGCTGCGCACGCCATCGGCGCGGCGCTCCACGAGGCGTTCATCTACGACTCGGACGGCCTGCTGCTGACCAGCAACTTCTACGATTACCACGCGATTCGCGCGCTCGACATGCCGGACCTGAAGGTCGAGTCGATCGAGTGCCCGTCGCCGTTCACGCCGCTCGGAGCGAAGGGGCTGGGCGAGGGCGGAGGCGGCGGCCTGCACGCGGTCTCGGCGGCGATCCAGGACGCCGTCGCGCGTGCCGGCGGCCGGGGCGTCGTCGTCGACAGCTTCAACCCGCCCGAACGCGTCTGGGCGCTGCTGCACGAGCCTGGGGAGCGCCCGGTGCGCTCCCTGCGCACGCCCTGAGCTATTCCCGCTCCCGGCGCCGGCAAAGCCGGCGCCTCCGCTCTTGGTCACGCTCCGACGCCGGCCGGCTCCGTCAAGCCTACGCCGGCGATGAGCTCCGGCGAGCCTACGCTCATTCGTGCATGAGCGCCTTCTGCGGCGTGATCCGCAGGATCCGTCGCTCGTCCGCGTCGAGCCAGTCGACGATCGACGCCGGGTCGGGCCGGGCAGCGTTCCGCACCGCCGCGAGAACGTCGGCGCTCCGTTCGGCCCGCTCCGGATCCCTGTCGATCCCTTCCGCGACGCCGTAGACGACGACGTGCACCCGTCCGTCGGGGACCGTGAACGACACGCGCGGCAGCCGTCGCGCGTTGCGCCACTTGGCCGTCGCGGCCTGCGTCAGCACGAGGATCCGGCCGTCGTCGTCGAGGACGTAGCCGACCAGCGACTGCTGCGGCGAGCCGTCCGTGCGGCCCGTCGCCAGGACGCCCCAGACGTGATCCGCCAGGAACCGCCGTTGTTCGTCCGTGTAGACCATCGTCGTCCTCCGGTTGTCGTGTACCACACCGCGTCACGGTAGGCTGCCCGGCCGTGGCGGGAGTCGGGGGTCGCGTCGGCGCATTCGTCGGCGGCAGCACGGCAGGCTTCGCGCTCTCGTGGAACCTCACGAACACCGGCGCGATCGCGCCGGTCCTCGCGCGCCACTACGACGTCGGTCTCGTCACCGTCGGGCTGCTGACGTCGATCGCGTTCTTCGCGGAGCTCGCGATCATGATTCCCGGCGGACGCGCGATCGACCGCTGGGGAGCGCGCCGCGTGGCGCTCGGCGCGCTCGTGCTCTGCCTCGCCGGCAACGCGCTCCTGCTCGTGCTGCCGGGCATCTACGCGGCGCTGTTCCTGCGGTGGCTGCTCGGGTTCGGCGTCGGGGCCGGCTTCGTTGCCGGCTCGATCTGGATCACCGAGGATCCGCGCGGCCGTTCGGCTCTCGGACAAGGATTGTTCGGCGGCGTCTCGCTCGCCGGCGCCGGCATCGCGCTCGCGGTCGTGCCCGCGCTGAAGGGCCCGCTGGGGTGGCAGTCGTCCTACTGGACAGGGCTGGCCGTCGCCGCCGCTGCGCTCGCGCTGGTCATCGTCAGCGTGGGCGCGGTCCGGCAGGCGGCCGATCACGAGACGACGCCGCTCCGGCGGTTGGTCACGCACCCGCTGATCGCACGCCTCGGCGTCGTCCACAGCGCGTCGTTCGCGTTCAGCGTCATCGCCGGCAACTGGGTCGTCACGCTGCTGACGCGCCACCTCGGGTTGAGCTACCGCGCCGCCGGCATCGCCGGCGGGCTCACGCTCGTTCTCGGCATCGTCGGGCGGCCGCTGGGCGGCTGGACTGTGCGGCGGTTTCCGACCCTGACGTACGTCGTGATCGTGGGCTCGCTCGCGCTCGGGGGGCTGGCCACGCTCGCGCTGGCGCTCTCGAGCTCGCTCGCGCTCGACGTCGTCGCGGCGGCCGTGCTCGGCCTCGCATCGGGCGTGCCGTTCGGCGCGTGCGTCGACGCCGCCGCGAGAACCTTCCCGCGTGCGCCCGGGGAGGCCGTCGGCGCGATGAACCTCTACGCGGTGACGGCCATCATCCTCGGCACTCCGCTCGTCGGCGCGACGTTCTCGCTCCCCGGTGCAGGGCGCATCGGCTTCGCCGCGCTTGCCGTCCTGACCGTTGCAGCCGTCGTCGCCGTGCCTGTCGCGAGCTTCCGCGGGCGCCCGTAAAAGGTCATAAAGTCTTCCGCGAATCTCGTTTGCGAATGGACTAGTGTCGCGCGGAGTGTCCCGGCTACCGGCAGCGGCAGCGTTCCGATGACTCACCCCGACGTTCTCGTGATCGGCGGGGGATTGATCGGCCTGCTGACCGCCGCCGAGCTGGCCGAGCGCGGCGTGCGCGTCGCGGTCGTGGAGAAGGACGACCTCGGCTACGAGCAGTCCGGGAGATCGGTCGCGGCGATCAACTTGCCCGGCGGCGACCCGAACCCCGCCTCGCCGCTGCTTCGTGTCTCCGCCGAGGAATGGTCGACGTTCGAGCAACGGTGGGGACACACGATCGATCTCAACTCCGAAGGCTGGTACATCGTGATCGCGGACGACCACGATCGCGAGTGGCTCGACCTCGAGCGCGCGACGTGGCAGGCGACGGCCGGCTATCCGGAGAGTGAGCTGCTCGATGCCGATGCCGCGCGCGCCAGATTCCCGCAACTTCAAGGCGAGCTGCTCGCCCTCGATGTGCGCCACGGCGGCCACGTCGACGCGCTGATGGTCATGAATGCGCTCCGCCAGATCGCGCAGCAGCGCAGCATCGACGTTCGGTGCGGCGAGATGGTGACCGGTTTCGACGTCGACGGCGACCGGATCACCCGCGTCAAGACGACGAACGGGTCCCTCTCCGCCGGGACCGTCGTGATCGCCGCGGGGCTCTGGTCGCCGGACCTGTGCGGGCAGCTCGGCCTGCACATCCCGATGCAGCGCGTCCGCGCACCGGCCGTCGAGACGGGGCCGATGCCGCCGGGCACGATTCCGGGCTTCATCCGCGGCTCGGCGTTCGGGGCGAGACAGAACCGCAACGGCACGATTCGGATCACGGGCGGCTACCGGTACTCGGCGATGCTGCACGACCTCAGCCTGCGCGACCTCCGGGATTTCCGGATCTGGGCGCCTGCGCTGTGGCAGAACCGGAAGGACGTGTCGTTCCGGCTCGACCCCGCGGGCCTGAAGCTCGAGCTCGCGGCGAAGGTCGCGACGATGCGCGCGCGCGACGGCGAGGTCGTCCTGCCGCAGCGCTACGAGCCGCCGTCCAAGCCGCGCGACCGATTCCGTCAGCTCGCCGCGCTTGCACGGCTCATCCCGTCGCTGCAGCAGGCGCGCATCCACCGGTCGTACGCGGGTGTCATGGATCTCCTACCGGACTTGCAGCCGGTGCTCGGCCGAATCCCGGATACCGCGAACGCGTATGTCGCGGGCGGCTTCAGCGGTCACGGATACATGAACGGCCCTGGTGCCTGCCGGGCGATGGCCGAGCTGATCACGACCGGCGCGAGCTCGATCGACCTGGACGCGTACCGGCCGGAGCGTCTGGAAGGACCGCTGAAGATGCGCGAGCAGATCTTCTGATGAGCGACGGGATGGTCTACGCCGAGAGCGGTCACCGGAAGCGGGCGATCCTGCTCGGCGCGATGACGGCGGCGTGGTACGACATCGCCGCGGACGACGAGCGCGCGCGAGTCCTCGACCGCTTCCGAAAGCTCATGGACGAGTGGCGCGACCTCGGCGCCCGCGTCGTCGGAACGCTCGACGACGACCTCTTCATGGTCGGCCAGCCCGGATCACCGACCTTCACCTTCTACTTGCTCTTCGAGATCGACGACCCGCAGGTCGCGATCGACATGATTCAGCGCCTTCGAGAGCCTGTGGACGGGATCCGGATGGACCGCTACGCACGGTTCGAAGCGCACGTCGGCCGGCCGTTCTTCCTGCTCGAGCCCGGCTCGTCGAGCCACTAGCCGTCGCGTGCCTCCTCGACGAGCTCGACGTGGTTGCCCCACGGATCGACGACGTACGCCGAGCGGGTTCCGGCCATCGGCCCCTCGTCGATCACGATCGGCTCGAGCACCGTGACGCCGCGGCTGCGCAAGATGCCCGTCGCCGCTTCGAGATCGTTCACCCGAAGGCCGAGGTGGTGGCCGCCGACGTCGCAGTTGCGCGGGGCGTCCGTCCGCACATCGACGGGCCGCTCGTACGCGAACAGCTCGAGCCGCAATCCGGGCGCGAGCTCGAGAACCGCGAAGCGCAGGCGCGCGTCTGCCACGTTCACGTGCGTCTCCGTCCAGTCGCGGTCGTCAGCGGAGCGGGGCAGCTCGGCGGCATCGAACGGGCCCATCCGGAAGAGCTCACGTGCATCGAATGCATCCGTGTAGAACGCAACGGCGGCGTCGAGGTCCGGAATCGTGAGCCCGAAGTGGTGGGCACGCAGCAAGCCGAGAGAAGATCCGCTCATGTCGCTCCTTCGTCGATCGGCTTGTATCGTCGCACGCGCCCGAACCTGTTGCGTCGCATCGAGGAGGAGTGATGGCAGAGCCACGTTTTCTCGTCCCGAAGGGCTACGGCGAGTTCATGCGGGACACGTACCACTACTCGCAGGGTGTGCGGGTCGGAGATCTCGTGTTCGTCACCGGCCAGGGCGGCTGGGACGACGCGTTCGAGATCCCCGACGACGTCGGCGCGCAGATCCGTAACGCATTCCGCAACATCGAGACCGTTCTCGCGGAGGCGCAGCTCACGTGGGCCGACGTGATCGACATCACGTCCTACCACGTCGGCATCGAGGAGTCGGTGCTCGCGACCGTGGTGGAGGAGCTGCGCCGCTACTGCCCGGACCATCAGCCCTTGTGGACCGTCATCGGCGTCGCAGCGCTCGCCCTGCCCGCGATGAAGGTGGAGATCACGGCGAACGCCGTCGCGCGGACGTAGGGCAGACGACGGTGGCCGATCTTCCCAGCCGAGCGCAGACGCTCGAGCTGATGCGGCGCCGGCGGACGGCGCGCGCGCACGCCGGCGACGACGTCCCGCGTGCAGCGCTTGCGTCGTTGCTCGAGGCCGTCCGCTGGGCGCCCTCCGCCGCCAACCGGCAGCCGTGGGAGGTGATCGTCGTCTCGAATCGAGAGTTGCAGAGCAGCCTCCGCGCCGCCTTCCTCGAGGAAGCGGCCGAACGCGACCCGCGGTATCGCGTCGTCACCGAGCGGCAGGCCGACCTGCTCCTCGCCCCGATCGTCCTCGCGGTGTGCGGCGACGAGCGGACGAAGGGCTCGTTCGTCAACGCAGACGAGCTCGGCGGCGACGTCCAGGAAGAGCTGTTCCTGCTGACGATGGGCGCCGCGATCGAGAACCTGCTCCTGATGGCGACGGCCTGCGGGCTGACGAGCACCTGGATCGCGCGCGCTGCGCGCGTGCCGCGCGTTCGCGAGCTGCTCGGCGTGCCGGCGTGGCTCCGGCCCGTGGCGCTCGTGGCGCTCGGCACCGGCTCGCCTCCCGCCTCGACGGAGCACATGCGTCGGCCGATCGCGGAGAAGGTCCACGAGAATCGCTTCGGAGGCGTCGCCGGTGGGTGAAGCGTGGCAGGTGACGAGGTTCGGCGAGCCGGGGGAGGCGCTCGAGCTCGTCGAACTGCCGGCGCCGCCGCTCGGAGCGGCCGACGTCCGGATCACGACGGCCGCGAACGGGCTGAACGCGCTCGACATCGGCATGTGCCGCGGCACGCATCCGCTGCATCCGGCGCCGCCGTTCGTGCTCGGGGCGGAGGTCGTCGGCGAGGTGATCGAGATCGGTACTGCGGTGACGCGGTTCGCCCGCGGCGACCGCGTCGTTGCGATGAGCCCGCTCGCCTACGGCAACTTCAGGCGAGATGTCGTCGTCCCGGAGCTCGCCGCGCATGCCGTTCCGGATGCGATCTCCGATTCGGAAGCGGCCGCGCTCCTGGTCGACTACCAGGCTGCGTACATCGCGCTCGTCCGCCGGGCGCGCGTCGCGCAGGGTGAATGGGTGCTCGTCACCGGTGCAGCCGGAGCGCTCGGCTCCGCAGCGGTCCAGATCGCACGCGCCCACGGCGCACGGGTCGTCGCGGCGGCGGGCAGCGAGGAGAAGCGCCGTACCTGCACGGAGCTCGGGGCCGAGGCGGTCGTGGACAGTCGCGACGGAGCACTTGCCGCTCACGTCCGCGAGGCAACCGAGGGGCATGGCGCCGACGTCGTGTGCGACATCGTCGGCGGCGATACGTTTACGCGCGCGCTCGAGGCGGCAGCGCTCGAAGCGCGCGTGCTGACGATGGGCTGGGCGAGCGGAACGATGCCGGCGCTCGACGCGATGACCCTGGTCAGGCGGAACCTCGCGGTGTTCGGCATGTCGTGGGGGTCGTCGTATCCGGAGGCCGCGCCCGACATGGTTCGAGACGTGCATGCGCGGGTGATCGGCCTCGTCGAGGCGGGTGAGGTCCGTCCGCTCGTGGGCCAGGTCGTCGCCCACGTCGACGTGCCGCAGGCGCTCGAGCGGATCGCCGGCGGGACGACGCTCGGAAAGTCCGTCGCGACCTGGTGAGAGCGTCTTAGCGCGAAACCGCGGTCCACGATGCGCCCGCGGACGCGCCGTTCGACTCGAAGCCGTAATGGAACACCGTCTGCGAGAGGTGCCGACGCATCGCCTCCCGCGCGGCCTCGGGTCTCCCGTCGCGCACGGCCTCGAAGATCTCGGTCAGATTGGCGAGCGTCTCGGCGGGCGTCGTCTGCGTCGCGTCGCCGATCATCCGGTGCAGCACCGCGATCAGCGCCCCCTCGATGCTGAGGATCAACGGGTTCAGCGTCGCCTCGGCCAGGGCGCGGTGGAACTGGAGGTCGAGCTCGAAGGCGCGCCGCGACTCGCCGAACGCCTCCACGATCTCTGTGTGGAGCTGCTCCAGCCTCGCGACCGACGCAGCGGTTCGCCGCCGCGCCGCGGTCTCGGCGCAGAGCAGCTCGTGCGCAAAGCGGACCTCGAGGAACTGCTCCGGTTTCAGCGTCTCGACCACGAGCGAGAGACTGATGAACTCCATGACGCTCGCCTCGAGGCTGTCGAGGCTGAAGTCGCCGACGCGGTAGCCGCCGTTGCGGCCGCGCTGCACGACGAGGATCTGCGCCGCGCACAGCGCCTGCAGTCCGGTGCGAACGGTCGGGCGGCTGACGCTGAACAGATGCGCGAGCTCCTGCTCGGAGGGCAGCCGGTCGCCGGGCTTGAGACCGCCCTCCAGGATCTCGCGCTTGATCGCCGCCGCCACCTGCTGCGGCGCCGTCAGCACGGTGTAGGGAAACGGGTTGTCGGCTTGGGGTCGGCGAAGCAAAACGTAAAAAACTTTGTTGGAACGAACTTTTGATTCTAGGTTAGTGTCGCCGCGGTGCGTGAGCGCACGACCAATCCGAGTTGACCGCGCCGCGCATCGAGGCCGGCCGGGCGGCTGCGCTCCTCCTCGTCGACTTCGCGCGCGGGTGGACCGACCCGGCGTCGCCGCTCGCGGTGCCGTGCGGCGTCGAGGTGAGAGCCGCCGCGCGGCTGCTCGAGACCGCACGCGCCTGCCGCGCGCCGGTCGTCTTCACGACGGTCGCCTACGACGAGGCAGACCTCGAAACGGTCCTGATGCTGCGCAAGACGCCGCGCGTCCGGCAGATGCGGACCGGGTCGCTGCTGACCGAGATCGACGCGCGGCTCGCGCCGCGCGACGACGAGCTGGTGCTCGTGAAGAAGCACGCGTCGGCGTTCTTCGGCACACCGCTCCTCCCGTATCTCGTCGCGCGCGGCGTCGACACCGTGCTGATCGGCGGTGTGATCACCAGCGGCTGCGTGCGCACGAGCGCCGTCGACGCGGCGCAGCACGGATTCCGCCCACTCGTCGTCGCCGATGCGACGACGGACCGTTCGGCCGAGGCCCGCGAGGCCGCGCTCCGGACGGTCGACGACCTCTACGGCGACGTTGTCAGCTTTGCCGAGGCGGAAGAGGTGCTGATGCGCAGCGGCAGACGAAGCCCCTCCGCGTGACGCGCAGCGATCTCGTACCGCTGGCCGGAGTCTGCCTCGGACGGACTGTGCCGATCGAGCACGTGCGCGCGCTCGTGCTCGCGGGACAGCTCGACGCGCCCGCGGCAGGCGACCTCGTTCCGCGCACCTACCTCGACGCGATCGACCCGGACCCGGTCCCGGACCTCGCCTCCGAGGAGTGGCGCGCGCATCTCGCGCGCGAGGTCCGCCGCCATCGCGACGGCCGTTCGCGCCTCGTCGACGCCGTCGGCGGCGAGCACGGTCACCGCCGCGACCAGCAGCTGGCGCGAATCGGGAGCGCGGCGTGGGGAGCGGCGCTCGCTCTGACGATGGAAGGGCGCGACCACGACGCGCGCGTGTGGTTCCACCGGGCGGCAACGTGCTACAGACGCAGCCTCGCCGACGCGGAGCCGGGAAGCTGGGGTCGTTGCATCGGGCCCGTGAAGGCGCTCCTGCTCGCCGGCGATCTCAGCGGGGCGGCGCGCGATGCGCGCCGGACGCTCGACCTCGGCGCCGCGGCCGCCCCGTCGACGACCGCCCGCTATGCCGGCGTCCTCGCGCTCCTCGTTCTCGAACGGGACGAAGAGGCGGCGCTGCTCGCCGCTCCGTTGGCGAGCGCGGACGGGTTCCCGCCGGCAACGGCGCACGCGCTGGTCGCGCTCGCGCAACGCGACGCGGCCGCGTACGCGGCCGCGGTGGCGGTCGTGCTCGAGACGTTCGAGACGCGCGATCGATTTCTCGAGGACGTCCCCGTCGCCGACACCGTGATGACGTTGCAAGTGCTCGCGCGCGCCCGCGCGCTCGACGTCGCGCTTCACTCGCGGAGGCTCCCACGTTGATCTGCTCAGCTCCAGCGCGGCGGTGGGCTGACCTCCTGCTCGAACTTGGAGACGATGAACTCGACGCCGGGGTTCGTTCCCATCGCGACGACGCACGCGCCCGGCTCGAGCGCAGTGAAGCTGCGCACCGTCGCCGGCTCGCCCACGAAGACGAGAGTGCCGGGGCCGACTTCGAAATTCTCGTCGTCGAGGCGCACGGAGAACCGCCCGCTGACGACGACGTACAGCTCCTCGTCCCCGGGCTTTTCGCGGTCGTCGTTCGCGTGCTCGGTGTGCTCGTGCACGACCTGCTGTCCGGCGGCGGTCGCCATCATCGCGTTCGCAGAGAACTCGCGGATGCCGAAGAAGTGGCGCAGCTGCTTCCACTCGCCCGGGATCTCGAAGCCGTAGCTGCCGTCGTACGGCGTCGCCGGAATCTCGGACACATGCGCGATCTCGTAGCGGGGGCGCGGCGGTGGCGTGGGCATTGGGGCTCCTTCGGTTCGGCTCTGGACGGGACGACTCTCGCATGTTCATCACGACGACCACGACTGGAGCGGATGCAATGACCACCGCACGCACGAGCGCCGAGATCCTGACCGAGCCGCCGCCGCCGGACGCCGACTTCCGCATTGCCTACGGGCCGGAGCCGCTCCAGTTCGGCGACCTGCGTTTGCCCGACGGAAGCGGACCGCACCCGCTCGTCGTGGTCCTCCACGGCGGGTACTGGCAGGCGATCTACAACCTCACCCACGCAGGGCACCTCTGCATGGATCTGGCGCGCCACGGCATCGCGTCGTGGAACGTCGAGTATCGCCGCATCGGGGATCCCGGCGGCGGCTGGCCGGGGACGGGCGACGATGTCCTCCGCGCGCTCGCCCACGTCCGCGAGCTCGCGCGTGAGCACCCGCTCGATCTCGACCGCGTCGTCGTGATCGGCCATTCCGCCGGCGGCCACCTCGCCGTCTGGAGCTCGCTGCACACGGAGATTCCCCTGCGAGGGGTCGTCTCGATCGCCGGCGTCGTCGACATGCACAGGCTCGCGGAGCTCGGCGACGACCACGGCCTGATCGCGCGTTTGCTCGGCGGCGGCCCCGACGAGGTGCCCGACCGCTGGGAGCAGGCGTCGCCGCGGCGGCATCTGCCGTGGCCCGTGCGCACCGTCCTCGCCTGCGGCACGGCCGACGTCCATTGGGGGCCCAACGAGTCGACGGCCGACGCGGCCCGCGCTGCCGGCGGCGACGTCGAGCTCGTGCCTCTGCCCGACGCCGGGCACTTCGAGCCGGTCGACCCCGCTGCGCCCGAATGGGGTGTCGTGCGCGGGAAGATCGAAGAGCTGCTGCGGTGAAAACGTCCGAACTTTTAGTTGTTTCGTCGAAGCGTTCCGTAGAGCATCGGCGCGAATGGGTCTGGAGCCTCTCGGGGTGAACGGTCGGAGGACTCTGCTCCTCAACTGCACGCTCGTCGATCCACTCGATGACGTGCCGAGGCGCGGCTGCGCCGTTCTCGTCGAGGAAGGGCGCATCGCGGAGGTCGGCGACGCTGACGAGCTCACGGCCGCGGCCGGCGACGCCGCCGTCTGGGATCTCGACGGCGCGTATCTGCTGCCGGGGCTGATGAACATGCACGTCCACTTCGGCCTCGTCCTGCCGGGGATGACCCACCTCGCCGGCGAGGTACCCGCGGCGCGGGCGCTGCGGATGGCGCAGAACGCGCGGGAGACGCTCCGCGCAGGCGTCACCACCGTGCGGCTCGTCGGCGAGTACGCGCAGACCGACTTCGCCGTCCGGAACGCGGTCGAGCGCGGCCAGATCGAAGGCCCGCGCATCTGGACGGCGGGTGCACCGATCATCTGCACCGGCGGTCACGGCCACGGCCCGGCGGGAGGCCTGGAGGCCGACGGCCCCGACGAGCTGCGCAAGGCGGTTCGGAGCCAGCTCAAGCTCGGCGCCGACCTGATCAAGATCATGATCTCCGGCGGCATCGCCGGGCAGCACGAGACCATCGACACCGCGCAGCTCGACATCGAGGAGATGCGCGCGGTCACGACGGTCGCCCACGGGTGGGGCAAGAAGGTCGCCGCACACGCAGGGCCCGCAGGCGTCATCTCCGAGGCGATCGACGCCGGCATCGACTGCATCGAGCACGGCTACTTCCTCACGCGCGAGGTGGCGGAGAAGATGGTCGAGCACGGCACGTGGCTCGTGCCCACGATCGTCGTCAGCCGCTGTCGCGAGTTCTACGACAAGATCGGCGCGCCCGAGTGGATGGTCGAGCGCGCGCTCACCGCGGGTGAGCGCCACTTCACGGCGCTGCAGACGGCGATCGAAGCCGGCGTGCGCATTGCGATGGGCACGGACATGTTGCCGGCCGAGCCGTTCGAAGGATCGAACGGGACGGTGCGCGAGATGGAGTACATGGTCGAGGCCGGAATGTCGCCCCTCGACGTCATTCGCGCGGCGACGATCCGGGCGGCGGAGCTGCTCGGCGTCGACGACGAGCTGGGCCGTCCCGCACCGGGAATGCACGCCGACCTGATCGCCGTCGGCGGCGATCCGACCGAAGACATCTCGGCGCTCGCGGACGTACGGCTGGTCATGAAGGGCGGCGAGATCTTCCGTCACGAGGCATCGGTCGTCCGTGCGTCGGGGCGCGCGGAACCGGCAGCCGTCTAGGCCGAAACACCGAGCAGAAAGGAACGCGCGACCTGATGAACACGCTTCGCACCTCCAGGCGAGCGGCGGCGGCGGCACTCCTCGCCGCGTTCTTCGTCATCTCGGCGACGGCGAGCGGGGCGACTGCCACGCACAGCGGCGCGACTGCTGCGCCGGTGCTCGTCGTCGACACCGCCTTCGTGATCAAGACGGCCGACCCGGCGAAGGTCTTCGAGCCGACCGGCTCGATCGTCCTGCACGCCGTCTACGACAACCTGCTCACGTTCGTCGGCTCGAACGTCAAGAAGCCGGTGCCGCAGATCGCGCAGTCGTACAAGCAGTCGGCGAATGCGAAGAAGTTCGTCTTCAAGCTGCGTCACAACGTCAAGTTCTCCGACGGGTCGAAGCTGACGTCGGCCGACGTCGTGTTCTCGCTCAACCGGATGAAGAACATCAAGAGCAGCAACTCGAACCTGCTCGACGGCGTCACGATCACCGCGCAAGGCCCCTACCAGGTGACGATCACCTCCGATCACCCGTATCCGGGCCTGCCGTACGTACTGCCCAGCCCGCCGTTCGGAATCGCCGAGGCGAAGGCGCTGCAGGCGCACGGCGGCGTCAGCGGCGCCGACGCATCGTCCAGCGACAAGGCGGAGTCGTTCCTCAACCAGCAGTCGGCCGGCAGCGGCCCCTACACGGTCACGACCTTCGACGTCTCGTCGCAGGTCGTCCTGACCGCGAACCCGAACTACTGGGGCAAGCCGAAGCCCGCCTTCTCGCGAATCGTGTTGCGGAACGCAGACGCGAACCGGCAGAAGCTCGACATCCAGCGCGGCGACAGCCAGCTCGTCACCGACCTCGCCGGCGACCTGCTCACCGGGCTCCCGTCGAGCCTCAAGCGGGCGTCCGCGACCGTCGACCAGTGGTTCCTCTACGCGAACGCCGACCGGGCCGTCTCCGGCACGACCTCGAATCCGCACTTCTGGGCCGCCGTCCGGTACGGCCTGGATTACCAGGGGCTCGTCTCGCTCGCCGGTTTCGGCGCGAAGCAGGCGCCCGGCGTTATCCCGTCGTCGTACGTCGCGGCACTGCCGATGAAGTCCGCGATCAAGCGGAACGTCACGAAGGCCAAGGCGCAGGTCAAGGCGCTCGGCCTCGCCAATCCAAGCGCAAGCCTGATCTACCCGACGATCACGTTCGACGGCATCGACTTCGGGTCGGTCGCGGCGAAGATCAAAGCCGACCTGAACGAGGTCGGTCTCAACATCAACCTCGTGCCGCTGCCGATCGGTTCCTTCCTCGCGCAATACCGGAGCGGGAAGTCGGAGATGGGGATCACGCCGTGGCAGTCGAACACGCCCGATCCGTCGGGGTGGTTCCCGTTCGCCCCCGGCGAGGTCGTCGGGCTGCGCGCCGGCTGGACGAAGGACAATGCGCCGAAGACGGTGGTGTTCTGGGCGAACAAGGCGAACACCGACACGAACCCGGCACGCCGCATCAAGGACTACATCCTGTTCCAGAAGCAGCTGAACGGCTACAGCCCGATCTTCCCGATGTTCCAGACGTCGGCCGTCGCCGTCGGCGCGGCGCAGCTCGGAGGCGTGAACGTCACGGTCGCCGGCTGGCGGACCGACCTGCGAACGCTGCGGTGGAAAGGTAAATAGGAGTGTCAGCGCGGGGCGGCGCGCCGCCCCGCGCGATCATCGACGATGAGACGCGGCTACGCACGGTTTCTCGGGCGACGCCTCTCGGCAGCGGTCTTGCTCGCGCTCGGCGCGACGCTCGTGGCGTTCCTGCTCGTCCAGGTCGTGCCCGCCGACCCGGTGACGGCGAACCTCTCGGATCAGGCGCTCGGCGACCCCGCGGCGATCGCGGCGTTCCGGAAGACATGGGGCCTCGACCAGCCGCTGCCGGTGCAGTACTGGGACTACCTGAAGAACCTCACGCACGGAAATCTCGGGACGTCGGAGCAGACCCACCGTCCGGTCCTCCATGACCTGGAGCAGTTCGTGCCGGCGACGTTCGAGCTCGCGATCCCGGCGATGCTGCTCGCGGCCGTCGTCGGCGTCGCGCTCGGGACGTTCGCGGCCGTCCGGCGCGGCAAGCCGAGCGACCAGGGCGTGCGGGTGGTGTCGCTGCTCGGGCTCTCGACGCCGCCCTTCTGGCTCGCGATCATCGCGCTCTACGTGTTCTTCTTCAAGCTCGGCTGGTTTCCGAGCGGTGACCGTCTGAGCCCGATCGACCTCCCGCCGCCGAAGACGACCGGGCTCTACACGCTCGACGCGATGCTGCACGGCCAGTGGAGCATCGCGAGAGACGCAGCGAGACACCTGGTGCTGCCGGTGTGCGTGCTCGCCGCGTACATCGTCGGCTTGCTCACGCGCTTCACGCGGTCGGCCGTGCTCGAGGTGCTCGAGAACGACTACGTGCGCACGGCGCACGCCAAGGGCTTGCCGGCGCGCGTCGTCCTCTTCCGCCACACGCTGCGTGCCGCGCTCGTGCCGGTGATAACCGTCAGCGGGCTCGCCTTCGGGAGCCTGCTGTCGGGAACCGTGCTCGTCGAGAGCATCTTCTCGTGGCCCGGCGTCGGGCAGTACGCGTACCACAGTGCGGTGTCGCTCGACCTGCGCGCGATCATGGGCGTCAGCCTGTTCGTCGCCATCGTCTACGTCATCGTCAACCTGGTCGTCGACATCCTCTACGGGATCATCGACCCGAGAATTCGCGTCACGTGAGCGCCGCGGCGGCAACCGTCGCGGCGACGCGCCGCCGGCTGCGCTCGGCGCTCCGTTCGGACGATGCCGTCTGGCGGCAGCCGGTCGCAATGATCGGGCTCGTCGTCGTCGTCGGGTGGATCGTCGTTGCGATCTTCGCTCCCCTCGTCGCTCCGTACGACCCTGACAAGCCCGTGTCGACGTCCATGTACGTGTCGCCGAACGTGCATCACCTGTTCGGAACGGATGATCTCGGCCGCGACATCTTGAGCCGCGTCATCTACGGCGCGCGGATCTCGATCCCGCTTGCGCTCGTGATCGTCGCGCTCGCGCTCATGCTCGGCGGCACGCTCGGCGCGCTCGCCGGCTACTTCGGCGGCAAGGTCGACGCCGCCGTCATGCGCGTCGTCGATCTCGTCTTCGCGTTCCCGACCATCATCCTCGCAATGGCGGTCGCCGCCGCATTCGGGCCGAGCCTCCGCAACGCCGTGCTCGCGCTCGTGCTCGTCTCGTGGCCGCTCTATGCACGAGTCGTGCGCGGCGCCGTCCTGACGGTGCGTCACGAGGACTACGTGAATGCATCGCGACTCCTCGGTGCGTCGGCGCGCGGCGCGCTCGTCCGCGACGTGCTGCCGAACATCTCCGGCCCCGTCTTCGTGCTCGCGACGCTCGAGCTCGGCAATGCGGTATTGCTGCTCTCCGCACTGTCGTTCCTCGGCCTCGGCCCGCGCCCGCCGACCGCCGAGTGGGGCTCGATGGTCGCGTCGGGCGCGCTGAACTTCACCCGCTGGTGGATCGGCACATTCCCCGGCCTCGCGATCATGACCGCGGTCCTCGGCTTCAACTTCCTCGGCGACAGCCTGCGCGACCGGCTGGATCCACGACTGTCGAAGCAGATCCGCGAATGAGCCTACTTGCCGGAGCGGGCATGAGCGTAGGCTTGCCGGAGCTCATCAGGGAGCGGAGGTGCCGGCTTTGCCGGCGCCGGGAGCGG